>JBMOHR010000219.1:0-4928 GCA_049317745.1 Ignavibacteria bacterium
ACTTGAAAACGGAATGCTTACATTCCAGTTTCTGCAGGGCTCGAAAGAAATCCGCGGTTATTCAGACGGCAAGAAAGTTTCTGCGATGGCAATAATAGCAGGATATGAGAAGACAAACGTTGCAGTTTTCAGAAGGCTGATGGAATTAAACTATTCCTTGTACTACACAAGGTTTGCTATTAAGGACAACAAAATTGTGATTAAGTTTGACTCGAGTGTACTTGACTGTTCACCTAATAAGTTATACTATTCTTTAAAGGAACTTGCAACAAGAGCAGATAAGCAGGATGATGTATTACTTTCTGAGTTTAAAACACTCATAAATGCAGAGGCAAAGGTTGAGTATTACACAACTGATGAATCAGCAGCACTTACAAAATATTACAGAAAATGGATTTCCGATGCTCTCCTGCGCGTGTCAGGTCTGAACCGCGAGCAGATGTCGGGAGGTATATCATACATCTTTCTTAATTTACTTTATCGCATTGATTACTTTCTTATGCCGCAGGGCTCAGTACTGAATGAAATGGAAAGAATGTCGTGGACATACTTTAACAACAAGGATATGCAGACGGTACAAAAGATTGGATTACTGGAAGAGGATTTTAAAAAGCTGCTTGAATACGGCGACGATAAACTGAAGAGCAATTTCTATAAAACAAAATCAACGTTCGGAGTTGTACAGCCAAATAACAAGCAGGGAGTTAACGATGTTATAACCAATAACATTGAAAATGTAAAATGGTATATTGACAATAATTATCCTGACGTAGCAATGATAATACTTGAATACATTCTCGGTTATTCACTCTTCACATACGGTTTGAATGTTTCACTAAGGAAAATACTGGGACTTTTAATGCAGGTAATAAACGATGACTTTGCGAAGGAAGCGGGCGTTTCAAAAGATTTAACAGTTAACGGTTTACCAAACCGTGATTATATTGTTAATGCAATAAATGAAAGCTTAGCAGCAGACAGGGCGGAATATCCCGAGTTGGTGTTTGACTTCGACAAAATCAAGTATGACACAAAATATGATTTCGTAAAAACTTCAATAGACGAAATTTTCAAATTAAATTATAAAAACTAATATGCATACACAGGAAATAATTGAGAATTTCAAATCTGTAATAGTTCAGATTTCAACTGCTTTCGGAACGGGCACAGGATTTTTTGTAAGGGATTATAATTTAATTGTAACGAACGACCACGTTGTAAAGGAAAGTTCAGAAGCCGTAATAAGCGGAACAACATTCCCGAAAGTATCAGCATCGGTTGTATTCTATGACCAGAAATACGACCTTGCATTCATAAGAGTGCCTGAAGGTATAGAATTGCCCGACAGAAAAATCGGAATCTCCCCTGTTCACGACGGTGACAGAGTGATTGCAATCGGACATCCTTACGGGCTTAAGTACACAGCAACTGAAGGAATTGTATCGAAAGCAAAGAGACTACAGAACGGATTAAATTACATACAGATAGATGCTGCAATAAATCCCGGTAACAGCGGAGGTCCGCTTGTAAACAGTGAAGGAGAAATAGTAGGTGTAAACACATTCATAATATCAGGCGGAGATAATCTTGGCTTTGCGCTTCCATCGGAATATCTTCTTGAATCGCTAAACGAATATGCCCCTTACAACGGAAAGACAGCAGTCAGGTGTAAATCATGTCTGAACGTAATAACTTCAGAAAGGATTGAAGATGATTTCTGTCCTGAATGCGGTTCAAAGATTATTATACCACAATTAAAAGACCAGAAGGAATATGTACCTACGGGTGCAGCATTGACGGTAGAGAAGATACTTGAAGCGTTAGGCAAAGACGTTAAACTTGCAAGACGCGGGCAGGACAGATGGGAAGTGGAAGAAGGTTCTGCAAGAGTTGTAATAGCTTATTCACAGAATGGTTTTATAGTCGGTGATGCATTTATCTGCAGACTTCCGAAACAAAACATCGCAGCAATATATGAATATCTTCTTAAAGAGAATTATGACCTTGAGAATATTTTCTTCAGTGTTACGAATCAGGACATTGTATTGACAACGATGATTTATGACCAGTACCTTACTTACGAAACAGGGCTTGAGGAAATAAAGTCACTTGCGAAGAAAGCAGATTATTATGATAATTATCTGATTGAGAACTTCGGAGCATTGCCGAGAGTCGAGGATAGTGAGTAGGGGTTATTGGAATGGCACACTGATTTTTCTGATGGTGACTGATTTTCACTGATGAAAGATTTTTCAGGCAAAGAGCTTTATAGAAAAGGAATAGCGTCAGATTCGATTATGCACAGGATTATAAGTTGTAAATAAGGATATTTGATTTTTAATATGTATCTTTTATATTTTATATCTAATATTTGATATTTATCTGGAGTGAGACTAATTATTAAATTTAATATGAGGAATATATTAATTAAATTTATGTTTTTGTAATTAAAATCAATGTATGAGTAAAATTGCTTTTGTATTTCCGGGACAAGGTTCACAGGCAGTAGGAATGGGAAAAGATTTGTATGATAGTTCCGACCTTGCAAAGGAGCTTTATAAAACCGCAGATGATATTATGGGATTATCACTCAGTAATCTTTCGTTTGAAGGACCACAGGAAGAATTAAAACAAACCAATATAACACAACCTGCACTTTTTGTGCATTCATTAGTATTAACAAGATTATTAGGCGACAGGATAAAAGCAGACTGCACGGCAGGACATTCACTCGGTGAATACACTGCGAATGTTTATGCAGGTTCAGTTGATTTTGAAAACGGACTTAAACTCGTGAAGACACGCGGAATGCTGATGAAGAATTCAGGCATTAAGCAGCCCGGAACGATGGCAGCATTGATCGGTCTGAGCGAGGCACAGGTACTTGAGATATGTGATAAAGCAAAAGATGCAGGAATCGTTCAGGCAGCAAACTTTAACTGTCCCGGACAGATTGTAGTATCGGGTGATATAGCAGCAATAGACAAGGCAGTTGAGATTGCAAAAGGCGAACCTTACAAATGCAGACTTGCGAAGAAGCTTGAAGTAAGCGGTGCTTTCCATTCTGAACTTATGAAGACATCGGATTCTGAACTAAGAGTTGCTCTTGCAGAAACAAACTTTACGGACGCTGATATTCCTGTTTATACAAATGCAGACACAACTCCGATAACAGGAAAAGATGAAATACGCGATGCTCTTTCCAGACAGCTTGTATCCCCTGTCAAATGGGAAATGCTGATAAGGAATATGGCTGCAGACGGAGTTACAAAGTTTTATGAAATAGGTTCCGGTAAAGTACTGACGGGATTAATAAAGAAAATCGAAACTTCAGTTGAAGTGTTTAACATTTCAACGTACGAAGACATTAAAAACATATAAGGAGTAAAATTGAAAGAATATCCATTAGAGTTCAACGGAATAAAAATAGACCCGATAATATTCACACAGGGATTTGTTCCCGGATGCAATATGAAAATATGCCACGGACAGTGCTGTAACTGGGGTGTTTATCTCGACCAGCCGTTCAAGGAAATAATAATGAAGTTCGAGAATGAGATTAAAGATGTGATGGACGAGCATCAGATAAAAGACACTACAAAGTGGTTTGAGACCGAGCCTGAGGTAGATGAAGACTTCCCTTCCGGAATGGCGATAGGAACTGAATTGTACGAAACACCTCATGGAATTACTCAATGTGTTTTTAAAGATAAAAGAGGTTTCTGTTCTATACAGGTAGCGGCAGTAAAGAATCATATGCATAAATGGGCAATAAAACCAAAGTACTGCATAATGTATCCTTTAACAATAATTGAAAATGTACTTACGTTTGATGATGACCACGCAGCAAAGCTTGATTACTGCGGAGTGGACAAGAAGGAGAATTTCTCGCAGACAATATTTGAAGCGATGACTGAAGAGATAACATTTATAATGGGAGCTGATGGATACGCTTATCTGAATGAATACTATCAGAAGCAGTATAAACATAAAAAGAGATTCTCATAATATGTATGACTTTAAAGATAAAGTAGTTTTTATAACCGGCGGTTCCAGAGGTATAGGCCGTGCAATGGCAGTAAAGTTTGCAGAACTGAATGCCAAGGTTGTAATCACTTACAAGAGCAGAATAGACCACAGGTTTTTTAAACCAAAGAACATTCACTATTTCAAGTGCGATTCGGCTGATGCCAAAAGGGTGAAAGAAGTAGTCCAGAATGTCGTAAAGAAATTCAAGAAGATTGACGTACTGATTAACAATGCAGGTATTACGAAGGATACGCTTATAATGAGAATGAGCGAAAAGGACTGGGACAGTGTTATCGACACAAACCTGAAGGGTACGTTCTTCTTCTGCAAAGAAGTTGCCCGTAACATGGTGAAGAACCATAAGGGAAAAATAATTAACGTAAGTTCTATCGTAGGAGTGAACGGTAATGCAGGACAATCTAATTATTCTGCATCGAAAGCAGGTCAGATAGGACTGACAAAAACACTTGCAAAAGAACTCGGCTCGCATAACATACAGGTAAATGTAGTAGCTCCCGGATTTGTGGAAACAGATATGACATCGGTGCTGAGTGATGATGTTAAGAAGGCAATCCTAAAGACTACAAAGAAGAAAGCAGCAAAGCCCGGCAAGGTAGCTGACTTTGTGGCATTTCTTGCTTCCGAGGATTCTGATTTAATAAACGGTCAGACGTTTATTGTGGAAGCAATACAGATGCGGCAAGAAGAAAGATTATATTTTTAAATTAACAATACAAACAAATGGGCAGTTTACAGAACAAAGTAGCGGTAGTAACAGGCGGAGGAAGAGGTATCGGACGTGCTATCGTAACAGATTTATTGAATGAAGGAGCAATTGTAATTGCATACGATAAAGTTTTCCCCGAAGACTTTGACGCATACGCTCAGGAAAAAGAAAA
>JBMOHR010000220.1:0-4924 GCA_049317745.1 Ignavibacteria bacterium
ATTATGAAGAGTTTTATGATAAGATACTGGGGAAGTAGAACAGTAGGGAGTAAGGCGTAAGGAATAAGAAGTAAGAATGGAACGCGGATAAAAGACGATAAGAGCCGATTTGCACGGATAGATTTTAAGAAAAAAGATAAAAAGATTGGCACACTGAAAGAGAATGATTAAAACAGATTTTCACTGATTAAAAATTAATTAGACTAAGAGATAAGATTAGAGATGTACGCGAATTAGGATTTAGAGTTTAATTGAGTTTATTGCGTTAATGACTTCGGAGACAGTGATGCTGTTGAAGGAGTTTTCTTCTTTTGAAACTGTGATGATTTGTTTTTCGGAGAGAGGGGCGAACTTCCGGTGAACCCAGTCGACATTGTGGAAGAAACAGACTATGGGTGTGTTGAAGCAGGAGGCAAGATGAACTGCTGAAGTATCGGGAGTGACGATTAAGTCGCATTGTTTGATGAGTTCGGCAAGTTCGAATATTGTATTGGTCTCGATGAAGTATATTTTCTCTCTTTTTGATTTACCGATGATTAAGTTTATGCTTTCATAATCTTTTTCCTGTCCAGTGAGTATAACATTGCAACCTGAATCGATTGCATCAGACACTTCAATCCATTTCTCTGCTGCCCAGTCTCTTGTGTTAATACCTGCGGAAAGGTTAAGCAATATCTTTTTACCCGAAACTTTCGCCAGACATTTAATCACATTTAAGGAATCCTGCGACGGAATATCAACATTGGGTTTTACTGAGCGGTGTTTCTTTTTATTCGACAGATAGTTAACGGGTGAAAGATTAATATCCACACGATGTTCACCAACGACATAACTCTTCAAGTCAACGTCAAAGACTTGTTTCTCGAAATTGAATCCAAGTGATTTCTTCGGACTGCAAAGAGATTTAAGAAGTTTAGACGTACTTGAATATTCATCTTTAGTATCAATCCACAGGTCGAATGATTTCCTGCGAAAAGAAACAATAAGTTTAAGAGATGAGAAAATCTTCTTCTCGTATTCGAAAGTAAAGTCAACGGTTGAAAGTTTCTTAGTGATAGCAGAATTCTTAGTACTTGCAAGTATGGATATTTCGGAATCAGGATAAAGTCTTTTCAATTCAGCGAATAAGGGAGTAGTAAGAATCATATCCCCTATTTTACCAATCTGCACAACCAGTATTTTAGTTTTAACTGACATACGGTTTTATTTATTCTCCTTTTTAATAGGGAGAGGCAATAAGTTATGTTCACCCATCCAGTAAGAAGTCTGAATCATAGATTCTGCATACCTTCTCATATCTTTTGCAAGGGATTCACTCTGACTATAATAATTAGTAACGTCTTTGTTCCTGTATTTATAAAGAGAGCTTGGTCCTTCCTGCCTGATGACGAGAAAATAATCTTCGTTAATACATCCGATTTTATTATCGGTACAGAAATAAGCAAATTGTCTTCCTTCCTTCATTAAATCTACGCCAAGAGTATTATTAATGTAAGGAAGTTTAGCAAAGCCCATAAGAGTCGGGAACAGATCAATCTGAAGACCCGGTTTCTTAGAGTCAGACGGTTTAATAAGATAAGGCGCATAGAATACCATCGGACTGTGATTGTACGACAGTGACAGATCATAAGTAGGGTCGAAGTTCTGACCGTGGTCTGCGATGATAACGAAGATAGTATTTTTAAACCATTCGGTATTGTTTACTTTTTTAAAGTATTCAGAAAGAGACCAGTCGAAATACTGAAAGCGATGGTCGTAAAAATCTTCACCCGTCGGCTTAAAAGAAGTCCAGGTTGGCAGCTCGATTGACTCGTGAGTTGAAACGGTCATATACGCTGCGAGAAAAGGCTTCCCTGTTTTTGCAAAGTCATTAAGTTTGTCCACCGAATAATCGAACATCACATTATCGGGAACGCCCCATTCGGTAATGTTATACTCTTTAGGGTAGTCGTCCTGGCTGAACATAACGTCGAAATCATTATTCATCAGAAAGCCATTCATATTATCGAACCTTTTATCACCAGTACAGAAGAATACAGTGTTGTAATCGTGCTGTTTAAGAACGTTTGAAACGCCTGAATGTTTCTGACCTGCAGTGAGAGGATACGTCATTGCTTTATGATTTAGACCAGAGGGCATTGAATAAAGCGAAGAATAAATACCGTCGTACGTATGAATGCCGCCTGTATAGACATTGTCGAACACGGCAGACACATTCATAATACTATCGAGGAAGGGCATAGTGTTAACGGGATAGCCGTATCTTTTAAACTTAAATGCGCTGAGACTTTCGACTATGAAGATAACAACGTTCGGTTTGGTTGATGCGGAATCAAAAGAAACGTCGCGTGCAATTGGAGAATCATACTTCTGTTTAATTCCCAGAAAGTTTTGTGCGTCCTGAATGAAGTTATAATTATTTGCAAAAGTATTCTTAGTGTTCTTAAAACTGCTGACAAAACTATATACAGGGTTCAGTCCGAGCTGGTTCGGGAAAGAATAATCCGAGAAGAAAGAGTTTGCAACATTCAGAGGCATTTTGCCCGTGTGGTAATCGCCTCTAATACCCAGAAAAATCAGGACTCCAAAGAGGGCGAAGACGAAAAATTTCTTTACAGCATAATCTGATTTATGCTGAGTCTGGTACAAAGTCCTCTTTGCAAGAAAGTTAACCCAGAAGCAAAACAGAACTGAGATAATCAGGAACAGAAAGACGTACGGATAGTAAGTGGGGACTGAGAATCTTGTGTAGATACTAAGCCACAGTTCATCGCTCCAGTTAAGAACGCTGTTTGTAAGTCTTGAATTAAAGTATGAATAATAAGCAATATCGGAACTAAGAAAAGAAATTGAGACAACATAGAAAATATTTACAAGGACAACCGATATAACTGAATAGAATTTACGGCGAATGTTAAAAAAATATCCGATTGTTAAAAGAAGAAAAGGAATAACGAGTACGTATGAATTCACTGCCGCATCGAACAGACTACCCCGGTTGAAAATTGCATAGACGAATATATTAGTCGGAGTACCGTGAGTCTGGTTTACGTTTGTTAAGAAAAGTCCAAGTCTGAAGAAGAGGAACATCAGCATACCCGAAATGAAAACCATCAGCAGAAACAAAATGTACGGAGGGACGGACAGAATGGAGTTCCTTATTTTCTTTTCATTGGTCATATTATCTAAGTATAGTCTTTATTTTCGTTTTGGTTTATCGGTTCGCAGAATAAAGCCCGGGAGCCTTGTCTGAACTGTTGTTATTTTTGCTTCGGGAACGTACTGCCCCTTAGAGTTCTTTTCAATTCTTATTTTTGAAACCTTCTGGCTGTTATCAAAAGTGATGTACATATTTTCTCCGTCAACGATATTAACACCGTTAGCTTTCACGTCATCATAAACATAGTATATGCTTGAAGAGTTCTTGTAGACATTAACGTTCTTAATAGTATCGTTCTCAAACTTTATTTTAATATCACGTCCCGTAATCTGATCGTAACGTTCAACGAAGAAAGTATCCCTGTTAGCAGTAAGCAGGAAAGAGTTTTTAGATGTCGGATATCCTTCGAGTTTTTTAGCGTATATCATTGAGAGTTTACGATTCACAATCTGCGCATAGACAGAGTCGGCAGTAAGCTGGAGATTATCCTGCCAGATAATCGGTCTTGGGAAAAGCGACATCTCTTCGACGTTTGCATCTTTAGTCTTCGCGAAGACAGCAGTATCGGCTTTAGCGAGGAAAGTACCGCGAACGATTTCCACGTTCTCTTTTGCTTTATACCTTTCGGGAACAGTGCGGAACGTTTCAAGAACATCGCTGAAAATGAATAACGTATCCTTTTCATTTTCCACCTGAGTAAGTTTTGCATTACCTTTAACGAACGAATACTTAGTCCTGTCGTAGTTTTCGGCGTACATACCTGTGACGACAAGGTTATTGCGAAGGTTTAGGATTCTTACGTTACCGACTGCAATACTTTTCTTCTCGAAAGAATAATCGGTAAGAGTATCGGAATAGATTGTAGAAGAATCGCTGTCAATGCTGACGTTCTGAACGGCATAGGTTTTTCCCTGACGTTTATAGAAGTCAATGTTCTCGGCTTTGATAACGGCAGAGTCGGTTGTGACGATAACATCACCCTTTGCGAACGAGTCTTCTGTGTTTCTTAAATAAGTTAATTCCTTTGAAGTGATTCTGTAAGTCGGGTTAACGATTATAACATCGCCTTTAAAGATTGCTTTTGCTTCGCCGAAATAATAAACTCCGTTATCCGCACGGAGCGTGGCATTCGGGTCTTTAAGCGTAACGCCTCCTTCGCAAACTGCATGCTTGTCGGTGCCGTAGTAAGTTGCTTTGGAAGTAAAGAGCGAAAGAGTATCCTGATAAATTTTCACGTTACCCTTGAGTTCAATCTTGTTATCATCTATGTACTGAATAGCATCGTTACAGAAAACGTTCACGTTCCCCTGAACAAAATGCACATTGCCCGTTGCTTCGCGGACGGTTTTGCCGTCGATTGTTTTGCCCGTAAGTTGGTCGCTTTTCTTCAGTTCGATTTTGTCCTGCGAGTACAGAGCGGTGACTGTAAGCAGGAGAATGATGACGGCAATATTTCTGAAAGTATTAATCACTGGCTGAAGATTCCCGTCACTTTAAATATTTTATAATTCTTAAGTCCCTGGTCGGATTCAAATCCGATGCCTTCCACTTCTTCTTTCGGAGATTTAATCTTCACGTACACATCAGTAGAAACCTTCTGAGATTTATTATTCCAGAGGAGTTTCTGAGTTTTAAGAATACTTCCTTCTTTATTAACTACAACAACGCTGTCGTATATTTCAATATCTTTAGAGGGCTCGAGCACCTTCCCGCGTTTACTGGTGAGGGTTGAGACAAGTTCGCCGTTTTTATAGAAATCAACTT
>JBMOHR010000221.1:0-4910 GCA_049317745.1 Ignavibacteria bacterium
CGTCTATTAATACTACCGCTCCTGCATTATGTGCAAGTTCAATGATTTCTTTAACAGGGTTCTTCGTTCCAAATGAATTTGATGTATGTCCTACTGCAACAATCTTTGTCTTATCTGATAATAACTTTTTGTATTCATCAATAATCAATTCGCCGTCATCGTTAACAGGAATTACTTTAAGCACGGCATTCTTTCTCTGGCATAACATCTGCCACGGAACAATGTTTGAATGGTGTTCAAGGTACGACACTATCACTTCGTCGCCTTCTTTCACAAACTCATTTCCGTAACCGTTCGCAACAAGGTTGATTGCTTCTGTTGTTCCTCTTACAAATATAATCTCGTAAGAGTTCTTTGCATTAATAAATGTTGCAATCCGGCTTCTTGAATTCTCGTATGCAGTAGTTGCTTTATCGCTCAGGAAGTGTACACCGCGGTGTACATTGCTGTTGAGTTCTGAATAATACTTTGCAATCGAATCTATCACAACCTGCGGCTTTTGTGTCGTCGCCGCATTGTCAAGATAGATAAGGTCTTTGCCGTATATCTTCTGTTTCAGTATCGGAAAGTCCGCCCTTATTTTATCAACGTCTGTCATATATTATATCTTACAAATATCGCTACATTTACCATTTTCTTTTAGTCAAATATTTAATCTGAATATTTAATTCTGCTCAAACCCAAAATAATACTTCAACACCAGACCCTCGTTCCCAAGCTCCAGCTTGGGAACGCACAATTACAATCAAATCTCTTTCCCTAAAAATTCTTTTTATATATTAGTGCAATTCGTGATAATTCGTGTCTGTTCTTCGTTCTTATATCCTTAATGATTTTTTAATTCATAATTCATAATTCATAATTGCTCTACCCCAGTTTCTTCTCCAGTGTCTTCACCAGCAAATTCCTCAACTCTTCATTCTTTACTTCATCTATTATCTCGTGTGCATAAGCCGAAAGCAAAAGTTTCTTTGCCTCGTATTCAGATATCCCTCTCGCCCTTAAATAAAATATCTCGTCAGGATTAATCTGCCCTGTCGTTGCTCCGTGACTGCATTTCACATCATCTGCAAATATCTCTAACTGCGGTTTCGAGTTTATCGTTGCCTCATTTGTAAGCAGTACATTCTTGTTCGTCTGGTATGCGTTAGTTTTCTGTGCGTCCTGTCTTACCATTATCTTACCGTTGAATATACCCGTTCCTTTATCATCCAATATACCTTTGTAAAATTCATTACTGTGGCTGTTCGGCATTGCATGATCTGCAAGTGTGTGGTTGTCTACAATCTGTTCACCCTTCGTCAGATAAAACCCTCTGAAGTAACAGTCAATTCCTTCTCCGTTTATCACTGAGTTTAGATTATTCCTTAATAAACTTCCGCCCCATGATATTGTTGATGAATAAAGTCTGCTGTGATTCTTCTGCTCAACCTGCGTAGTTCCGACGTGATATGCATTGTCTCCTTCGTTCTGTATTTTATTGTGATGCAGTTCGGCATTTTTACCTATAAATATTTCCGTTACAACGTTCGAGAAACTTGCCTTCTTGCAGTTTGCATAATACACTTCGCTCACTTCAGCGTTTCCTCCTTCTTCAACTACTATAAGATTTCTGTGGTTTGCAAATATCTCAGTGTTTGAATCTTCTATGAAGTTTATAACCATAACAGGTTTCTTAAGTGAAGCCCCTTTCGATACGTAAACAAAAAGCCCGCTGTTTATCATCGATGTGTTCAAAGCAGTAAACCCGTCAACCTTGTCACTTGCATATTTTCCAAAGTGTTCTTCGATCGCCTTATCAAATCCCTTACTGTAAGCATCTGCAAAACTTCCTATGAATACTTTTCCGCTTTCTTCTGTAATTTTTGAAAGTTCTGGTGAATAATTTCCATTATATATAACCACGATGTTTGCATCGAATTTATACTCTGCAAGTTTTTCTATTAAGTTCTTCTTTGCGCCGTCTTTCTTTACAGTAAAATTGGTATTCACTATCGGAGCTACGTTTGTAAATCTCCACTCTTCATTCTTCTTAGTCGGAAATCCCATTCTTTCAAACTCTGAAACAGCGGATGAGCGCCTGCTTTCCAGCACCTTTGAGTCAGATTTAGTAACTGTATTTAATACATTCTTAAGTCCCATCTATCCAACCACGCTTTCCTCTTTAATCCAGTCGTATCCTTCTTCTTCAAGCTGGTATGCCAGACTCTTATCGCCTGACTTTACAATCTTACCGTTGTACAATACGTGTACAAAGTCAGGAACTATATAATCCAGTAATCTCTGGTAGTGAGTAATCACAACAAATGCATTATCCTTGCTGCGTAATTTATTCACACCGTTTGCTACGATTCTTAACGCATCAATATCCAATCCCGAATCTGTTTCATCAAGTATTCCGAGTTTCGGCTCAAGCATTGCCATCTGAAATATCTCATTACGCTTTTTTTCTCCGCCCGAAAATCCTACGTTCACGTATCTCTTCGTCATCTCAACATCGAGTTCAACAAGTGCTGCTTTATCCCTTAATCTTTTCATAAACTCACCAGCCTTCATAGGCTCAAGTCCTTTGTACTTTCTTGCTTCGTTTATGGCAGTCTTCATAAAGTTAGTTGTCGACACTCCCGGTATCTCAATAGGATACTGGAACGCAAGAAATATTCCTTCTCTTGCCCTGTCTTCTGCGGCTAAATCAAAAAGATTCTTTCCGAAGTAAGTAACCTCACCCCCTGTAACTTCGTATCCATCTTTACCCGCTAAAACCGATGCCAGTGTTGACTTTCCCGAGCCGTTAGGCCCCATAATCGCGTGTACTTCACCTGCCTTAACTTCAAGGTCTATTCCCTTTAATATATCTTTGTCGTCTATTCTTGCCTTTAATCCTTTTATTGATAACATATTATATTATACTTTTATATTCTTAATTATTTAAAATTCTTTTTGTCCTTTGTGACTTAATGTTGAGAGTTCTAAAAATTTACAATTTCAAATTATAAATTTAAAATTGCTCTATCCGACGCTTCCTTCCAGCGATATCGCCAGTAACTTCTGTGCCTCTACCGCAAACTCCATCGGCAGCTGATTCAATACTTCCTTTGCATACCCATTCACTATCAGCGCAACCGCATCTTCCTGCGAAATACCCCTCTGACTGCAGTAGAACAAAATGTCTTCTCCAATCTTTGAAGTCGTTGCTTCGTGTTCAACTATCGCTTCTTTGTTCTTTATGTCAAAGTAAGGAAATGTATGAGCGCCGCACCTGTCACCCATAAGCAAACTGTCGCACTGTGAAAAATTTCTCGCACCATCAGCATCCTTGCCGACTTTTACAAGTCCGCGGTAACTGTTCTGACTGTGTCCCGCAGAAATTCCCTTCGATACAATCCTGCTCTTAGTATTCTTTCCAAGATGAATCATCTTCGTTCCTGTATCTGCCTGCTGATAATTATTAGTCAGTGCAACACTGTAAAACTCGCCAATCGAATTGTCACCCTTTAAAATTACACTCGGATATTTCCACGTAATCGAAGAACCTGTCTCCACCTGTGTCCAGGATATCTTTGCATTCTTTCCGCAGATCCCTCTTTTGGTCACAAAATTATAAATTCCGCCTTTGCCGTCTTTATCGCCCGGATACCAGTTCTGGACAGTTGAGTACTTTATCTCCGCACCGTCCATCGCAATCAGTTCCACAATTGCAGCGTGCAGTTGATTTTCGTCTCTCATCGGAGCAGTACAACCTTCAAGGTAAGATACATAAGCACCTTCATCTGCTATAATCAGTGTTCTTTCAAACTGACCTGTGTTCGCAGCGTTTATTCTGAAGTACGTTGAAAGTTCCATCGGACACCTCACACCTTTAGGTATATAAACGAATGAACCGTCGCTGAATACTGCTGAATTCAATGCGCCGAAAAAGTTGTCCGTATAAGGCACAACCGAACCAAGGTATTTCTTCAAAAGTTCGGGGTGTTCTTTTATTGCCTCGCTGATTGATGAAAATATTATTCCCAGATCGCTGAGCTTTTCCCTGTATGTAGTAACAACAGAAACACTGTCCATAACTGCGTCAACTGCAACTCCTGCAAGGAATTGCTGCTCAAGTAAAGGAATCCCCAGCTTTTCATAAGTTTCCTTAATCTTAGGGTCTAAATCCTCTAACGAATTTAGCTTATTCTCTTTCCTTGGTGCCGCATAATAAATAATATTCTGATAATCTATCTTCGGATAGTGCACATTCGGCCATTTTGGTTCTTCCATTTTCAGCCAGTGTTTGTATGCTTTCAGTCTCCAGTCGAGCATAAATTCCGGCTCACCCTTCTTATTCGAAATAAACCTTACCGTATCTTCACTCAATCCTTTCGGAAGCATATCCATTTCTATATCAGTGGTAAATCCCCACTCATAATCACCTTCAATTTTTTCTTGAATTATATCGTCACTCATATTAAAACATTTATCATTTTAAAATTTCTTTAAACTATTTGCCAAAAATCAAAGCCTAAACACGCAATTTTCAGCAATTAACTAAACAGGACTAAATTAGTCGTATTTCTAATCTTTAAAACCTCGCCAAATCCCAAAAAGTTCAAATTATTAGTAGAATTTATCGCAAATAAAGGTTCGCTTCATGCCATTCTATACAAAATTACGCTTATTATAATGTAATTACAATTTAATCCGTAATACCCGATAGGAAGACAGTTAAATAGCCACTGTTTTGGTATTTTTGTAATAAATTTTCTTTCCGTGTTTTCTTTGCCTCAATCTGTTCTATTTGTGTTAATTTGTGGGTGTCTCATACCCTTTTCTTTCCAAATTCACTTGAAAAAGGTCTATTTATTTATTAATTTCTTGATTAGGGCGATTAGCTCAGTTGGTTAGAGCGCCACGTTGACATCGTGGAGGCC
>JBMOHR010000222.1:0-4900 GCA_049317745.1 Ignavibacteria bacterium
ATTTACAATAATTAATAAAATTAAAAAACAAAAATATGACCTCATGCAATAAGTCTCCTCCATTGTTATAAAGCAATATTTGGATTTTTAGAGTTTCCCTTTTAACAAATTTAAAAAACAAATTATGAAACTAAAACATTTCTCATTACTTATTATTACAGTAGTAATAATAAGTTTACAATTAACAAGTTGCGGTACAATTTTTACCGGGACAAGTGATGATATAAATATAAACTCAACTCCACCGAAAGCAACCGTAAAGATATTATCTTCCGGTGGTATGGATATTTTCAGTGGTAATACACCTTGTACAGTGAATTTATCAAAGAAGAATGACTACAATGTCAATATTAAGTTAGAGGGTTATCAAGAACAAAAGATTTTCATTTCCGGAAAGCTTAATGCGTTTATGCTTGTACTTGATATCTTTTGCGGCGGTTTAATTGGAATAGTTGTTGATGCAGTAACGGGAGGTTGGAATAAATTAGAACCTTCCAGTATTAACATAACACTATTAACTGCATATAATGATAATGGAGACATAATTCTTTATACAGTTTTCAAGGGTGTTGATGAAGATGGAAATCCGAGAGAATATAAATTACCTTTAATTAAAAAATATAATTAATTGAAGACACTTTTACTAATTCTTCTGCTTCTCGGTTTATCAAAACTAATCCATTCACAAAGTTTTGAAGAGATGAATATACCCTGGGAAGCAGAAGATGTTTATTCGAATAAGGAATTTGACAGTACCATATCTATGTCAACTTTAAATGTTATGATAAAACCAATAGATATGGTAATAAACTTATACCAGACAGACATTACAGGCAATTCAGTACAAAGATGTCCTTTTAAAATTAGCTGTTCTAATTTCGCGAAGATTGCAATACATAAGCACGGATTTTATGGTATGTTAATTTTTCTGGACAGATATTTTTTCAGAGAGAATATTTCGGCATTTAAAAATTATAATTTTGTTTTAACCAAAGGAGTATTAAAACTTGATGATACGTTTTATTTACATTAACATAGTAATTTCATTTTTATTCATTTACCAAGGATTTCTTCCTGCACAATCAAAATCGGATTTTGCAAATCATCTTTTTAATAACGGCGATTATTACAGAGCAATATCAGAATACAAAGAACTTTCTTTTTTTTCAAAGAATAATGATTCTGTTTTCAATTACGAGATGCAAATTGCAAGAAGTTATAGACTATCAAAAAAATATGAAACCTCAGTTTTCTATTTTAGTAACATATTAAACAAAAATGCATCCATTAAAACAGGTGAACTGGATATATGTTATTTCAATATAGGCTTGAATTATTTAGGGTTAAAAATTCCAAGCCAAACAATACAGTATTCAAGTCTTTTAAGTAATAATAGTATTGACAAAAAACATCTTTTAAACGGATATTTCTATTTAAAAACGAACCAATATGATTCTTCATTAAAATACTTTAAACTTTCAGAAATTCAATCAAAAGATTCAAGTATAAGAATGATTTCTTCACAATACAGGAATAATATAATAGAATATCTAAAGGCACCGCAAAAAAGTACTTTTTTAGCTACAGCACTTTCAATCATAGTTCCAGGAATGGGGCAAGTATATACAAAGCATTATGTCGATGGATTGCAGGCATTTGGATTTGTAGCGGTTTTTGGATTTACAACATACGCAACTTATAAATATGACCAAAAATACAGTGCTAATTATCTACTTACCATTATCTCAGCAGCAATAACAAGTTCGTTTTATGTTGCAAATATAATTAGTGCCAATACAACAGCACAATATTATAACCAACGTGTGAAAGACAAATATTTTTATGATCTGGATAATAACTTAATGAATACAAATTTTTGATGGATATTTGGTGGCGATAATTATGTCGTTATTATGAAATCTCTAAGAGATTTGGAGTGGGCGGGTATCGTTTGCTACTGATATAAAATCTCTAAGAGATCACAGATACAAGATCTCGATGAAATTATATAAAATCAATAATTCTCAAGCAAGGATGCTTGAGTTACTCTACTTTTTGTAAACCACAGCTAATCTTCGACTTGAGTTGTGATATTAGAATTTCTCAAGCTGGAAGCTTGAGTTACTCTACATTTTTGAATCTTTGTAAATGATTACATATTATATCGGATACCGAGATTTGTGGTGAAGACTCTTTTTGTGCCGTCAGTATCTTCTTTACGCTCAATCATTGGTAATGCAATACCGAAGTCCATTAATAAATCGCGTGAGAGATTGAACTGAAGACCGCCCATTATGTTTAACTGAAAGAAATCACTGTTAGCAACTTTAGAAGTGGGGCCGCCATCGTAAACAAATTCGGATTCGGTTAATCTTTTTATAGCAAGCAGTTCAAATTTTATTTTTACGTCACCTGCGCTTCTTTGCAGTCCAGCCCTAACCATTACATCGGCACCGCGTTTAAAAGTAGTACCGTAATCATCTTTATAGTTAGTTAATGGAATTTGTGCGCCTCCTGAGAAACTAAGGAATGAATAATTGTAATCAACACCGATTATTAAATCGTTTGAGCCTTGTGCATTAAAGTACCCAAACTTTTCATTGTCCACAGAAGAGGTATTTAATTTAAAGCCTCCCTGAAACGATACATTCTGATTCTTTCCTGCCGGTGTTATATAATTCCCGATGAGAAATGCATCACCAAGTCCATTTCTGTTAAAAGTGTTATTGTCGTTGTAAACGATAGAATATACAGGCAAGACAAGACCTAACGAAAATTTATCCGTGAGAGAATAATCGGCACCAAACTTAAAAGCATGGAAAGTCATACTCTCTGAAATCCCCGATTCGTCGGTTGTATGTCCGCTAAAGCCAAGCGAATACTGGAATGAAAGAGTTCTGGACGTAATTTCTGCTTTCGTCTTTTTGTGTCTATCCCCTATGATGCATATCCCTGCATCAGAGCACTGGGAATAAGAATTCCTGATGGATAAAATAAACATAACCAATAGTAAGACCAAAAACAGCTTTTTCATGTGATATAATTTATTTTACTGATAGTGTAAGTTAGAGTATTATTGTTTAATATTCAAAACAAAAAAACCCGGTCATAAACCGGGTTTTAAACTGAGCAGTATAAATGTATAATTTATTTTCTGTTTGAAGATTTTGTATTATTATTTCCTTTACTGCTGTTGCTTTCTTTATTTCCTCTGCTTGTATTACTTTCCCTGTTAGTGCTTCCTCTGTTAGTATCTCTTGAAGTACTTTCCCTTTTAGTATTACTTTCTCTGTTCTTAGTACTTTCTTTAGGAGGTGAACTTCCTTTAGTACTTGTGCTTTCTTTGTTTTTGTAAGTATTATTATCTTTTGACTTTGTACCTGAATTAGAATCTTTTGTCTTAGTACTATTATTCGGTGCTTTAGTCTTCACTTCGTTGTTCGGTGCTTTAGTCTTCACTTCGTTATTCGGCGCTTTAGTCTTTACTTCGTTGTTTGGCGCTTTAGTCTTCACTTCGTTGTTTGGTGCTTTAGTTTTTGTTCCTGTATTAGTATCCTTTTTCTTAGTACTATTTCCATTTGTGCTGGTGCTATTCGTTTCTTTTGTTTTTACACTATTCTGATTAGTCACTTTATCTTTTTTAGAAATATCATTTCTATAGATACTCACGGAATTATTATCGACTTTAGTAACGCCTTTCACGCTGTTATGGTTTATTTCTTTTGGACTAATCTTCTGTCCAGTGTTCTTTTCAATAGTCTGAACTTTCGGCCCAACGTTAACAATACTGGTACCGTCGAATTTTACAATAGCTTTATTCTTTGAGATACTGAGTATATCTGAATATTTACTCTTATCGACTACGACATTTTTATTAATTCTTTCAGTAAACCTGTTTCTGTTTACGAAGACCCAATGATGATTACGTCCACCGTGGTAGTATCGGTCATGACGACCATAATGTCCATAACGATGCCATCCATAGCATCTTGGATAAATCGGATACCAGCCTATATAATCAGATGTGTAACTCCATTGAACCCAGGAAGGTGCCCAGTATCTGCCCGGCATCCATAGCCATCCCCACATTTCATTAAAAATCCATCTGCCATAATGGTAAGCAGCCCAGCCCCAGTCGTAATCTGTAGCCCAAACCCAACCGCTGTAAGTGTAAACCCAGCGTCCTTCGCTGTATGGTGACCAATCGGAGCCCATATTTCGGGGTCTCCAGACATTTATAATTCTGATATTAGTAACTTCAGTATTGACGCTTTCAGGGTCGCCTGAATCGTTATCAAGATCACTTTCTTTTATCTGAACCCAGTCGCCATCTTTATTCAAATCCTTATACAATTCTTTGTAATTAGTATTTTCGTCGAATAAGTCCTCTTCGTCATCAACAGTATCAATAACGGTAGTTGACAATTGTTCAGTATTAACCTGAGCAAATGATGGATATGCGAGTATTAATAAGAACAGAGCAATAAGCCCGGATTTTACAAACACCATTAAATTTCCCTTTTCCATTTTAAACTCCTTCTATTTATTTATTAGACAAATTTGTTTAATATAAGGTTTAACCCTAAATTTTATACTTAATACTAACAAATTTGTTTCCGCAATCCAGAATAAAAATTATAAATTCCAGTCTCACAGATCCCAGAAACTATCCTGACATCTAATTTATATCCAAATAGTCCTGAATCTTATCAAAAATACATAAAATATTCCGTAAAAAGAAACTCCTTCCCGTGATAAAAAAACGAGAAGGAGTCATTATAATTTAAACGCTATTATTATTGATTAACGAATTGCTTTGCGTAATATTTAGCAGTAAGTTTTTCACCTGTAGCTTTTTCAATCATATCGTTCCAGTAGTATCTTGCACCAGGTGCAAATA
>JBMOHR010000223.1:0-4863 GCA_049317745.1 Ignavibacteria bacterium
AATACCTGTCCGCTTAATCTTATGACGCTTAGGGCAGGAATAGAAAGAACATTAATGCTTGAGTTTCCTCAGATTGTACGAATAGAATCAGTCGCCTGATTCCTCTGCTCTTTTCAGATTCTCTGTTTTACCTAAATCAATGAATACAGATTCTCCGACATCATAACCTTTAACAGATTTCTTTTCTTCAAGATATACATCTATTATATCCCTGTAATCATTCTTGTAATTAACAGAGATAATATCATTCGAAATAATATGCATTCCGTTGAAAGCAAAATAGTTCTCTTCCATTACATCAGATTTAACTCTTCCTTTTAGATGAAAATTACTATCAAACTCCAGATACCTTGAAGTCTTTCTTTTCTGAACGGCAAGCAGTGCATAGGGTTTAGATACTTCGTATTCTTTTATAAGAAATTCAATATTGAAATTTGTAAAGACATCTACATTCAGCACAAGGAAGTAATCTTCTGACTGCAAATAACTCTTTGCGTTTAACACTCCCCCGCCTGTACCGAGGATTTCCTTTTCTGCAATGATGTCAACTTTAACTCCGAAATCGTTTTCCTGAAAGTACTTTATCAGTTGCTCACTGAAATGATGAGCGTTAACAACGATTTCTTTTATGCCTGCGGATTTTAGTTTGTCAATCTGATAAGAAATCATCGTGCCATTTTTAAATGGTACGAGTGCCTTGGGAATCGAATCCGTTATTGGTTTAAGTCTTGTGCCGAATCCTGCGGCGAGTATCATTGCTTTATTTATCATATACTAATTTAGAAATCACATAATTAATTTAAAAGATAATAAGTATAAAGTTTAACATAGGACAGAGTGCAGAGTTGAACATATATTTATTGAAGCTTCTGAATGGACAAAACCCCGAAGGGGTTTAATATGAATAACCCCCGGCAAAGCCGGGGGAAATACATAAAAATACTCCAACCTCGTAGGGGTTGAATACATATTTATTAAATCTTCTGCAAATCTTTAATAGAAATTATAAGTACCATTTTAAATTTTTACAAAATACATTTATTATTAGGCGGTAATATGATAATTTTGAGTAATTAAATAGAATATGATTTTAGCAAAGAATAAAGAAGTTAAGAGTAAAGAGTTTTACGTTAGCGAGATTTTAAGACTGAAGAAAGAACTGAACGCAGTCCTGCTTGCACACTACTATCAGGAAGGCGACATTCAGGATATTGCAGACCATATCGGCGACAGTCTGCAGCTTGCACAGGCAGCGGAGAAGACTAATGCTGACGTTATTGTTTTTGCAGGTGTGCATTTTATGGCAGAGACAGCAAAGATTCTTAATCCGGATAAACTTGTACTGCTTCCCGATTTAAACGCAGGATGCTCGCTGGCTGAAGGATGCCCTGCAGATTTGCTTCAGAAGTTCAAAGACAAACATAAAGACCACATAATTATAAGTTACATAAATTGTTCTGCTGAAGTGAAGGCAATGTCTGACATTATCTGTACTTCTTCAAACGCAGAAAAGTTAGTTAAGCAGATTCCAGAATCACAGAAGATAATATTTGCACCTGATAAAAATCTCGGAAGTTATTTAATCAAGAAGACAGGACGCGACATGGTTCTCTGGCAAGGTGCCTGTATTGTTCACGAGACTTTCAGCGAGAGAAAGATAATGATGCTCAAACTTGAGAATCCGAAGGCAAAACTAATTGCTCATCCTGAATGCGAAGAGAAGATACTTATGAATTCTGACTTTGTCGGTTCGACGAGTGCACTGCTGAATTTTGTTGAGAAAGATTCTGCGACTGAGTTTATTGTTGCTACTGAACCTGGAATAATACACCAGATGGAGAAGGCGTGTCCTGATAAGAAGTTTATATTAGCACCGCCTGAAGCAAACTGTTCGTGCAATGAATGTCCGTATATGAAACTGAACACTATGGAGAAGTTGTATTTGTGTATGAGAGACAGGACACCTGAGATAATACTCGATAAGGAAATACAAAGAAGAGCACTGGTACCTATACAGAGAATGCTGGAGATGAGTAAAAAATAACTGTTTCGCAGTAAGCCGGATTTTGTGACTCTTGCGAGCCGGCAACCATTTATCTTGGTCTGTCATTACTTTCAGACTCTTTGCATCCTACCCCGAAAGTATAAGAAGTAAGCAGCACTTCAACTTTCTATACGCGGACTTGCTCCGGATGAGGTTTATCAATCTTAAAGATTGCTCTTTAAATGGTAGGCTCTTACCCTGCCGTTTCACCCTTATCCCGATGAATCGGGACGGTATTCCTTTCTGTGACACTTTCTAACTGTGCTCCTTGCGAAACACAATTCCGGGGAACTCCCCCGGCATCCCTGCTTATATGGAGTCCGGACTTTCCTCACCGGGGATTGCTCCCCAAGCGCGATTGCCTAACGAAACAGTTAAATTAAATTTTTTAATATTAAAGATTTTCTATCAGCTTTTCATCTATCATAATTCTTCCGCATGACTGACAGAGGAAAATATCTTCTGCCATTCTGATTTCAATTTCCCTTTGCGGAGGTACTGAATTATAACAGCCGCTGCAGTTTCCTTTTCTTACTATTGCAGTTGCTTCACCTTTAAGTGAACCGTTAATACGTTCGTAAAGAGTCTTGTGGTTATCTTCGAGCTTCTCAAGAATAACTTTTCTCTTTTCCACCAGTTCATTCTCTTCATCTTCAAACTGCTTATTCAGGGAATTCAGGTGTGACGTATCTTCTTTTAATTCTGCTTTCAGTTCATCGTAGCTCTTAGACATCTCAAGTATACCCTTTACAAGGTTTTCCTGGTAAGACTTTAGTTCTTTAAGTCTTGCATCGTTCTTGTCGATTGTTTCCATCATTGCATCAATCTGCTTTGTTATCTCGTCGTACTCTTTGTTGTTCTTTGCCTTGTATTTTGATTCATCGTACTTCGTCACCTTCTCGTCAAGAGTTTTGTTTTCCTTTAGAATAGCTTTTTCTTCACTTTCAAAGGTCTTAAGCTTTGCTTTATCTTCTGTTAGGTGCTGTTCAACAACTTCCATTCTTTCTTTCAGGTTTTCAATCCTTACGGGTAAGTCACCTTTTTCATCATCGATTTCTGCAAGCTCTTCGTCTATCTTTGTCAGTTCAAACAACATCAATAAAACTTTTGTATAATTAACTCTTTGCTGAATTTCTCCACCTTCAAAATACTCAAGAATCTTGGCATCCGGAAGGTTGCTTTCATTCTCACCTGAATCGGGTGTTTCATTTGCATTCACAATGTTTTCGTTTAATTCGTCCATTTTATATTAGTTTTATATTATTTTGATTTTCTTCGAATGATATGGATACTTCTGCTTTAACTTTCTTTGCAAGTGCTTTAACGTGTTCATCACAAAGGTTTTCGAACATAAGAAGTTTTGAGAACTTCAGGTCAGAGAATCCTTTTGCTATTACAACTTTATTGTTAAGTCTGTAAATAAGTTCTTCGAGTGTTACTTTCCCCTTAAGTTCACAGAAATAAGCGGCTGCATCTTTTGTCCTTTTTGCAAAATCATAAACTTCATACGCTGGTTCCTCGTAAGGATGGTTTGCAAGAAGAGCATCGATAACGTTATCGAGGTCTTCGCGGCTGCATTCCATTTCAAGCCTTACTTCTTCGTCAAAAGAAAGTTTACCTGCTTTTCCGGAATACGGCTTTGCCGACTTACCGGGTACGAACGTACCAACACCTTTCATCCTGAATGAGCAGACTGTATAATTTCCAATCTTACCCGCACCTGCATTTGCAAGGTCGTACGTAATTTTATCAACACTTTTCAGAGGAACGAAAGTCACTAACTTCTTTCTGCTTACAAACTTGTACTGTAACGGGGAAAGTGACTTAATCTCAGTTTTCTTAAAATAATTAAATATTTTATTCATTGGGGTATACATAAAAAAAGTGCATCCTTGTGAGATACACTTTAAAACTTAAATAATTTTACTATGAAAAACGATAATATCTGGTTGCTTTTCCATATTTTAATATAGCAATATATAAAAACACATTCAATCTAAAATTTGGTTACAGATTTAGTTTTTTAAACAGCATCTGAACAGGTTTACTGTACTGTAATATGTAAAAATGTACTGCAGGTACTTTTTTGTTAAGCAGTTCTTCCACCTGCCTGGATGCCCATTCGACACCTATTTCCATCACGTGCTTATCATCTGCTGCAATCACTTCATTGTAAAGATCTTCAGGAATATCAATATAGAAATCCCTAGGAAGACTCGTTAAATGCTTCTTCTGAGTAATAATTTTCAGACCGGGGATTACTGGTATATCGAAACCTTCTTTCCTGATTGTATCAACATAATTGAAATAATGTTTATTATCGAAGAACATCTGTGATACTATATAATTAGCACCTGCTTTAATCTTGCTGCGAAGTACTTCAATATCTGCCTTTATATTAGGAGACTCGTAATGTTTTTCGGGATACCCTGCAACACCAATACAGAAATCAGTAGGTGTGGCATCAAGTAAATCTACTTCAAGATAGTTTCCCTTATTCATCTGCGTTACCTGCTCAACGAGTTCAACTGCATAGTCATTAGTAGTCTTGCCCTGCGGAGTAGGTTTCTTGAATCCCTTATCGTCACCCTGAATTGCCAGGACGTTCTCGATACCGAGGTAATGGAGCTCTATCAGAGCATCTTCAGTTTCTTCCTTCGTAAAACCTTTGCAGAGAATATGAGGAACTGTATCTATGTTATACTTATTTTTAATTGCAACGCTGATTCCGATCGTGCCCGGTCTTTTCCTCTTAACCTTCTTTTTAATTATACCGGCTGGAGTTTCTTCGTACTGCACTTCGGCTGAATGAGAAGTAA
>JBMOHR010000224.1:0-4859 GCA_049317745.1 Ignavibacteria bacterium
CTTTTATCGCAGGTGTCGGTACAGGCGGAACAGTTATGGGTGTTGGAAAGTATCTTCGTGAAGTCCATCCGCAAATTAAAATACATCCGCTTGAACCTGCAAACTCTCCGACAATGACAACCGGACACAAAGTCGGCAAGCATAGAATTCAGGGAATCTCCGATGAGTTCATTCCCGAAATAGTGAAGCTCGATACTCTTGACCATATTATCAGCGTTGACGACGGTGATGCAATCATTATGGCTCAGAAACTTGCTTCCGAACTCGGAATCGGTGTCGGCATTTCTTCGGGTGCAAATTTTATTGGCGCTCTTATGAAGCAAAACGAAATGGGAAAAGATGCCATAGTTGTTACTGTCTTTTGTGATGATAATAAAAAGTATTTAAGCACAGACTTGCTGAAGACTGAACCTGTAAAAGATGGGTTCCTATCACCCGACGTTGAACTACTCGGATTCCATGCATACAAGCGAGTGTGTCACACTTGCTGCGACCCGCTCACTTGCATCGAAGCCGACTTCGAACACATTGACGAAGTTCAGCTTCCGCCGTGCCCGAGAAGAATCAGACAGCATTAAATATATATAATCAATATCAATTATACTAAAGTCTCGTTCCCAAGGTCCACCTTGGGAACGCGTAATTAAAATCTCTTAATTCTTCATTCTTCTCTCCTATCTCTGTATTGCTCTTTCTCTCTTTGCTTTTAATTCCATAAAAACTATTTTGTTTCTTTGAAAACGAATCTTAACATATGCAGACGTACTTTTTTGAATTGTTAACCGCTTGCATGAATTGCGGAAACCCGCTGCTCATAAATGCTTTCACGGGAAAAATCATCTGTGAGCATTGCCAGAAGGATAATTATATCTCCGCAAAACTCTGGCGGGGAATGGTTGTTGATAGTATGAAAGAAGCCCGCAAATATAATGAAGGGCAGAAGCATTCCCTGAAAATGTTCTCAGGCGGCTATCAGATTACTCTTACTTTCGGCAGAAGAAAATCCCGCTGCGCAAAGTGCCAGACAATGATTCCCGACAATGTTTATGATTCGTTCGAAGGGGGAGATTATAAATGTACTCAATGCGCTAACGTAATTTTAATACGGAAGCCTGATAAGTTTGTGCAGGAGATTGTTCCTGATGCAAAGTATATCGTTGCAGAAGATTCCGGTCAGTTGAATACTAACATTCAGGGGATTGAGATTCCCATAGTTGCGAAGCCTGTTATCTTCACCTGTCCTGCATGTGCGGCTAACCTTGAAATCGATGGCACTAAGCGTATGATTAAATGCCAGTACTGCGATGCAAGTGTCTACCTGCCTGATGACCTCTGGTTTGAACTCCATCCTGCACGCTCTGTTGACAGATGGTATATCATCAATAATGAAAAGGAAGTAGTCACAAAAGAATAATTGAATGAAGCACCTTTCTCCTCGTTCCTAAACGCGAAGTGGTTCGCTCTTAAACGTCCAGCTTGGGAGCGCACGAATGATTATCAATACCCGTTCCCACGCTGGAGCGTGGGAACGAGGGGTGTGTGTTTATTTTATAAGCAACATCTTCTTTGTTTCAGTAAAGCCATTCGTGATTAGTTTGTAGAAATATACGCCGGTGTTTAGAGAGCTGGCGTCGAATGCGGCTTCGTATGTGCCGGGCTGTAATCTTTCGTTAACCAGTGTCTGAACTTCCTTACCCATAATATCATAGACAATCAATTTCACATCTTCTGTATTTACAATTTGAAATTTCAAATTTGAAGTGCTGTTGAATGGGTTCGGATAGTTTTGCGATAGTGAATATTTTGATGGTGTTTCTGTACTTATGTTTTGGATACCGACATTTCCTGTTAGGTTGCGAAGGTAATATATTTTCCAGCCGATTGCATTGTCACAATATACAACATGCAAAATCGAACCGGAGACTTCTATGGAAGGAAAATTGGAAACAGAAGAGTTATTCGTAAGGCGTGTATCTGTTCCCCAGGTTACGCCGCCGTCCTGTGAGCGATTGTAATATATTTCATCAGTGTTACTGTCGCGATTGCCATACCATACTAAATGTACATTCGAGCCGGAGACCGCGATGGAGGGTGAATAGGAATAAGCATTGTTAGTATTGTTTGTCAGGCGTTGGTCTACACCCCATGTTATTCCGCCGTCTATGGAGCGTTTGCTGTATATTTCAATGGTGCCGTCGCGAGAATCGTCCCATAATGTATTCACAACTGAGCCTGAAACTGCGATGGTGGGAGAATTGGAAGCACCACTGTTACTCGTCAGGCGTGTTTCTGCACCAAAGGATAACCCTGCATCCTGAGAGCGTTTGTAATAGATTTCAAAGTTGCTGTCGCGAAAGTCACGCCATACTATATGTACGATAGAGCCGAAGACTGCGATGGATGCATAAGTGGAACTTTCAATGTTATTTGACAAACGTATATCTGATCCCCAACTCCCACCTCCGTCTGTGGAGCGTTTGTAGTAGATCTCATAGTTGCCGTCGCGATTGTCATGCCAAACAGCATGTACGATAGAACCTGAAACAGCGATAGAGGGAGTATTTGAGTTTTGAGTTATATTCGTAAGGCGTGTATCTGTTCCCCAGGTCACGCCGCCATCTGTAGAACGTTTGTAATAAATTTGCCAATTGTTATTGCGAAGGTCTTCCCATATAATATGCACAAGCGAGCCGGATACTGCGATGCCGGGGTACCCGGAAACACTGGTGTTATTCGTCAAACGTGTATCCGTTCCCCAGGTTGTACCTCCGTCTGTGGAGCGTTTGTAGTAGATTTCAAGGTTGCCGTCGCGATTGTCTTGCCATACAGTATGCAAAATATTTCCATTTGCAGCAATGTTGTGGGTATTATTATAAGATAAAGAAGAACTTCCTGAGGCATTTGTAAGCCTGAAGGAAGGTTCCCATTGTGCATTGACGCTAAATGCTATAAGCATTACTAAGATAACTAAAAGTTTTTTCATAAGGATTTAGTATAAGTTTTAAATATTTTTTAAAATTGGGAAAACAAAATATTATAAACGGGAAATTATGTATCCCGTTTAAATTTAAGGAATTTGTTTGATAATAGTAACGGATTAATTTCTCAATACCCGTTCCCACGCCGGAGCATGGGAACGAGAGGAATTTTATGTGATAATTGTAACTCTATTCCTTTTTCATCTTTACATCCTGAGTGAGCGTTCCGCCTTCGTGGAATTCCAGTGTAATTTGCTGCGTGATGTAGCCCGCAAGACTGAACTCCAGTGTGCCCGTGCCCACGAGCGTTGTGGAGAGTTCGTATTTCCCTGCAATATCTGTGAAGGTGGATTCGTCCGTTTCTATAATTTTCACTGTTACATCCGGCAGCAGTGCCCCTGTGTCTATATCAGCTACCAGTCCAGAAACTTTTCCTTTTTTATCGCTGACGTAAACGACGCCCCACTCGCGGCAGCGGCGGCGCTTGGAGGCTTCGTCGGGTTCGTGGCGGTAGAAGAATTCCACTTCGTCCCACATATCCACAACGAGTGCTTTCACCGGCTCGAACATTGCCGCTACTTCCTGCTGTGCAGTGTCGTAAGCGTCTTTCTTTTCGGACTGTGTGTTGTGCTTTGTTTTGTACGTAAGGAATTTTGCGTCCACCTCAGTTGTTTTTGGGTTTACCATTGCAGTTCCGCCTGCTGCCACCCGTGCAGTGTCGCCCTTGACGACTGCCTGCGCCCAGTGCGAGACGTCGTTTTCCTTGCTTAGATTCGGAACCTTGTCGTCGTTTGCATCGATTCCATAAAATGTGCGTGCAGTTGCAGGATAAACTCCGCGTGCAACACCTAAATTAAATACCTGAAAGTAGTGCGATGTAAACATTCTGCATTCTCCGATTGCAACTTCTTCTTCCTGAGTTGCGCTCATTTGTGCTTGTTTGGCGATGTTCATAGCCAGCACTTTCGCATTGTACTCCGGCTGCTTAATAGCCAGAACTGCAAGAGTATCTGCAGTGATTGCTTCTTCGGGCGAGGTCGAAGACTTGTTCGAACCGTCGTCCATTGCTTTTTGAAAGCCTAAAACGCTTCTGGGGATTTGTCTAAAGGGCATAATGCCTCCTTTTAATTAAATTATTGCGAAAATCGCTTAAAATCTCAATGTTGCATAGTACAACAACTATGGTTTTGTTAGCAAAACGCGCTCTGTTGGAGTTAGCAGAGGGCATTCTGTTAGCAAAACATGCTCTGTTGGAGTTAGCAGAGGGCATTTTATTAGCAAAACGCGCTCTGTTGGAGTTAGCAGAGGGCATTTTTCTTAGGAAATTCGTGCCCAAAAACCTGTCGGCAAGCGTTCTGAAAATGGTAAGAATGGTGACGGAAGAAACTGTAGTTGCTTTCTCAAAAACCTGACCATATTTAAATCCGTTAAAGGGCATTTTGTAAAATTTATGAATAAGTGTTCAAGATACGTGCCAAATCCCGGCATTGAAATTTATTCAGATTTTAAGACTTTTAAATATTTTGATAGAAGTATTGGAAACTTTTGTTTCAAAAAGGAAACTTTTGTTTTCAGGAAAAGCCTGCGGATACAGTGTCAGCGACACAGGTTTTGGTTTTTACTTTTAATAGTAGAGATTCCTGCAAAGAGCACGCAGGAATGACAGATAAAAAGGGACTGCGCAGAAGAGCCATTCGAATAATTGTGCACTAATAGAAGCTTCAAACGGCGGGCAAAAACAAAAATGGATTTACCGATTTCAAAAACTTGATTCCTATGTTTTCCATTTCAGGTTTTACACTATGTATACAGTAATAATTTTTCCATGGGCAAGGGATTTTGGTTCGTTATGCGTTTTGATGTTTTCGAAACACAAAGTTA
>JBMOHR010000225.1:0-4844 GCA_049317745.1 Ignavibacteria bacterium
AATATATAGACAGTATCACTTACGTTTATATTGCCATTATTCGTAATAGGAAACTGCGCTAAATCCAATTGTCTTCCGCATCCGTTAGCAATTACAATTATGGACATCAACAACAAATATTTGAATAAAACTTTTTGCATAATTAATATTTTATATTAATAAACTTATTTACTTTTATTGGGTAATAACAAACTTAAAGAAATCCTGTGTGTAAAGCCAAGTTCTTTATAGTTAGCTATAGAATAATCTAAAACCGCTTTAGAAAATGAAATCGGGAATTTTACACCTGCACCAGCAGAGAATGTTTCCGCATCAACATTAAACTTATAACCGCCGCGAACATAAAGAAACTCTTTATAAGCATATTCAGCGCCTAAACTGAAATTTTCAGCATTATCATTCGGACTGTTGAGCTGAATACTTGTAGTTACACGGTTTCTTTCATTCATATACGGCTCAAAAGCAAACCCAACTCTAAAAACTGTAGGGGGCGGGAAACTCTGAAAATTGTTTGCAGTTCTGCCGCCGATTAAATCCACGCTTCCTGAAGGTGATACCTGTCCGCCAAAATTACTAATCATAACCGCAAAACGTGAAGTTCCCAATCCTGTCTTGTAATAAGTAGCAAGGTCACCAACAACAGTCCGCATTTTAAGAACCCCAAGTGCTTCTTCAACATACCTTACAGTAGCACCGAAAGAAAACTGATCAGTCATTTTTCTAGCGAAAGTTAATCCAACAGCTAAATCTGAGAATCTGAAATAATCCCCTGTTCCCTGCTGCTGAAATTCAGTCGTCACTTTCATATCTTCAGTTCTTAACGATGTAACACTTAAACCAACAGCATTACTTCCAAAATGGTAAACACCTCCGATGTTCTCAATTCTTGTATCAACGAACCACTGAGTATGCGTAAAAGTTACACCATTTTCATTAGACAGCACTAAACCTGCGGGATTATAATTCAGGGAAGAAATATCATCTGAAACTGCAACATATGTTTCTCCCATACCTGTACCTCTGGCATTAGTTCCAATTTTCAGAAACTGGAAAGATGATGTACCCGTTCTTTGTCCCCCAAGATTAGGTATTAGCTGAGCAGACACTGTATTTGCAAGAAACAGCAAAACACCGATAGCTGCAGCACTTATTCTTATTAAGTTATATTTTTTCAATTTATATATCATTATAAACTTTTTCACTTTTTAATTTTATAATTTAACCGTTACACCAAACTTAATCTGCCTTGGAGTCAGATACCTGGCAGGATTGTCCGGATATGGAGAAATCGGATATTGTAAATCCGGATACATCGGGTCATTCCAGCCATTTGGTGTTGGATCACCGTATTCATAAGCTTTACCCGTTATCGGATTAATAATTGCTGAATTCTTATTGTTAAGTAAATTCTTCACCGAAATATTTATAACAAGGTCAATATTATAAATCTTTATGTATTTGTCCAGATCCACATCTATATAGAACCAGCTCTGACCTACGTTTCCGTAAACGTTATCATAATTTGGTGTATACTCAGGTCTTCCGTTTTCAAGATATCCTGTTAAAACCTGCGGAGTATATCTTTTACCTGACTGGAAGAATATTCTTGTTTTTAAATTCATATCATCGAGTATATTCTTTCCAAACCCGAATATCCCTCTTCCCTTTTCAAGCGAGAAGAATAAATTAGCACTTGCGGTGAATGGTCTGTCCCATGCGAGAAAGTTTTCAGAGATAGTTTCGCTCGCACCGGTTGTTGCGATTAAATATCCCTGGTCAGAAGAAGAACTCTTACCCGTTGCAACGGAATAAGTGAAATTGAACGTTCCGTTAAACCATCTGCCTAATCTCTTTTTGTATTCAAATTCGACACCTCTTGTTCTTGCGTAGTCCTGATTGAAATAGCTGATAAAAGATTTACCGATAAACCTTCCGCTGTTGATTATAATATTCCTTGTTGCGACGTAATCATAAATATTTTTGTAATAAGCAGTAATTGTTAACACATCATCATTCGTAAACTGATTTCTGATACCCAGTTCATATGAAACTGTTGTCTCAGGATTTAAGTCAGGATTTCCAAATTTCTGGAATGTTGATTGCGCAGACTGAGGATTTAATTTTGCATACACAAACTGCGGATTAGGTCTCTTTGAAAATTGTCCGTAAGAGAAGAATAAAGTTTGATTAGCAGTTATCGGGTGCGAAATACCAACGCGCGGTGAGAGTCTTCCCTTCCAGTGTCTGCCAAACAATGTATATGTATCTTCATCATATTTCTTTCTGAGTTCATCAGGAATAGTAACGACAGCAGGATTATTAACTGCATCGTCAACCATCTTACCCGGGAACCAGTAGTCAAATCTCAAACCATAATTCAGAATCATTCCTTTGTATTGAAGTGAATGCTGAGCATATGCTGAACCGAATGACGGGCTTACATTATAAACGTCATTATTCAATCCCATCGGCTTAATCCACGGCTGATAAATATCAATCAACTGCATTTCCTGGAAACTTGTTTCTATACCTGCTTTAAGTTTACTCTTCGGAGTAAAATTATTTGTGAAATTTGCCTTCGCAGAATATTCAATCACGTAATGATCGTGCCACGTGTATGGATTACCAACATCGTAAAATCCATTACCGGGAATTATTCCCATATGAGTCGAGTCTACATAATAATACTGAAACGGCGGTTTAACGATATCAAGAGGTTCTTTATAGTTATCCCAGTTAGTACCGTTTGCATCTACTCTCAGGTTTGTATAAAATCTGCTCAGTTTGATTTCATAGTATGATTTTGGGCTCGTAGTTTGAGTCCAGGTCAAAGTATGAATCATCGATTGTGATGTGTAAGTATTTGCATTATCTAAAATATCCTGAAAATTATATTGATATCCCGGTGAAGGCTCAACATACTCAAGATTATTCTGTAACGAAGTTGAACTCTGATTTATAGCCACAGATTGATTAAATGAATAAGATAGTTTAGTCTGCGGAGTAAATTTCCAAGTAACTTTTCCTAACCAGTACCAGTTATTATCCTGTCTTGGAGCAAAACGTGTTCCGCCGAAGGTTGTTGAATAAAGCTGATTGGCTTTTCCCTGGATTCCTGTGTAACTTCCGTCCTGTTTTAATCTGTTAACATAAAACCCATCTGAAAGCCCCATAAAGAAATTACCGAAGAAAGTAATTTCACCAGGAGGTTTTATTTTAAGTAATTTAAATATGTATTTTGAAATTGGTTCAGGACCGCCTAAATTGAATTCGACGATATCAGTATTAAAACTTGTTCCGTCATTCTTTTTAGAACCTAAATTATCGCGAGAGTAAGACAAGAAGAAATTATACTCACTCCATCTTCCCTCTTTAGTTCTTGCATTAATAACACCACTCGTTGCCTGTCCGTATTCTGCATTGTATCCGCCGGTAATAACTTCAACTTCTTCGAGTGAATTAGCAGAAAGCTGCAAACCAAAACCTGTACCTGATAAAGGGTCCTGAACGGAAATACCGTCGAGTAAGAAAGAGTTTTCATAACTTCTGCCGCCTCTGATGTATATCTCATCATTTTCTTTAACAATACCTGCCTGCTGAGTTACAATATCCTTAATGTCTGTTACAATAGATTTAGACATATCTTCACTCGAAAGTATATGCGAACTCGATGTTTGTTCAATATCAAGCAGTGGTCTGTCACCAACAACAACTATTTCCTGGTCAACTGTAAAAGAAGTAATCCTCAATGAGATGTTCATTTCTTTCTTTTCGTTTTCAGCAACCTTAACGTTCGTATATTCAACTGTTTTAAAACCTATGTACGAAACCTGTAATGTGTAAGAACCATCCGGCAAATTCTCTATAGCGTATTTACCATTCAGATCAGTTACAGCTCCAAAATAAGAACCTTTTATCTTAAGCGTGACACCCTCAATTGGTCCGCCCGAAGAATCCTTTACTACTCCGAATAAAGAACCGGACGGTGTTTGTGCAAGTGCAACGCTTGCTGAAATCAGCATCAGCAAGATTAGTAATATTTTTCTCATATAACTATTATATTATAAACTTTTAATTTTCTTGTTTTCAAAACAGAATAATAATCTTTATCTACCATAACCAAAATCAGTTATCAGGGTTTGTTTTATAAAAGCTTTTGAAGAATTAACATTCCCATTTAAATAATAAATCGGCATCAGCATAAATACAATATTCGGATTACTTACCGGGCTCTTTATTCCTACTGTAATTGTATCGTTAGAACAGTTCGTTCTTGGTAACAACTGGTAAATAATCTTTGCTCCGGACGAAGGATAGAATCCTTTTGTACCTGCAATAAAGAAATTCGTATTTAATTTAGGTATACTATTGTCTGATACACAATAAGTTGAATCTCCAGGTAAAAGAATCTGGACAGTACAGGTTGTTTTTATACTATCAATCGGAGCAAAATTAAACAACGAGCCCTGAACTACTGCAACGTTTGGGAAACCTGATGACCACAAAACTTTACCGCCAGTATTTATAAAATACGGCAATGAATTTTGAGCCAGGTTTAAATTCGGATCATTTTCAGGGAAACCGCCGCCATTTCTGTTACCTACCCATATTACTATATTGAATAACTTCAGTGTCTCAACAAACATCGGATTTATTATCTTAGGAATTAAACTTCCATTATTTGATTTAATATCAAGTACATCATAATGAATCGTATCCATTACTGCTCCAAAATATGCATCTGCAGCAGCAAACTCACTCGTCGGCATATCTTTTATTAAGAGTATTTTCGATGTTACATTCTTAACCTTAAAAAACTTTGTACTGTCCTGCGGCATTCTGAC
>JBMOHR010000226.1:0-4814 GCA_049317745.1 Ignavibacteria bacterium
GTGAAGGTGAATTTATGTTAAACTTCTCACCCGCTTCTGCATATATCTTCTCTTCGTATTCTGCAATGTATTTCTGTAACTCCTTATCAAGTATATTTAAAACTTTTTTATCGACCTTTATACCTTCGAATTCCATATCTCCCAGAACTTTTATAAGTGGAAACTCTATCTCCTCGCATAACTTTATTAAGTTCAGTTTAGACAGTTCATAATTTATTCTGTGGTACAACTGCAATGTTACATCTGCGTCTTCTACTGCATACTCGCAAACTATATTAACATCAACTTCTGCCATACTGATTTCAGATTTACCCTTACCGATTAATTCTTTTATCGAAACAGGCTTATACTTCAGCCATTGCATCGATAATGAATCCATGTTGTGCTCTTCGGACGGCTCCAGTACATACGAACCTACCATTGTATCAAAATGAACGTTCGCCATCTCTATACCGTATTTCTTCATTAACAGATAATCGAACTTTATGTTCTGTCCTACAAGTTTCACCTTCTTGCTTTCAAGAAACGGCTTTATTTTCTTAATTGCTGTAACTATATCTATTCCTACATCCGGTTTTACTTCCTTCGGTTCGTTTGCGAATAAACCCGATGATTCTTCCACCGGCGATTCGTACTCACCGAATACAGGGACATAGAATCCCTGATTCTCCTGATAAGAAAAAGACATACCAACAAGTTTCGCTTCATTGAAATCCAGACCAGTTGTTTCTGTATCGAATGATACCAGCTCTTCAGTCATTAACTTCTTAATCAGCTTATCAAGTGAAACTTCGTTCTTTATTAAATAATAATCGTGCTTTACATCTTTAATAGTCTTTAAATCCTGTACAGGTTCTTCAATCTTCGAACCCTGTATGGTTATCTTAAGTGAAACATCATCGTCGTTTTTCTTCGATTCTATTGCCTCTATCGGCTCACCGAACTTTAAACCCGAACTGAACTTCCTTGCAAAAGATTTCATGTTCAGCTCTTCAAACCTTCTGTACAATGCTTCTTTGTCAGGTGCTTTACTTACTAAATGATGGAAGTTTATATCAAGAGGAACATCTGTCTTTATCGTAACTAATCTTTTTGCGAGGTAAGCATTATCTTTATCCTTTATTAAAATCTCTTTCAGTTTTGGCTTTTTAATATTGTCTATATTCTTATAAATTTCATCTATCGAACCGTATTCCTGTATAAGTGCTATTGCAGTCTTTTCTCCAACTCCCTTAACTCCCGGAATGTTATCCGCTGCATCACCCATCAGTCCGAGTACTTCTATAACTTTATCAGGCGTCACACCAAACTTATTCTTCACTGCTTCAAAACCGACTATTTCAACTTCCCCGCCTCTGTTACCTGCCGACGTCTTCGATGGTTTATACATAAAACTCTTTTCCGAAACCAACTGCATGTAATCTTTATCAGGCGTTACCATATAACTTTCAACATTCTCTTTCTCGGCTTGTTTCACAAGCGTACCGATTATATCATCTGCCTCAAATCCGGGTAACTCAATCATCGGAATATTGAACATCTTCACGATGTCCTTTACTTCATTTATCTGCCATGGCATATCATCGGGAATATCTGCTCTCTGTGCTTTGTACTGAGGGAATTCTATGTGCCTGAATGTCGGCTTTTCAGTATCGAAGCAAACTGCAAGATGGTCGGGCTTTTCATCTTCAATAATTCTCATCATTGAATTCACAAATCCGTAAATTGCAGAAACATTGTTTCCCTTACCGTCTTTCAAAGGACGGCCAATCAGGGCAAAGTATGCCCTGTATATCATCGCCATCGCATCTATTAAAAATAATTTCTCTGCCATAATTTAACTCTTTTTATTATTCGGGTTCATCACACTGTGCTTTCTTCCATAACTGAAATATATAATCATACCAACTGCTAACCAGCCTAAAAGTCTCCACCAGTTCTCAAGAGGTAATGAAAACATTAACAGAGTACATATCAGCATTCCGAGTATAGGTGTTACAGGATAAAAAGGAGCCCTGAAAGGTCTTTCTGCTTCAGGATTTGTTTTCCTCATTATCAGAACTGCCGCACATACAATCACGAACGCAAACAATGTACCTATACTCACTAACTCCGCTAATATCCTTAATGGAAGAAATCCTGTTAATACACTTACGAATATACCCGTAAGGATTGTTGTCTTATATGGTGTTCTGAATTTTTCGTGTATTGCTCCAAAGAATTTCGGAGGTACTAATCCGTCTCTGGCCATCGCAAGCATCACTCTAGGCTGGCTTAAAAGCAAAACTAAAAGTACCGAAGTTATACCCGCTATCGCTCCGAGTGATATTACAAAATTTGCCCAGGTAATTCCGATTCTCTGAAATGCATCTGATACTGGCGCGTCTATGTTTATCTGATTTGCCGGAACCATACCGGTTAATACTATTGCCACTAATACATACAGTATTGTACAGATTACTAACGAATATATTATTCCTTTAGGTACATCCTTCTGCGGAACTTTCGCTTCCTCGGCGTGTGTGGAAACAGAATCAAATCCTATGTATGCATAAAATATCATCGCCGCACCCGCAATCATTCCAAGCGGTGCTCCGTCATTTGCTACCATTCCCCAGACTGTGTTCCCGAAGAAACTTACTCCGCCCCATCCGTAAGGTGCAAAGTTACTCCAGTTATTTGTATCTATATAGAATGCACCGACTCCGATTACAAATAATACTATCGCTACTTTTAAAATAACCATCGCAGCATTGAAGCCTGCACTCTCTTTAATTCCTTTTACGAGTATTGCAGTTAATATTAATGTAATAAGCACTGCGGATAAATCAACGAATGAACCCGTAGAAACAAAGTGCCCTGTCTCTACATTAAAATCAAAGGGTGCTTTTGCCAGTAAAGGCGGTATCTTTAAACCGAATATTCCTATAAAACTCTGAAAGTATCCAGACCAGCCGTGTGCAACTGCAGCCGCACCTACTGCATATTCAAGTATTAAATCCCAGCCGATTATCCAGGCGAATAATTCTCCAAGCGTTGCATAAGCATAAGTGTATGCCGAACCCGCAACAGGTACCATCGAAGCAAATTCTGCATAGCACATAGCTGCAAAGATACACGCTAAACCTGCTACTAAAAACGAAACGATGATTGAAGGCCCTGTCTTGTCGTGTGCAACTATTCCTGTCAGAACAAATATTCCCGTTCCGATTATAGCTCCAACTCCAAGACTCGTTAATGCTAAAGGCCCTAATATCCTTCTTAACCTGTTTTCTCCCTTGGCCTCCTCAAGGAGCATACTCAAAGGTTTTCGAGTGAAATACTGACTCATCCGATTGAATTTAATTAATGAATAATACTAATTAACGTTGAATTTAAAAATAGTTATGCATATATGAAATGAATATAGTAGAGTATAATATTATCTCATTTCTTTCTTATTACGTTGCCTTCAAATTCCAGTTCGCCGTCCCTGAAATCCGAATTGGTTAACTTTATTATCGTCTTCAAAACTGCATCCGATTCATCAATTACTGGAAATCCACGCCTCACCTGCTTTACTGATGTTACTTCTGCTTTAATAAATTCACCGCTCTTCTTCATAAATACTTTTATGATTGGCGCAATTCCCTGCGCACCTGCCAGTGAAAACTTTCCGTATGTACAGAAGTTTCCCAGACTGTATGCAATAAACCTGTCTTTGTAAATCTCTACTGCCCTCGTAACGTGCGGACCGCTTCCAAAAACTACATCCGCCCCTGCATCAATCACTAAATGCGCAAACTCATAAACATCACCTCTGTCTTCTTCAAGAAATATTTCATTCCTTCTTGGTACGTTCTGCGCCCCTGCTCCTTCCGCCCCTCCGTGAAAAAACACATACACAAGGTCGCATTCGGATTTCAGCTCTTTTACTGTATTTTCAACTAACGCATTATTGTTAATGTTCATCGTTCCTCTGTTAGGTGCAAACCCTGCTATACCAATCTTTAAACCCTTTATTTCAATTATCACAGTCGGCTGGTCAGTCGTACCTGCATAACCAATTTCATTTTCATCCAGAACTTTGTATGTCGCTTCTCTTCCCTTAACACCCATATCAAAACCGTGATTGTTAGCAAGGTTCATAAAATCAAAACCTGCATCCTTCAGATATTCTCCGTAACGTTCGGGAACCCTGAATGAATAGCATCTGTCAGGTGTGAGGCATTCCTTTGGTGTCCCGCCTGAATTTAAAAACGGTCCTTCCAGATTTCCCAAAGTTAAATCGGCATCTTCAAGAATATCTTTCACACCGTCAAACAATTCCCTGCCGTCGTTCGGAGGTAAATCAGTAGACGGATATGTCGTCCCCATCATAATATCACCAACACCTATGACAGATATAATACCATCGTCTTCACTTTTTACAGAATCGGATAAAACAGTTTCAACAGTTTCTTTAATGTTCTCTTTAAATTCTTTCTTGTCGCAGGACGCGAATAGCGCGAGTAATAAAATCAGTAATTGTATTTTGAAAAGGCTTTTCATTAGTATAAAATAGCAAACTTACCACAAACTAAAAAGGGTTTGCAAGATGATTGCAAACCCTTATCAATATTCTATTTTTCTTAATTCAATCCGCACATTCCGCCCGGACAACCGCCGCCCATCTGTGGCATTCCGCACGAACCGCTTTCGCATCCTGAACTGCTTCCCGATGATATTACTGACGAGAATGATGAAATCAGTTTAACGTGATTCTTCGATTTGCACTTCGGGCATACAACATCGTCCTTGTTTTCCTTTGTCTTATGCAGGATATCGTAATCTGA
>JBMOHR010000227.1:0-4801 GCA_049317745.1 Ignavibacteria bacterium
TACTTCCTACTTCTTACTTCCTACTTCTTACTTCCTACTTCTTACTTCCTACTTCTTACTTCCTACTTCTTTAATCTCTAACCCTAAAAAACGCTCTTATCTCTAATTCGTTTAATTAGTCTAATTCGTGTAATTAGCGGATATCTTTTCTCTAATCTCATCTTTTCTCATCCGTTCTTTCAGCGTCATCCGCGTTCCAATCCTTCATTAATCTTTTACCAGAACTTCGCCTTTCTTTTCCACACGGTATTTCATTATAAAGTACCATATCCAGATAATAATCCATCTCAAAACGACCCATCCGAAAACTGTAATAAGAAAATCAGTATTTTTTTCTAATTCCGGGTAAGCATGGTATGCGATAAAGAACACAGCCGCCATATTACCCAATGAACATGCAAGTGAAATACTTATTCTGTCCTTACGTTCAGCACCTTTAGCCGCATAGTAACCTGAAATAATAGTTATACTCGTCATGATAATCATAGCTATGATACCATTTACGCTAAAGACATTTATAATTTTTCCAATAGAACCGGCAATAAAAATTATGACTAACAATATTGCTGATACTTTAAAATACCAGTGCAGAATTTTTTCAAGTACATCTGTGACCTTTGGTAAAAACTGACGGAATAAAAGCCCTGCTAACATAGGAACTAATGCAACAACAGCAACTTTTGTAAAAACACCTTCCGGGGATGCTGCTAAATGAAGCGGAAACCATTGACTGAAGATTCCCATCCAGATTGGAACTGTCAAAGGCATTAAAAGAACCAGAACAATCATAATTGCAGATGCCATAAGAAGGCTTCCCTTTTTACCGTGTGCATCCACAAGGTCAAATGGGTCACCGACCGCTATTGCTGCAATCAGCATTATCCCTCCGAGAACAAGAGGGATTGTGAAGACCTTAACAATACCCGCTGCAATAAGAGGCGTTAGTATTGCCGCGACCAGAACGACTTTAAGTATCAGCCATTTCTTCTCATATATTTCCTTGCCTATTACTTTGAACGTGAACTTCGAAGTAACAACGAATACATAAATCGGGAATACAGTCCCCACCCATATTACTATCCTATGGATTAATTCTGTGTCGTTTAAAAATCCGTTATACCATGTTACAATGCTTCCCATAAGAATTTCCTTTTAAAGTTATTTAATAATTACATATTAATAATTGTTATTTGTCCGCCGCTGCGGATTATTTGTTGTTTGCTATTTAATCAGTCCCGAAACTTCAAAGAACATTTGTATCTTATCAAATATCTGGTCACCTGTCATATACCGCTCATCCCATAAATCACACCCTATCATTTGAATCGGGATACCTCTTTCGCGGCAAATATCTTCGATTACCCTGTACATTGCATTTTGTTCCTTGTGACCAATGTTCAGACCAAGTACAACCGCATCGCATTTCAGTTCTTTATACAGACGTGTAATGTCATCTGTGAATGACTGAACAGTTCCCATTGCGTGTTTTACCATTGGTGTATCTTTCAGATATCTCTTTGCAAATGAAGTAAACATTGCCTCCTCGCTTGATGTATCAATCGGAGTCCATGGTCCGCCCCAGTTATAATAGTCCATCAGTTCAACAGCACCAAGTTCATTCGCTAATCTTGAAAATAGTTTCTCGCTCGAAGTCGGAACCATATCATACCACATAAACCTTATTTTCTCTGTTATTCCGTCAATTCCCTTTTTTTCCTTTACACGCTGTTCCGTTGCGGCAACAAGTCTTTCAAGCCACTCAGTTACAACTGGACTGCCTACTCTCGAGCCCCATCTTGCTATTCGTGTGGCACTTCTTCCCCAGGTCCAGTCAATCGGTGTAGGGACTGCACTTTTTAAAACCTGCAGTTCAAGCATTAACTGGCACTGCTTATTTGCTTCTTCGGAAATCTGTTTCAGCTTATTCATGTCTAACTTTCTGCCCGATATATCTTCGAGAAATGCTGCTGCCGCTCTCATCTGTTTCCCGTAAAAAACATAACTCTCTTCGCTCTTGTCATGAGGAGCACTCATATAGAATTTTGGGACATCAGCCCAGGGTTTATAACTGTTAACCAGATCCCCCAATGCTGAGATAGCATCGCAGGGTTGGTTTCCTGTAATTATCATATTGGGTTTCGGAATCATTCCTGACTCCACCATATACATCGCAAGTTTTGGACCCGAGCAGGTCATACTGCCAACGCCCATTTCCTTACTCTTATCTATTAAATCAAATGCCTGCGGCATCTGACTCATTACTCCTCCGAACACTGCAATGCTGTAATAAGGCAATCCAAGAGCGCAATGCACTTCAGGGAAACAATCTTCTGTTGTTAAGCCAAATTGTTCTCCGTTTTTTGCAACCTCAACACAGGATTCCAGAAAAATCGCCTTGGAATATTCGTTGCATTCCTTGTTTAACTGGTCAAATATATTTTTGTTATTATCCGTATCCATTTTATTATCTGTTTTGTTAATTGTTAATTGTTTCGATAAATGCCTCGACTCTTGTTTTCAACTGACCTATTAAGTCCGGTATATATTCTCTTTCGAACCAGATAAATGGAATACCTGCTTCCTGAAATTCTGACTTCAGTAAATACAATTCGGCTGCCCATGGGTCGCATGAAATAAAGCACTGCCCCACTGCTCCGTCAACTTTATAATCTTTTGCCAGACCCATTGTAAATTGTTTCCTTTCGGGATGTGTACCGATTGTTTTCGGGCAATAAGGAACATCGAGAACCAGATATCCAGCAATAGACATAAGCGGGTCATCTCCTTCTTCCGAAATTGTTTTTATCATAACTCTGGAGCCGAAACAGGTCTGGTCGGTTACAACAACAGCTCCAAGTTCTTCAATAATATCGCAAAGAAGTGTGTCGTCATGTCCGCATCCGATTATCATTAATCTCGCAGAATATTTTTTATCAGTATTCACATTACCAAGTTCATCAAGCAATGTTTTCAAATCTTTATTGTATTGTTCTTTAGGCATTGAAGAACCTGCAACCATAACGGCAACAGTCTCTGAACCTGTAATAGGGGGATTCGGTAATTTTCTAAGTTCATAAAGTTTTTGCTGAAGCAGTTTAGTCTCGTTACAGAGTTTTATTGCATCCTGTAATTTTTGTTCTGTTATTTCAACATTGAAATACTTTTCAACTGCATCCTTCATTTTCTGAAGTTGGTTGCGGAAGTGTCCTACCATCGCTTCTCCGCCTGCATGTGCATTATCAAGGCTGTAAATAAACGGAGTTTTTATGCCCGCATGTTCCCAGTCAACTGCTAAACGCATTATAGTATCACAGCAGGTATTCACGACAAGTCCGTCAAGAAAATCATATTCGCCAATAAGAGCCTGATTAAAAGTATGCCTTGGGAAACCACAATTAACCTGCTTTAAATATACATCTGCGGAATCCGTTGTTGTACTGCCCGTTCCCCTCATTCGGAAAGGCAAAATACCGCCTGCAATAAATACTTCTTCAGGTATTACCGGACAGAAATATCCAATAACTTTGCCGCCTTGTTTTTTCCAGTTTTCAATTTCACTGTTTTTCAGTGAAGTGGCAATTCCTGAAAACTTTTTAAACACATCCGAACTTTTTATTGATTCCATCTTATTATTTGTTATTTGTTTACGTTAATCCTGAGGTTTCAAAAAATGCACTTATCTTCTGGTACACAACTTCCGGGTCCATGTATCTTTCATCAAACACATCACAACCGATTACAAAGAAAGGAATGCCGAGTTCACGAAACATATCCTTTACAATTTTGTGCGATGCCGCTCCGTCTTTATGTCCTACGTGACCTGGCATTATTACAGCGTCGCATTTGAAGTTCTTTGCGATGTTTACAGCGTCTCCGCCATAGACGGTTGATAATGCAAATATCTGCCTTGTCATTGGATTGCCGATTAAAAACCTCTTTGCCATCGATGTAAAAATACTTTCAAGTGAAGATGTGTCTATCGACGGCCATGGTGCACAGTATCCGTATAAGTCCATTAAATTAACAGCACCGAATTCCTGCTCAAGTCTCGGGAAAAGTTTGTCGCTCCAGCATGGCAGTATATCAAACCATGTGTATCTTATTTTTTCCGTTACACCGTCTATTCCTTTTTTCTCTTTAACCCTCTGTGCTGTTGCATCATACAACCGTTGCATCCATTCCGTGCCTTCCTGCCTTCCGCAAGCAGACCAGCGGCAACCCATATATGCTATGAATCCCCATTCTGCTCTTATCGGAGACGGAACGGCTCTCCGCAATTCCTGAAAATCAAACAACAGCTGCGTTTGTTTGTTCGATTCCTCGCATACTTCTTTGAATTTTCCTAAATCAAATTTCTTTCCAGTGGCTTTTTCAAGAAACGGAATTGTCTGTATCCATTGCTTGCCAAGGTATTCCATACTTGCTTCGTCTTTTTCAAATGATGCATCAACGCTTATCCTCGGCACTTCTGCCCAGGGTCCGTAATTCGACATCAGTTCGTTAACTGCTGTCTGTGCATCGCAGGATGTGGAAGTCATTACTATCGCAGCCGGCTTTGGTAATAAATCTTTTACTAATAAATATGCAGAGGCTTTCTGTAATGAACATAATGTGCTTGCACCGTTAAACTCGTCGTAACCGTCAACTGCTTCAGGTCCGCGTCCTGCATGAAAAGCACTTTCCAGTCCCTGCCTGACTACAAAGTAAAACGGTAAGTCCATCGCTTCAAACAGTTCAGGAAAAAAGTCGTCCGTGCAGGCGACAATGGGTGTGCCTGACTTTACGTAGTCCTGCATCTTAC
>JBMOHR010000228.1:0-4793 GCA_049317745.1 Ignavibacteria bacterium
GCGAACGCAGATTCAAAATACCGTACACCGTGTTTATATGCCATAAAACAATTTGCAATACCTAAACCGTATGTATCGTGAAAATGGCAGGATAATTTTGCATCCGGATTCATACTGTAAATAGAAGCTATTATATCTTCAACCTGTAACGGATTTGCATGACCTGCTGTATCTGCAAGACTTATGTTTAATATTCCGTTTTGCAGATATTTTTCTACTATATAAAATACTCTTCCTCTTGGTATTTCTCCTTCAAACCCGCAGCCAAATGCTGACTGTACCGACACCTGAACTTCTTTGCCAGCTGCCTTTGCATTCTTTGCCATAGGTATTATTCTTTCAAGTGCTTCATCAGTAGTCATACCTGTATTCTTCTTACTGTGTGTCTCACTTGCCGAAACACCCATGCAAAACATTTCCACTCCTGCTTCCATCCCTCTTTCAAGTCCTTTTTCGTTCAGCACTAATCCTGAAAGCAAAGTATCCGATTTTTTATTCTCAGGTTTTGAAAAGTACTTAAAGAGTTCATCGGTATCCGCCATAGTAGGCACTTTCACGGGATGTACAAAAGAACCAATCTGTATTATGTCAACACCTGTTTCCATAAGTCCTTTAATCCAGTTAATCTTTGTTTCGGTCGGGACAATCTGTTGCTCTACCTGCAAACCATCCCTCATTCCAACTTCGTGTATAAATATTTTATCCATAAATAATATTTAATAAAAAACCTCCCGCTTCTGCGAGAGGTTTTGCGTTTTATAAATTAGTAATTTCTGTTAATGCTTTATTATATCTTTGCTGCGATTGCATTTGCCATTTCTATTGTTGTGTTCGAACCGCCCATATCATAAGTTTTCACTTTACCTTCTTTTATTACTGCCTTTGTTGCATTTTCTATCTTCTCACCAAGTTCCTTTTCGCCTAACCAGTCAAGCATCATCTTTGCAGATAATATTGTAGCAATCGGATTAACTTTGTACATACCAACGTATTTTGGTGCTGAACCGTGTGTAGGTTCAAACACACCAAGTTTTGCACCTATGTTACCCGAACAGCCGAACCCGAGTCCGCCTACCATCTGTGCACATAAGTCAGAAATAATATCACCGAATAAATTAGGTGCAACAAGTACATCATAATTATGCGGATTCTTCAAAAGCCACATCGTTATTGCATCGATGTTTGCATCATCCATCGCTATCTCAGGGAAATCTTTCTTAACTTCTTTTGCCATCTCAAGGAATAAACCGTCGGTGGCTCTTACAACATTTGATTTATGTACAACAGTAACTTTCTTCCTGTTGAATTTTCTTGCAAATTCAAATGCTGCTCTGATAATTCTCTCAGAACCTTTCTTTGTATTTATCTTACAGGAAATTGCATACTGGTCTGGTGCTAAATCTTTGAACGGTGCAAATGGTTTTGAAAGTTTTGTAAGTAAAGCTGAAAGCTCTTCAGGTACAGGATTAAACTCAACACCCGAATACATACCCTCAGTATTTTCTCTGAACACTACAAGGTCAATATTTTCTTTAAAATTTAATGAATTACCGTCGTATCCTTTGCAAGGTCTCAAACAGGTATAAAGGTCAAACATCTGTCTCATCCTTACTATCGGTGAACGGTAAATTAATCCTTTGTCCTGAAGTTCAGGAACTAACTCTGCAGCCGCGGCTTTAACCGGCTTAGAAGTGATTGCACCGAACAATGCTGCATCAACATTCTTTAACAGCTCAACTGTTCTCTCGGGAAATGCATCACCTTCTTTACACCAGAACTCCCAGCCAATATCGCCGTGTATATACTCTGCATCAAATCCTACTTTATCTAAAACTATCTTTGAAGCTTCTAATACTTCTATACCCACGCCGTCGCCGGGTAGATAAGCTATTTTGTACTTTGCCATACTTTCCTCCGAAATGTATATTTTTAAAATTTTTGGGTATACAAAATTATCTATTCTAAACCTGTAACTCAATGATAAATGCTTGTCTCAGGTGGGTACTGAATTATAGATTTGACTATTTATTAATTAAATATTAAACTTTTTTTGCATAATTTCAGGAATTGAACGGCAAAATATTCAGGCAAATGCGAAGTTTATATATGGAAGAACTTTTTCTTTCGGATTCAAAGGATTGAACTAGAAATTACCAAATAATATACAACACTTCCAATTTACGAATATCCCCATCGCTCTATCGTCGGTCTCCTGTCGGTCTGTCATCGGTTAAATCAGCCTTATACTGGTCTTTAATTAGTCTTAACTGGTCTCTAATTAGTCGTCATTTATCCCACTTAATCCTTCTTGCATCAGATGGATAATCTACACTAAAATTCATGTTTTGATTGCCCGTCGTATAACTCTCATTAACAATCTTTAAATATTCATTCGTTAATGGTTTTGTTATATCCACTTTTCTCGCAAAATATCCGCCGTTAACGTTCACAAAATTAGCATAAGTAATTCTTAAATACTCCTTCTTCTTAGTATTGTAATATGAATACTTTTCTACGTATTTCTTATTATCATCTAACCAGTACTTTATTTCTTTACTTTTTCCTTTTATATGTATTATAGTTTTGTTCTTATCCGTTTCGATAGAAATTGTATCACTATCTCTGTATACTATCCTTCCGGTCCCCGACATTACATTCATCAAATCATCAAACGAACATTTTATCCTTGCAAGATAACCTATATTATTATCGTTAGTCGGACCTTCTATCACTTTGTCATCTAAATTGTTAAAATATATAAATTTCTTTCTGTTGAAATGTGCTAGAAAAGCATCCTTACTCACAAATGCAAAACTGCCCCATATCCTGAACCACAAATCATCTTTTTTCTTTATCTTAATCTCAATTTCTCCTGTCTGGTCAATCGAAGTAGTTTTAAACTTTATTATGCTTTCTGAATGTATTAAATCTACTTTTGAACTGATTTCATTAATATCTTTTATTAACGATACCGCTTTTAATCTCTCGGGTGAATTAAGAAAAGCTGTTCGCAATGAATCCTTCAAACTTAACGAATCAACTACTGTAACTAATGTATCTGCGTCATTATCCGTAGAATCCTCAGCCTGAGAATACAGGTTACCGTAAAACATCGTTGCTATTATAAGAAAAGTAAGTAAGAATATATTTTTCATAATGTTCTTTTAATTTGTTATTAATTTATTCATTTTTTAGGTAAAAGTAAATTATAATTAGAATATTTAATTTGAACCTCGGCATATACATACATATCCCCTTTTGTCACAGAAGATGCACTTATTGTGACTTTTATCTTACAACAAACCTGAATCTTATTGATAATTTTGTAGATGCATTAACAAAAGAGATTGAATTGTATTCACTTAAATATTCCGGTTGTACTGTAGACACCGTGTTCTTCGGTGGCGGCACCCCCAGTATATTAACCTCAATCCAGTTTGAAATGATTATTGCTTCCATTCATAGCAATTTCAAAGTTATGAGTTCTCCTGAAATAACAATTGAATGCAACCCCGAAGATATTTTAGGTGATGCCCTTAAGTTTTCCGAATTTAAAAATATCGGCGCAAACAGAATCAGCGTCGGGGCTCAGTCATTCATAGATAAAGAATTATCATTCCTTACAAGATTGCACAACGGCAGCGATGCCATTAAATCACTGGAGATTTCAAAAAGTATATTTGATAATGTCAGCGCTGATTTGATTTATTCTTTTAACGGACAGGAATTATGCGATGTTGAATATAATTTGAATAAGTTTCTTGAACTCGGCTTACAGCATATCTCAGCATATACACTGATTTTGGAAAAAGGAACTTTGTTATACAAAGAATACGAACGTAATAATCTTTTGAAAACTATCGATACCGAGAACCCGCAGTTTTATGAACTCGTTAATAATATTTTAAAAGATAATGGTTATAACCACTATGAAGTTTCAAATTATGCTAAAGATGGTTTCCTTTCAAAACATAATATGAAATACTGGGATTTCGATTACTACCTCGGTCTTGGCCCGTCTGCTCACTCATTCATCGGTAGTGATAGATTTGCTAACCCAAGAAGTGTGAAACAATATATCGGGAAACTCAATGAAGGTAGTCTTCCTGTTGACACTTATGATACTTTAACACCCACTGAACTCAGGAATGATTACTTTATTTCTGTATTACGGTGTAATGGTGTAAATTTTGCAAAGTATAAACAATTGTTCGGTAGTGTTTTTTTAGAAGACTATAAAAGTGTCACAGAAAAACTACTGAAACTTAATTTAGCAGTTGCTGATAATGATAGTCTTAAGTTAAACGAAAAAGGTTTCGCCTTAGCCGATGAAATTACTCTCGGTTTTCTGAAATAGAAATATTATATCAGAACGAATCTTCTGTGTGCCTTACCTTGATTTCATCTTTTAGTTTGACGATTCCATACGAATCATAACGGACAGTACACTTCTCAAACTCCTTATTAATCTTCAGGAATACTTCTGCACAGTTCTTTAATTTTCGCTGCTTTATACTATTAATCGCTTCCTCCGGATCTCCGAAATAGTCTGATGTTCTCGTCTTAACTTCTACAAATATAATTTCATTCTTATCCTTATCCTGAAATATTAAATCAATCTCAAGATTCTTGAATCTGAAATTACTCGCAATGAACTTCAATCCTTTTTTAATCAACTCTTCTTTTGCATACTGCTCTCCCCATTTTCCTAATTCCTTGAAGTCTGACATACATCTAAAGTATATTTTTCAAAAAAGTAGTTCTGTGAATTTTGCAAGGCCCGTATTCTAATA
>JBMOHR010000229.1:0-4792 GCA_049317745.1 Ignavibacteria bacterium
TGTAATTTCTTTGTCGACCGGTCCCGAAGTAAGGAATAAATAAGCACCGTAATTATTGTACAGCATAACCATCAGCTCAATGAATTTATCCCTGTCCCATCTGTTGTGAGTTTTTGCTGCGCCCGGATGAAATGCGGCAACTGGTTTAGACTCGTCAGGAAAGTTATCAGCATAATATTTCTCTGCAAAATCTGTTTCCGATTTATCAAGAAATAGCCTTACCCTTTTCTTTTCTTCCGGTGTAAGATCACAACCTATCTGCCTGCAGATATCAAGATTTCTTTCGGATTGATGAAGCTTGCTTTCGTCCCAGTAGAATTTCTTTTTAACGGTTAGAAGATTGGCGGATTTATTAACTTTATTCTCTATGCTTTCAACACCAACGCGTATTTTTGAACCCGCTATATAATTGAGTATATGAGATGTTCTTGAAATAGAAGCTGTTGACGGGGCTATTCCAATATCATATTTTCGGGAATACAGACCATTAAAGAAACTTAGTAAGCTGAATACCGACAATTTATCATAGTTTAAAACACTGTCCAAATAAGGATTGGCTTTACTGTTTAATATTTTATGGCTTAATGGATTTGCAATAAGGGTAATGTGTGCTGAAGGAAATTTTTTACGGATTGCTGCAAACATCGGAAGAGCGCAGAGCATATCACCAAGCTGATGATGCTGCCGAACGATTAATACATTTTTAACTTTTCCGGTACTCAGGTTATAGTTCTTCGTATTTTGCATCTACAATCTTCTCTTTATCTATTTGTGATTTTGTTTCAACTTTAGGACGAGAGTTTTTAACGGTCTCGTTCTTTGTTTTGGTTGCTGAATAAATTCTGACAATATACTTTATAACAAAATAGATAATATAAAACAGAAACAGGTATCCTAAAAATCGTAGCATTATTTATTTGCGGCTTTCTTAATTGACGGGTTGAAATACTCTATGTTGCCGTGTTCCGGTTTAAGTATTTCAGCAACGAGTTCGTCGAAATCGTATTTATTATTTACAAAATCTATTTCCGTTGCGTTTACAATCATCACTCTCGATGCTTTAAAACGGAAGAAAAAATAGTTGTATGCTTCATTAAGGTCTGATATATAAGTCTCACTCATCTGCTTTTCCGCAGGTCTTCCTCGTTTGTTAATGTTCGCCATTAATCTTTCCACGGTTGACTGTAGATAAATCACAAGGTCAGGTGTTTGCAGATTTCTTTCTATAAACGAAACCATCTTTTCGTAGAGCTCAAGTTCGTCGTCGGCAAGGTTCAGGTAAGCGAATATTTTATCTTTCTCAAAAATGTAGTCTGAGATTATGTAGTTATGGAACAGGTCGTCCTGGCGAAGTTCCAGTAACTGTTTGTAACGCGACATTAGGAAATACATCTGCGTGTGGAGTGCATACCTTCTCGGGTTCTTATAAAACTTTTCCAGAAAAGGATTATCCTCAAAACTTTCGAGAACAAGTTTTGCGTTTAATTTTTCGGAAATCATTTTAGCGAGTGATGTTTTGCCCGCCCCAATTACCCCTTCGATTGCTATGTATTTAATTTGTGACAAATATGAATATCTTTACTTATATAGTTTAACTTCTGAAATATCTTTTGTTTCGTTTAGTAACTGCCTCATTGATTTATTCAAAACGGGATGCATAAAGGCTTCTGCTATTTCACACATTGGAATCAGAACAAATTTTCTGTTCTGTACTTCTTTGTGAGGAAGACTGAATCTTTCTGTAGATATAACCTCGTTATCATAGAACAGAATATCAACATCAATCTCTCTTTCGAGCCATTTATCCCTCTGGGTTCTACCTGACTTTACTTCAACCTCTTTTACAAAGGTTAGTAAGTCTTCGGGAGACAAAGAGCTTTGCAGCATTAAAACCTGATTGCAGAAAGCATTCTGATTCCTTATTCCCCAGGGTTCCGTTTCGTATATCAATGAACTTTTTACAATCTTTATATCAACGCAACTTCCGATTAAAGAAGTTGCGGTGTTTAAATGTAAAACTCTATCGTCAATGTTTGAGCCTAAGCCGAGGAATATGTTGTTTTTCAATTCCTGCTTAACTCGTTTATAATTTCGACCGAATCGATGATGCCAAGCGGTGCGTTTGGTTTTCTGATTTTAACAATCACTTTCTGAACCAATGCAAAATTACTCATTATCGCTTCGCAAACTTTCATGTTAGCCGTTTCCACTAGGTTAAACTTTTCTTTGCTGAATATTTCTTTCACAAGGTTGTACACAGCAAGATAGTTAACTGTTTTTGTTAATTTATCTGTATCTTTAAGTTCGGTTAAATCGCATACCATTTCGATGTCAACTTCAAACTGGTTTCCGAAAACCTTTTCGTGTTCGAGGTCGCCGTGGTATGCAAAGAACTTAGCGTTGTTAATCTTTATAGTTGTCAGTTTCAATTATTTCTTCTTCTTGGTAACTTTTTTTGCGGCTTTCTTTAATGCCTTATGAACTTTCTTGCTTTCTTTCTTTGTGTCTTTCTTTGCCTTCTTTATGTTCTTCTTTTCTTTCTTTGCTTTTAATTCCTTTGCGTATAATTTTTCTAGTGCCGTTTGCATTGTCTTACCGATGTCTGCGGGAGATTCAACAACGTGAATACCGCACTCGGTCATAACTTCCATTTTCTCTGCGGCTGTTCCTTTGCCGCCTGCGATGATTGCACCTGCGTGTCCCATCCTTCTTCCCGGAGGAGCTGTTCTTCCTGCGATGAATCCGACAACTGGTTTCTTTACGTGCTTCTTGATATAGTATGCGGCTTCTTCTTCTGCGTTACCACCGATTTCACCGATCATTACAATTGCGTCTGTGTTTTTATCTTCGTTGAATAATTTTATTGCGTCAATAAATCTTGTTCCGATAACAGGGTCTCCGCCGATACCGATACAGGTTGACTGTCCGATGCCGAGTTTTGTTAACTGGTCAACTGCTTCGTATGTTAGTGTTCCACTTCTTGAGATGACGCCGACTTTTCCCTTTTTATGAATGAAGCCGGGCATTATACCAATCTTACATTCACCCGGGCTGATGATGCCTGGGCAGTTTGGTCCGATGAACCTGACTGAGCGTCCGTTACGGTTTAAGTTCTGAACGTGGTCATATACATTGACCATATCTTTTGCAGGAATTCCTTCCGTGATACAGACAACGAGGTCTATGCCAGCGGATACTGCTTCAATGACTGCGTCGGCTGCAAAGCCTGCTGGTACGAAGATTACAGATACGTTGGCCTTTGTTGCTTCGACTGCCTCTTTTGCTGTATTGAAAATAGGAACTGAATCGTTGAAAAATGTACCGCCTTTGTTTGGTGTTACACCTGCGACTACGTTTGTGCCGTATTCTATCATCTGTGTTGCGTGGAATGTTCCTTCAGAACCTGTAATGCCCTGAACGAGAACTCTTGATTTTTTATTTACTAATATGCTCATGTTTGTTTAATTTATTCTTATTATTCTTATTTAACTAAGTTGCTTTTGATTTTCCACTTACCATTTTTATCGGCAATAAGGTTGTAAGTTATTACGCTTTCCTTTTCTGTTTCTTTACCGTCTGCGCCAACCATAGATTGTTTAACTTTCACTTTTACCGATGCATTGCCGCCTTTTTGTGAAAGTACTTTTGGTTCTTCGACAACAGTAAACTTCTTTACATTTTTATAATTCTTTTTGAAGCTGTCAGCAGTGCGGTTTTCCCATACATCACTTGCTTTCTTCATGTTTGCATCGAAGGTTTTGTTGTCTCCTATACCTCTTTGAATGTACTCAAGATAATCGTTAACGGCTACCTTAGGATTGTCGAGCCTTTTGTTAAGGTCTTTTTCCTTTTCTTCCATTTTCTTTTCCTTGAGTGCTTTCTCTTTTAACTTTGCGGAATCTTTAGAAGTCACCACAGAGTCTTTTGTGAGCTTTTCGGAATCCTTACCTGAAGCGAGTAAAGTAGAGTCGGCTTTCTTCAGTCTTTCTTCCCACTGTCTAAGCTGCTCTTCTTTTATTTTCAGAAAATCTTCTTTGTCTTTCAGCTCCTTTTCTTTGTTTGAATACTGTTCTTTTTGTTCAAGAACATTTTGTTGTTCCTCTTTTTTATTACACGATGAGATGGATAAAACTAATAGAACAAGAACTACTCCGGCTAATAAACTTGTTGTCCGTTTCATTGTTTTCAAATTTTTTATATAAAGTTAATTTCAAAATAATCTATTTGCTTTTCATATTCAATTGAATATTTGAATAAGTATTAAAATAACTTATTCCACAGAGAAAATTAATGTTCAATACAGGATTTAATAGAGTTTAAGTTTGAAGTTTTATTGTTAATTTTAGCGCATGAAATACAGAAAAGTGATAGAAGAAACTGCGTGGACTCTCGTGGAAAAGTTGCTGCTTGCTGGATATCCTGCAACGGTTGACGATGAATCGTTCAGGGATTATTCGGTGAAGGTGGAACTGGAAGGTGTTGGCGGAATTAATTTGTATTATAGTCCGAGGAAGAAAACTTTTACGACAACTTATCAGGAGATAAAAGATAAGACAACGGCAAAAGAGCTGAAGAGGATTCTGGAGCTTGATATGGCTGAGGCGAACAGCGGCGGGACTTACACGAATAAGGGTTATGAGGTGGATGTTGACGGTTCGTGCTTTAATGATTTGACTTCCTACGGGGCGATTGTGAGGAAGGACGGGAAAGTTTTAAAAGAAATTTCGGGATTAGTGAATACGGATAAGATAAAAAGTTCGCGGCAGATAACGGGAGAGATAAAGGCGGTGAT
>JBMOHR010000230.1:0-4733 GCA_049317745.1 Ignavibacteria bacterium
TCATAATTGTAAAAACGTTAAATTTGTGTAATGTAGATGATTTGACTTCAATTTTTAGTACCCCGTTATACAGTTTAAAAATTTAAGTGATTCGATACGCGATTTACTGTAAGTAAATTCAAAATTTTATGTTAATTTAATTATAAGGAGTCCTTTTTAATGTCCACAAGGAAAAAAGTTACAATTGATGGAAATGAAGCGGCGGCTTATGTTGCACACCAGACTAACGAAGTAATAGCGATTTATCCCATTACTCCCTCTTCACCGATGGGTGAATTTTCTGATGCATGGTCAGCAGTAGGTCAGAAAAATATCTGGGGATCCGTTCCAGTAGTTTATGAAATGCAAAGTGAAGGCGGTGCTTCAGGCGCAGTACACGGTGCCCTGCAAACCGGCTCACTTACAACCACTTTCACAGCATCACAGGGTTTACTCCTGATGATACCTAATATGTATAAAATAGCAGGCGAACTTACTTCAACAGTTTTTCACGTTACAGCACGTTCACTCGCAGCACAGGCACTTTCTATCTTCGGCGACCACTCTGACGTTATGGCAACCAGACAGACAGGTTTTGCAATGTTATGCTCAAACAACGTTCAGGAAGTTATGGACTTTGCTTTGATTGCACAGAGAGCATCGCTTGAATCAAGATTACCGTTCTTACATTTCTTCGATGGTTTCAGAACCTCGCACGAAGTTGTAAAGATTGAGCAGTTGAATGTTGAAGATTTAAGAGCAATGATAGATGATAAGTTTGTAAAGATGCACAGAGGAAGAGGCTTAACACCTGACAATCCATTCATAAGAGGTACAGCACAGAATCCTGACGTTTATTTCCAGGGCAGAGAAACAGTAAATAATTTCTACAATGACTGCGTTGGTTTAACTCAGAAATCGATGGATAAGTTTTTTGAGATTACAGGCAGAAGATATAATTTATTCGATTATTACGGAGCACCTGATGCAGAAAGAATTATTATTCTTATGGGTTCGGGAGCAGAAGCAGCTGAAGAGACAATTGAGTATATGACAGAAAAGCTCGGAGAAAAAGTCGGCTTATTAAAAGTAAGATTGTTCAGGCCATTCTCAATCGAACATTTTGTTAACGCAATGCCAAAGACTGTTAAAGGTATCGCAGTTCTTGACAGGACAAAAGAGCCGGGCTCTATCGGCGAACCATTGTACCAGGACATTGTAACAGCATTAAGCGAAAACTGTCCGTTTGAAAAGATGCCAAAGGTTATCGGCGGACGTTACGGACTTTCATCAAAAGAGTTTACACCTGCAATGGTGAAAGCAGTTTTTGATGAACTGAAAAAAGACAAACCAAAGAATCATTTCACAATAGGTATTAACGACGACGTTTCACACACAAGCATAGATTACGATAAGAATTTCACGATTGAAATTGACGGATTATTCTGCGGATTATTCTACGGATTAGGCGCAGACGGTACTGTTGGTGCCAACAAGAATTCGATTAAAATCATCGGTGAAGAAACTGAGAACTATGCACAGGGTTACTTTGTGTACGACTCGAAGAAATCGGGCTCGACAACAGTATCACACTTAAGGTTCGGCAAGAAACCTATCAAGTCAACTTACTTAATTCAAAAGTCAGACTTCGTAGCCTGCCACCAGTTCAACCTTCTTGAAAAGTTTGATATGCTGAAAGACCTGAAAGACGGCGGAGTATTTTTACTGAACACTCCATTCGGACTTGAAGAGACACTCGCAAAACTTCCAAGAAAAGTTTCACAGCAGATTATAGACAAGAAATTAAACTTCTACGTAATCGACGGTTACTCAGTAGCAAAAGAAACAGGCATGGGTTCAAGAGTTAACACAATCATGCAGACCTGCTTCTTCGCAATCTCGGGCGTACTTACGAAAGACGAAGCAATTGCACAGATTAAGAAATCGATTAAGAAGAGTTACGGAATGAAGGGTGACGACATCGTTAACCAAAACTATAAGGCAGTTGACAAGACACTTGAAAACTTAATCAAGGTTGATGTTGCAACACTGAAACCGGGAACGATTGAAATTCCTCCGACAGTATCAGACAAAGCACCTGATTACGTAAAGAATACACTCGCAAGAATTCTTGAAGGTCTTGGAGACGACATTCCTGTAAGCCAGATGCCTGTTGACGGTACATTCCCGACAGCCACTGCACAATGGGAAAAGAGAAACATTGCACTCGAAGTTCCTGCATGGGACCCTGATGTTTGTATTCAATGCGGTAAGTGTGCAATCATTTGTCCACACGCAACAATCAGAATTAAAGCATACGACGAAAAAGCATTAACAAACGTACCTGCTACTTTCAAACATTCAAAAGTAAAAGGAAAAGAATTTGCAGACGGTACAGAGTATTCGATTCAGGTTGCAGTTGAAGACTGTACAGGATGCGGACTTTGCGTTGAAATCTGTCCTGCAAAGAACAAGAAAGAAGTTAAACTCAAAGCTCTTAACATGGTACCGCAAATGCCATTACGCGAGCAGGAAAGAACAAACTGGGATTACTTCTTAAACCTTCCTGAGTTTGACAGAACAAAGGCAAACGTTACAACAATCAAAGGAAGTCAGTTCTTACAGCCTCTCTTTGAATTCTCGGGCGCTTGCTCAGGATGCGGCGAGACACCATACGTTAAACTTGTATCACAGTTATTCGGTGACAGGTCAATCATTGCAAACGCAACTGGCTGTTCATCAATCTATGGCGGTAACCTGCCAACAACACCTTGGGCAAAGAACAACGAAGGCAGAGGACCAGCATGGTCTAACTCGCTCTTCGAAGACAATGCCGAATTCGGACTTGGTATGAGACTTTCAATCGACAAGCACAATGAATACGCAAAAGAATTATTACAAAGACTTGCAACAGGCGTCGGCGAACAAATAGTTAACGATATTTTAAACGCAGACCAGTCTGACGAAGCAGGTATTCACGAACAAAGAGAAAGAGTAGCAGTATTAAAAGATAAACTTAAGAAAATAGATTCACCTGAAGCCGAAGACTTATTAACACTTGCTGATTACCTCGTAAAGAAATCAGTATGGATAATGGGCGGCGACGGATGGGCTTACGACATTGGTTACGGCGGTCTTGACCACGTACTCGCATCGGGCAAGAATGTAAACATTCTCGTACTCGATACAGAAGTATATTCAAACACAGGCGGTCAGATGTCGAAGTCAACGATGATGGGTGCAGTTGCGAAGTTTGCAGCATCTGGTAAACCAGTAGGCAAGAAAGACCTTGGAATGATGGCAATGAACTACGGTCACGTTTACGTCGCGAAAGTTGCGATGGGAGCGAACGACACGCAGACACTGAAAGCATTCCTCGAAGCAGAATCTTACGACGGACCATCAATCATCATTGCTTACTCACATTGCATCGCACACGGTATCAATATGACGAAGGCACTTGAAAACCAGAAGGCAGCAGTTGATTCAGCGCACTGGACACTTTTCCGTTACGACCCAAGAAACGTAGCACAGGGAAAGAATCCTTTGAAACTCGATTCAGGTGCACCAAAGATTTCATTCCAGGAATATGCATACAAGGAAACAAGGTACAAGATGTTAACAAAGTCAGAGCCTGAGCACGCAGCAATGCTTATGAAACACGCACAGGAATTCGTTGATGAGAAGTGGAAGATTTATGAAAAGATGGCAGGCAACGGTGATGCTAAAGCAGAACAAAAATAATTAATTAATTTTAAAATTTTAAAAAATAATATTATGGATTTATCAACAACGTACATGGGAATGAAGTTGAAGAACCCTATTGTTCCTTCAGCCTCGCCACTTTCAAGAACTGTTGATATGGTTAAGAAGCTTGAAGATGCAGGCGCAGCGGCAGTTGTGGTTTATTCTTTATTCGAAGAGCAAATCACTCACGATCAGAGTGAATACGACCATTACATGACGAGCAATACTGAAAGTTTTGCAGAAGCACTGAACTACTTCCCTGCTACTAACGATTACAACATGGGTCCTGACCAGTATTTAAGACACATCAGCAATTTAAAGAGTGCAGTTGAAATTCCTGTCATAGGAAGTTTGAACGGAGTCTCTGCAGGCGGATGGCTTAAGTACGCAAAGCAGATTGAAGAAGCAGGTGCAGACGGACTGGAACTCAACGTCTATTACATCCCGACGAACATCGAAAAAGACGGCGCAGTGATAGAAGAAATTTACTTAAGAGATTTAATCAAAGTTAAGAAGGAATTAAAGATTCCTGTTGCGATGAAGCTCAGCCCTTACTTCTCTTCGATGTCGAACATGGCAAAGAAGCTGGATGCAGCGGGCGCTGACGCATTGGTGCTTTTCAACAGATTCTATCAGCCTGATTTGGATATTGAAAATCTTGAAGTTGTTCCAAACCTGGACCTTAGCAACAACTGGGAAATGCGTTTACCTTTGCGCTGGATTGCAATTCTTCACAGCAGAATAAAAGCAAACCTTGCAGCAACAACAGGCATTCACAAATACGAAGATGTGCTGAAGATGATTATGGCAGGCGCAGATATTACCTGTATGTGTTCCGAACTGCTCGCAAACGGAATCGGCAGAATATCTGAAGTGCTTAAAGAAGTTGAACAATGGATGACTGAGAAAGAATACGAATCTATTGAGCAGATGAAAGGAAGCATGAGCCAGAAATCTGTTGCAGACCCTGCGGCATTCGAAAGAGCCAACTATATGAAGGCACTGAA
>JBMOHR010000231.1:0-4723 GCA_049317745.1 Ignavibacteria bacterium
ATAAGCATTTGCTGCTCCAAGAACGACTGCCAGTATCAAACCGATGATTAACCCACGGATTGTAAACTCCGCAAGATTACTTTCAGCCGATACAAATGGAACAAATTTCTTTTGTTCTGACATAATTCTTTAATTTAAATTAGAGGTATATTATTTATTATTATCGTGATTTGTTTTGCTTTCCCTGTTTTAAATCTCATTGTCAATAAGTTGTAAATTATGAATTTAGGAAATAAGTTTCAATTCTACAAACCATAAGAAGAGAATAAAAATTTATTCGTTGACTTAATAGATTGTACAGGTTTATACTCCCCTTTTGTTTCCCCAGATAATTATGTGCAGCCTGTCAGTAAAATTATATCCGTGCTTCCTGCACATTTCAACAGTTTCTATACGTCTCTCATTCAAATTACTTTCATTAATCCCTTCGGGCATTAAATATATTCTGTCGTCAGGGAATCCTGCATTCTTCTGAAGTTCTTTAATCTCATCAATGTCTTTGTCATTACAAAACACAAACTTCCATTGTATGTCATACTTCCCTTCAAGATTCAACTTATTAAATTCCTTAAGAACATCAGGGTTTATTCTGTTAGCCGAATGCATTTTCTCATACTTAGTGTCGAATGGAGTTGATGAAGATAGTTTCGGGCTGATGCTAAGAAGGTCAATATATTCAACAAAATCACCAAAGATAGTACCATTCGTTTCTAAAGTAATATAAGCATTCAACGTCTTCAATTCTTTGCAAAGTAAAGAAAGTTCTTCTGCCTGAATGGTCGGCTCTCCGCCTGTAATTACCACATCCCTTACGTTGTGCTTTTTGTATTCTGTAATAATCTGTTCAACTGACATTTCGCCGATATTCTTCTTATCATCAGGCGTCCAGCTTGTGTATGGTGTATCGCACAGGTTTGTGCTTGTGAACATGCATCTGAGGTTGCAGTTGTTTGTCCTTATAAAAAAAGAAGGGACGCCTGAGCGCTTCCCTTCTCCCTGTATAGAATAAAATATTTCTGATACTTTCATTATTTCTTTGAGTTCAATGGACCTGCCAGGTTTTTATAAGAAGTTAATTCTGCTTTTACTGAACCAACTATAATGTCAAGTTTTACCTGTACAGGAATTTTTCTTTCATCCTGTGAAATCCATACTGCTATGTTTTCAGCTTTCTTAATCAATGCGCCTTCTTCAGCAAGAGGCTGAACAATTACTGCATTGAAATCACCCGCAGGAACTTCAACAGATTCCTTATCAAGTATCTTAACTTTTAAATCGTAACTTTTATCATCATAAAAACTTGTTATAGAGATTGTTTCGCCTTTATTCATATTCTGAACATTCATGGTACGTGCGAAGTAAAATGCACTTATAATATCCAGTGAGTAAGGAGTGATTGAGAATTCGCCGTCGGGTTTCGGATTTCCTTTTACTGATGTGGTTGTTTTCACTTTATTGTTTGCATTATCAAAGATTGCGACAAAATCCTTAGAATAGTCGCCTTCTTTTATGTGCTGCTCAAATTTCCATGGAAAAAGACCTTCTGCATCGAGATAGCATATATACCTGTCCTGAATTTTATACACCCATTCGAAGCTTGAAGCAGAAACAAGTGAAGCATTGATTTCGTAACAGTTTCTGCCGTTCATCGTAACAAAGTTCGGAGAAACTTCAAAAACTACAGTTCCTGCCGTAAGAAAGCCGTAACTTATTTCATACTCAAGTCTTTCACCAAGACCGAATGCACTTTGAGATACTTTTCTGAATTCCTTCTTCGTTGTATCCTGTCCGTAGGAAATACTTACTGTTAATACCAATAAGACCAGTACTGCGATAATTCTATTTTTCATAATTTATTAATTTAGTCTTTAATTTTTAACCAGAAATTAGATAAAATGTTTCAAATATTTGAGTGATTTAAGAACTCACTAATTGTGCTGTTAATTACTGCATTATCCACAATTGACATATCGTCACCCGATACAGGAGTTATAACCTTTACGTTCCTGCTTAAAGGTTTCCACCTTGTAGCATTCATCGGAGCAGAATTCGGATAAAAGCCAATAATATTTTTGTTCAAAGCCCCTGCAATGTGAATCGGACCCGTGGAATTGGAAATAAAAAGACTGCTTTTGTCGATAAGTATAAGTAATTCCCTTAAAGATATTTCCCCCGCTAAATCTATAACCTTATCCTTGTATATTTCTTTGAATAAGCCCGTTATAGGTTTTTCCTGAGGGATACCCGTAAGAACTATTTTGTAATCAGTATGATTCTTAATAATGTATTCGGGAATTTTCATTATCTTGTCTATCGGTAAATCTCTTGCCGAGCCCTTGCTACCGGGATGAATCACAACAAACTTTTCATTCAGTTTAAATGGTAGTTTATTCTGTAATACATTCATTTCTTCATCCGAATATTTGAAGAAGAATTTCTTGTCGAACGAAATCTCTTTACCAAGAAAACTCAGCAAATTTAAATTATAATCTGCTTCGTGCTTTTCGGCATACTTCCTGTGCTCTTTAATTCTTTGATTAAATAAAACCGAATAAAGCCTGTACGCAGTCCCGACCCTGTATTTAATCCCTGCCTTATAAAAAGCCATTGCAAGTTCTTTTCTGGGATAAACACTTATGGCTACATCAAAATTATTTTCCTTCAGAAAATTGTTTAAGTTAATATCCTCTACGAAAAAAACCTTATCGACGTCTTTATACCCGTCGATAAGGTTTTCCAGTTTCCTGCTTATTAAAAATGATATCCTTGAATTTGGTATTAATCTTTTAACTTCGTTTATAAGAGGTAATGTTAATATCACATCACCTATCTTATCCGTTCTTGACACTAAAACTTTTACTTCACGTTGTTCCTGAAGTTCACTTAATCCCTCCATAAGGAAAAGCTACTTTTTATCTTTATAAGAAAGTACTATATCAGTTGCCTTCTGTTCAGAATTAAAACTCATTAGAAGTTCAACTTCTTTACCGGGTTTATTCCATTTAAGCATGCCGCCATTATCCTTTACCAGATCTTCCATTCCCTGTTCAAGCTGATAAGATGCTCTTTTCATTTCTTCCTTGTAGAAAGCTGCAATTTCCATCACTTTAGATGTAGAAGTAAAGGTAACGGTTGTCCCTTCTGTCTGATTTACTATTGAACCTGCACATTTAGAATTTGGCGGCTGAGGTACATCTTTAGGAAAGTCTGCAGGTAATCCTGTTTTCAAACCAAGTTCATTATCACCCGATTTCTTTTCTTCCTGCTTACCGTCAGACTTTTGTTCAGATGTCTTATTTTCCGTTTTAACCTCTGTGCTTCCATCCTTTTTATCTTCGGGCTTTTGTTCGTTCTTACCACAACTGTATAACGTTAAAAGTGATAATGACACAAACAGTAAAAGTAACTTTCTCATATTTTCTCCTATAGTAAATATAAAAACCCCGCCTTTATTATAAGCGGGGTCGATTAATTAGTTATTGCAGCGGACTGCTTCAAACCTTCCTGCAATCCAGCTTTTTTTCTCATCTTTAAAACACATGGCAATCTTTCCCTTTACAACATTTTCGTCCATATCATCTATTACCAGTGCAAGATTCCATCCTGCAGTGATTTTTCTCATATCTTCATTTTCAGTTACGTAAAAATCTGCGACATATCCTTCAAGGTTTTTCAGAAAAGTATCTTTAACTACATCACCTTCCTTCATATTCCCTCCGACTTTTGTTACATGGAATCCGTTATCATTCTCAATAAAACCGCATTTATTCTTCGGGGCTTTATCACTGAAGTTAATAACGTTATCATTTGACCCTCTCCATTGTTCGAAATTGACATAAGTAATATTTATATCCTTACCGTCAATCTTCCCTTTAAGAGGAGTATCGGGAATATCTTTTACAGACAAATTCTCTCTCCAGGTGAACTCACCTGTCTTAGATGTTGTCTGGTTTGTGCTATCATCCTTTTTACCGCAGGAAGATAACACAAAAACCATAACCAATATTAAAACTAAGTTATAATATCTATACACTTTTTAAAAAGATTATTTACAGAACTTTACAAATCTATCATTTATTCTTCCCCAGTGCAAGTTATTAATAAAGTTATCAATATACTTTGCTCTTCCAGGTCCGTCTTTATGATAGTATGCATGTTCGAACACGTCGCAAGGAATAAGTGGAATACCACCCCAGATTGCACCGTAGTGATGCTCATCGACGAGTACGTTTAATAATCTTCCGCTGTAAAGTTTATCGAATACCAGAACACCCCAGCCTGAAAGCTTCGCTGCCAGTGCTGATGCTTTGAAATCAACTTTCCAGTTTTCAAAACTGCCGAATTCTTTTACGATAGCAGCTTCAACATCTTTACCCTTTGAAACATCACCGTCGCCGCCGAGAACTTCCCAGTATAAATCGTGCAATACTGTTCCGCCATGGTTCCAGGTTAATCTTCTTTTCAGTTCACCAATCTGTGAATAGTTTCCGTTTGCTTTTGATCTGTCAGCACTTTCAAGTTCTTTCTCGATGTTGTTTAAGAAAGTAACGTATCCTTTGTGGTGAGTGTTGTAATGCCAGTCACTTGTTTCTGGTGATACGACATCCTTTAATAAAGTTTTTGCTTCCTCATCTGAGTAAGGTCTTGCATTAAATTTCCATTCATAAGACATTTTTAAAATATCTCCTTTCGATTTTATATTATTATAATTATTTTTTAAAAA
>JBMOHR010000232.1:0-4721 GCA_049317745.1 Ignavibacteria bacterium
TTTCCATTCGCCATTAATAAAATTTTTGAAGTATTCCATGATTATTATTAAGTTTATAATTTTCGGGATAGGATAAAATAGATATTCAATATGATATTAGAAATTCAAAAGTAATGGGATTAAACCACCTTAAAAAACATGTTTTTGATTCTTATTTAGTGCTTTGGTGATTTACTGGTAAAATTGGTTATCTGAATAATCAGTGCAAATCAGTCTCATCAGTGTAAATCCAGCGTTCTATTTTCTTTTGACCTTAGTGACTTAGTGTTGAAAATCTTTAATCTTTTTGCCTGAATAATATCAGCGTAAATCAGTCTCATCAGTGTAAATCAGCGTTCTATTCCTCTCTTTGCCTGTTTAAAAGCATAACCGACTGGTATCGGTTTTATATTCATATAATTAAATATTTCTTGGAACAGGTGTTATGTATCGAGTATTGTTTATTGTAAAAGATTTATATTTTACCTTTTTTCTTGGTTTGCTGCTATGCGGACAGATAATCCGCATCACTTTTCCTATGTCATCATAGTTTTTATTTAGCGCTTTTTCGAGTATTAAGTCTCTTACAAGATTATTCTCATCTATAAGGAATTCGAGAACATCGTCGCGAGAAACATACAATTGATTATGAACAATTTTTATATAAGAATAGTTGTTTAGGTGAATGTCGAATGTTACCATTTCCATTTCAAGCATAGCAAACCCGACTTTCATATTTGTCTTCAGTTTTTTTATTATCCTGAATATCTTTCTGATGTCAGTTTCACTAAGTTTAACGATTAATGATTTACAGTCTATGTCCAGATCGAAGACGACGTTAATGACGGCGTAATATTTAGTTTCCATTTTCATATTGTAATAAACAGTCCTGCCGCATTATGCGGCAGGACTGTATGAAACGGATTACTTAATTAACACCATACGTTTTGTCATCACAAAGTCATTACTCTGAATTCTGTAGAAATAAACTCCACTGGCAAGATTTGAGCCATTCAAGTCAACAGAATAATAACCGGATTGTTTAAACTCGTTAACGAGAGTTTTAACTTCTCTTCCTGTGATATCATAAATTTTCAAAGTAACAAATCCTTGCTTAGGTAAAGCAAAGTTTATCTTTGTTACAGGGTTGAAAGGGTTAGGGTAGTTCTGGGAGAGCTGATAAGTTTTTGGGGTTTCAGCTAAAGGTACCATCGAATCTCCGTCACCTTTATTTAAATATGTAGACGTTATAGATACAAAGTCTGAATATACAGATGCCCAACTGGAATTATCAACAGCTTTGATTTTATACCTCAATCTGAAATCATTAGATGATGAAGGATCTTCATCGCAATTACCATATGCGTCATAATCAATATATGTTGGAGTTACATTTTGATTGATTGAGACATCAGCAATCTCATAATAATTACCGGGAACATTGTTCATATCGCAATGTGCCCTAAAGATTTTGTACCTCTTATTCACAGGATTTAGAGAATTTTCAAGCATATCAGGTTCCATATTATGATTCCATGTCAAGACAGCATACCGTACTTTATCTATGCATTCAGTTCTATCTATTTTTAAACCCATAGGGCGCGAAGGAGGTGTTGCTTCAAGAATTGTGCTTAAATTGTATCCTGCGTTTCCAACTCTATAGATTTTTATATTAGCATTAGTTCCATTCAGACTATCAAACCAGATAAATATGCCGCTCGTGTCGTTGTTATATTTTGCTGTACTTGGTGACGAATATGGTGAAAACACTTCGTTGTACCCCGGTTTCCACGCATCCCATCTGTCACCCATATTATCATACGATGTATACAGATTCTCACCATTTGTGAATAATCTATTGGTCCCGAGATGACAATTATTTACTGGAAGGTCACCGAAACTATGCTTAATTGTGTATCCTTTTGGGTAACCATTAACAGTTGCAAACCAATCATGTAAACTTAAACCATCACCCTTTAATGTATTTACAGTTTCTGTACCAAACTTGGATGGGTCGTTTTCATACAAGACTTCGGCTTTGTTGTACGTTCTCCACACAGGATCACTTGTCCAGCAATTCATATCCACGGATGCCCAACCAACTCTTTCCCATCTGTAATAACCATCGGCACATTCTATATCATGCGCTTCTATAAGTCCGTAAGGTTGAGGTCTGTATATCCCGTCAAATACGTGATAAATATATAGTCCTTTTCCGTAATCAGATGTATTATGTGGATTATAAAATGCTGTATCTCCCTGCATTAATCTGTCCCAGTAGCAAACTTTACTTCTGCTTGCAAGTAAGAAAAACTCGGTCACTGAAATTGGTACTTTTATGACCTCACCATCGTTATTATATCGAGACGAGTAATCACCAAGGTAATTCGATTGACCAAAGGTTGCATTTCTCGGTGTCATATATCCACTTGCTATCATTTCATAAGGGCTATAGAATGCTTCAACACCAATTGCATAGGAATTTGCACCATAAGTTAAATGACCGCTCGAAAAAGTATAATGACCATGCTCATGCACACATATTCCCCTAATACTATTTTTTTGTATATTTCTTGCACAGGTTATACCCGAACCCGTGTATTCTGTATTCGTTCTAATCCACCGAACAGAATCTACTTGAAAATCATATCCTTCAAGTGTGTTGTATCCGTCAAATGGTTGTAAAACACCCCCTGTAGATTTATGGATTTTATAAATAAAGTCGATATTATTATCAGGTTCATACACAAAATTTGACCCGTTCCAACTCCACTTATCAAAGTAGGCCCAATTAATTGAATATTTTTGGTTTAATTTGTTCCAAATATCTACATTCATTGCTGCTACACCTGCAGTTTGGTAATATGTCGAGTTATTATCAAGTCTAACAGAATATGCTTTTCCTAAAACATGAAATCTCCCAAGGGATAATTGCATGTAATAATTGCTGAATGTTTCTTTATTCTGGTCATAAGCCTCCCACCAGTTTGAGTTATAATTTTTTTCTAAAGCTATTAAACTATCTCTGTAAATTGGACCTGATGTATCGCAAGTGTTTGGCCAGATGTTATCATTTGCATCATCAAGAAATTGAACGAAAACAACTAACACCGGAAAATAAGCCGAGCTTAATAACGGATTTCCGTTTATTGTATCAGTTCTGTTCGGTTTAAGGTAACCGTCTTGTGGATTTAAAGGTAATTGACTTGGTGGAAACAAAGAATTTCCGCATGATATTTCATAAGGACTTTGTGCTTCTGATATTTTTGCTAATATAAGCAGAAACCCCAAAATGCAAATTGCTATAAATGATTTTCTCATTTTATTTAATCCTTTAATTATTTATGTTTTAATTTGTTATAAAAAATGGGCGGATATATCCATTTATGGATATAACTTTGATTGCCGTTGACCGCGACTGTTTTTAATTCAAGGCTCCGCCCTTTATTTCAATACAAAAATTATTTTGGTGGTGTGTCCATAAGGACTTTAAATGGTTTATTTTATTAAAGAAAACTTTTTAGTCTGCAAGAAATTAGAACCAAGTAGTTTGTAAAAGTAAATACCGGATGCTAATTTCGAGGCATCATAGTTTACTTGATAAGTACCAGGTGTTTTTATTCCCTCTAATAAGTTATCAACCTTTTTTCCTGTTATATCATATATCTCAAGTTTATAAAAACCCTTCTCTTTTATTTCAATCATTATATTTGTTGTATTGTTAAAGGGGTTCGGATAGTTTTGGTGTAATACAAATGATTCCGGAGTCACAGTAGAAATTTGATTTACGTATGATAAGCCTCCGTTTGTTGTGTATAATACCATACCATTGCTACCGGTTGCCCAGCCAATGCTGTCGTTATTGAAATATATATCGTCTACGTATCCGGGGTTATTTTCATTATCCATTCTTGTCCAATTGTAACCTCCATTTATAGTCCTAAACATTCTTCCTCCCGGTGTTCCACCGCCGCCACACCAACCCGTATTGGCATTCGAAAATCTAACACTATAAATTTCATAAGAACCAGGTACCGTAGCTATACTATCCCAGTTGATGCCAAAATCTGTTGAGCGGTAAACAGGAGTAGAAAATCTCCCTATTACCCAGCAATATTGATTATTTATAATGGCAAGTTTATGAAAAGTATAACCTATATAATTCAAATTAATATTAGGTGTGTACCAGTTTAAACCTCCATTCGTTGTTCTTTGAAGAAACCCGCCATCCCCGCATACTAATCCAGTCATTGAATCTTTAAAATATATACTATTAACTATATCAGCAATAAATAATTGAACTAATGAATCACCTCCATTTGTTGTTTTCCATAATTTTTGACCTGTACCTGAAATCCAACCTGTATTTTTGTTTATAAAAAATGTTGTAAAATAGCTACTGCCAGTTCCATAAGGTCCATTTCGAATTGCTGTCCAATTCGTTCCGCCGTTTGTAGTTTTTAAGATTGTTTCAAACATACCAACGCAATAAACTGTGTTTGAATCTACAACGCTTAAGCAATCTAACCTCTTATTTGTTGCTGGATGTGTTTGTTGAACCCAGTTAACACCTGCATTCGTTGTTTTTGCAATCACTCCCGTTCCGCAAATCCAACCTGTATTCTTATTTATGAATTTCACTGAATGAAAATCAGTGGTACTTCCGGTGTTTTGCAAAACCCACTGACCATAACCATTGCTTATAAATAATGAGACATTAAGAATAATTACAATTAGTAAAA
>JBMOHR010000233.1:0-4696 GCA_049317745.1 Ignavibacteria bacterium
GGAGCGACAGTAATGTCCGTGAATGCAGACCTTGTAGTTGAATTTCCAAGTACCTGAGTCCAGTTAGTACCTCCGTTTGTGCTTCTGTAAACAGAACCGATAGTTGCGGCATAAACTTCATCTTGAGTTGTGTTTGATGCGTCAGTTGCAACATTCCAGACGTACTGCCAGTCTGAAGTAAAACTGCTTGGAGGGATTCCTGATGTTGACGGAAGCAGATTCCAGTTAATTCCGTTATCGGTAGATTTATAAACACCGTTTCCTGTAAATGCCTGAGGTGTTCCCGAAGACCCGGCTGAATTTCCTTTATATTCACCTGTTCCTACGTACCAGTCAGAAGTATGCCCTGTTCTCTTATCCTGAGAAATACAGGTAGCAGAATGAAGCTGAATGTTAGTGGTTGTAATAGTCCAGTTAGCACCCGAATTCACAGACCTCCACATACCACCCGATACACCGCCTGCCAGAAAGATATTAGGATTGCTGACATCAGCAGCAAGAGCTCTTGTTCTACCGCCGACATTATTAGGGCCTCTTTCAACCCATACGAGTGAATTAGAATTATCCCTGTCGGTTACTTTCGGAAGATTAGATGCAAAAACCTGTTCAAGGTTATAAATATTATCGGGGATTTTATTTGTGTAAATATCCCTTAGCATCTTAAACTCCTGATTCATACGTGCCTGCGGGTCGTCTTTATCTCCTATTGAAGAGGGTTTGTTCTTTTGATTTCTTATTAGTGATTTTCCTGAATCAGATGTCAGAAAGTACAATACTGACACAACCATTAAAGAGATTCCTAAAAGTTTAAATACTGTTTTTCTCATTGTCTTCATTATTTAATTTTTAAATAAAAGGTTATTATATTATTTTAAAATAATCATTTTTTTAGTTCCGAAATATTTACCGGCTGATAATTTACAGAAATAAACACCGCTTGTTAATCTAGAACCGTTGAAAGTTACTTCATACGATCCTGGTTGTAACTTTTCATTTACGAGTGTTTGGACTTCGCGTCCAGTGATGTCATAAACTTTAAGTGTGACCATACCCACCCCCCGCTGCACGTACCCCTCCAAGGAGGGGATTCCAAAACGGATAAGTGTTGTTGGATTAAACGGGTTCGGGTAGTTCTGGTTTAATATAAAATCTTTTGGGATTTGATTTGTTGGGTCGTTCACTGAAATGGGCTGATTCAGGTTAAGTTCGAAAACTCCCCTGCCGTAAGTTGCAGCACGAAGAAGTCTCGTATTACTGAAATTATACAGACTGAATTCCATTACAGGAACGAAAGGAAATCCATTGTTAAGTCTTGCCCAGTTACCACCACTATTTGTTGAACGGTAAACTCCAAAGTCATTGCCAAGGTACATTACGGATGCGTTTGCAGAATCGACAAAGATATCACTAACAGGAATTTTCGGAAGGTCAGAACTGATATCAGTCCAGTTGTTTCCGAAGTTCGTTGTTTTCAGTATTTGCCCTGTTGTGTAGGAACCACGTAACACATAGAATGTCTGTGAGGTCATTGGGTCTGCTTTAACATTCATAAGAGATGCACCTGCAAAGTTTCCGTTTGCAGTAATGTTTGTCCATGTGTATCCTTCATCCGAAGACCTGTAAACATCAGCAGGAATGTCATTCGTTATGAGTATCATATTTAACGGATTCACTTTTGACTGTGCAACTGTATAGATGTTCGCATTTGCAACAGGAGTTGATGTAGTAAACGCCCAGGCATTACCTTTGTTCGTTGATTTATAAATCTTTCTTTTATAAGCGCCATAAATGATGTTAGGGTTTACAGGATGCTGCCAGTAGTCAGACCTGAAAGAAGTAGAATCCATATCCTGCGGAATGATTTCTGACCAGTTCGTGCCGCCGTTTGTACTTCTGCTTAAAGTTCCGAATATCGTAGCAATGAAAACTATATTCGGGTTGGAATAATCAACAAAACATTTCATACCGTCACCGGAAACATTATCAACCCATGATGTTGCACCTCTGTCAACAGTTCTGAAACCACCGTTGTCCTGTGAACCGCCGTAAATTATATCCGGGTTTGTTGGATGCGAAGCGACAGTGTATAACTGAATAGAATTGATGCCGTTATTAAAATGTGAGAAAGAAACACCGCTGTTTGTTGATTTATAAATGCCACCATCGCAGCCAATGTATATTACTGAAGGATTTGAAGGAGCAAATTTTATATTATGAATATCAAGATGTGTATAACAATCCAGAGCAGTCGTTCCGTTTGTCGGGCCATCGGGTTTTCTCAGAAATGAAATTGAAGAACCATTTACAGTTCGGCTAAGTTCAACATTTCCGATAAATACATTATCAGGGTTTGCTGGATTAACAGTAATGCAAAGGTCATAATCTCCCTGGTCGGTAGCAGTTGTGCCGTCATATGTTCCGGCAATGTTAACACCGGTGGAAATCTGAAACCAGAAGGCACCGCCATTAGTCGATTTATATGCGCAAGTGTTCATTCCTCCAGAAACAGGTGAAATGTCGTGAACAAGACAATAAAGTACTGAAGGATTTGACTGTGAAATGTCAAACTGCAGTCTTCCCATTGAAGTGAATGGCGGAAGACCAGCATTACTCTGATTAAAAGTGTTACCGCCATCAGTTGAAACAAGGAAACCTCCGAGTGGCTGTTTGTTACCTGTTGCTGCATACACCAGGTTTGGGTTTACAGGATGGAATGCAAGGTCGAATGCTCCTGTGATATTGACGACGCGCGTCCAGTTAAGTCCTGCGTTTGAACTCCGCCAGATACCCTGATTCGGATAAGGGTTAAGATAACTTACGGCGAGTGCTACCAGGAGAACATTAGGGTTATGGGGAGAAACCACTATATCAGAGAAATGAGTTACGATACCAAAATCGGAATTAATCTTAAACCAGTGTTCACCTGCATCCGTTGATTTATAAAGACCATCACCACTGTACATATTATAAAAAATATACCAGGCAGATTCACCTGTACCTGCGTAAATAATGTTTGGGTTAAAGTGGTCGATAGCAATTGAGCCAAATGTAATCATATTAAAATCACCGCTCTTGTCAGACCAGTTCAGCCCACCGTTTGTAGTTTTCCATATACCACCTGAAGCCGCGCCGATATATGCTACATCAGGGTTTGAAGGATGTACTGCAAGTCCTCTGATTCTGCCGCTGTTAATTCCCCAGTGAGGAACTTCAGTTGCTGACATATCGACTCCAACGGGACCTAAGTTTGTCCACTGGTACAAGGGATTATCGTAATTAGATTTTGATAGTTCAATATCTTTTTGAGAATCAATAAATTCTTTCGGGAATACACCAAGTTCATTAAGTCTTTGTCTGTAGAACCAGTCAAACCTTCTGAAGAAGTTTCTGTTCCTAATGTCGGCGGGTACTTTATCATATTTCGAAACAAAAGGCGGAGTTGACGGAGTCTGGTAAGCCCTGTAGGTACTATAATCCAGACTGCTAATCTGCGAGTACGAATCAGCACAGAGAAACAGCATTGACAGAACAAAAAGTATCGATATAAGTTTTTTCATTTAATATTAATTAAGCATCACTTAATGAGTAATCCCGATACGCTTCGCTATCGGGGACTGTATATAAAATGATTACATCATTTTATATACAGCATTTTCTTAGTCATAATAAAATTATCTGCAGTTATTCTATAAAAGTAAACTCCGCTTGTTAATCGAGAGCCGTCGAATAAAACTTCATACGATCCTGGTTGTAACTTTTCATTTACGAGTGTTTGGACTTCGCGTCCAGTGATGTCATAAACTTTTAATTGAACGAGATCCCCGCCAAGAACACGTGGGGATGACACTGATTTAGGGATTCCAAAACGGATAACTGTTGATGGATTAAACGGGTTCGGATAGTTCTGACTTAAACTATATTCAGAAGGAACGATACCCGAAGGGTCATTCACTGATATTGGCTGATTGATGTTAAGTTCGAAAACACCTCTGCCAAAAGTGGCAACCCTTAGGAGTTTAGTTCCGTTATAATTGAAGTAACTGAAATCAAGAACAGGAACGAACGGCATTCCGTTGTTAAGCCTTGCCCAGTTGCCTCCGTTATTTGTAGATCTGTAAACACCGAAATCGTTGCCGATGTACATTACGCCTGCGTTTGCAGAATCTATAAAGATGTCATTAACGGGTACTTTCGGAAGGTCAGAACTAATATCAATCCAATTAGTACCAAAATTTGTTGTCTTTATAACGATAGCACCCGAATACGCACTTTTCATAAGATAAAAAGTATTACCGTTAAACGGGTCTGCCTGAAGCCGCATAGAATACCCACCAGCAAGTGCAGCAAGATTTCCCGTAATATCCTGCCAGTTGTATCCGCCATTGGAAGAACGCACGAGACTTACTGTACCTTCTCTTGAGGCAACCATAATGTTGTTTGTAATAAGTGAAGACTGAGCGGCAGAATAAACAGGCTTGCTGACGATTGCAGAAGATGTGGTAAAAGCCCATGTAAGACCTTTGTCTGTTGACTTATAGAGTTTTTGTTTAAAGCATCCGTATAAAATATCCGGGTTAACGGGATGCTGCCAGTAAGGGCAAATGAATGCTGATGAGTCGAAAGTACCCGGGTCGACGAGCAATTCCCAGCTTTGACCTCCGTTAGAACTTCCTGCAAAATAACCTGCATAAGTTGC
>JBMOHR010000234.1:0-4683 GCA_049317745.1 Ignavibacteria bacterium
TTGCTGCACATATTACGAATGACTTAATGGTTGAAAGACCAACACCTTCTGCCCCGCCAGATGTCTTAAAACCTACAAAACATCCTATTGATGATATTGCAAAACCAAAGAATAATGCTTTTATAAAAGCTGAATTCACATCCTTTAATTCAAAAGTTTTTCTGAACCCTGAAAGAAATACTCCTCCGGGTAAATCAAGAAATACAGTTGCTACAAGGTACGAACCGAATATAGCCACTGAACTCGCATAGATAACGAGTACAGGCATCATTATTGTTGTTGCAACAACTCTTGGCATTGCCAGATACCTTATCGGATTAATTGCCATTGCCTCAAGTGCGTCTATCTGTTCCGTAACTTTCATAGTTCCAATCTCTGCACTTATAGATGCACCTACTCTGCCCGCAAGTACTATAGCCGCAAGTACCGGACCAAGTTCAATAATGATTGCCTTTGGTGTTGCAGTTCCCAGAATACTCAAAGGAACCAGGCCCGCCATCTGATAAGCAACCTGCCATGCTGATACTGCTCCCGTAAACAAACCAATGATTGATACTAAAGTAAGAGAATTTACTCCGATGTGTACCATCTGGTCGAGTATAAGCTTTCTGTCTGTAAATATACGCGGAAGATACCTTATCACACCTGTGAGAAGCTTAAAATAACTCTCAATGTCGGTAAAGAATATGTATATCTTCTTTAAGATTAAATTTATCAACTTAAATCATTATTAGTTTACTAATCTCTGAACTTTCACTTGCAGCAACCTGTTGCCTGATTTCTTCATAACTGTAAACACAAGCTCCCTGTAATCTATTCTTTCGTAAATATCAGGAATATGTCCTGTTACTTTCTGTAAAAACCCGCTCAGTGTATGATAATCATCATTATCAAGCGGTATATCCGTATTAAACTTTGTATTAAATTCTACTATTGATATCAGAGGATCTACAAGGAATATTCCAAGTTTGTCCTTCTGTATATTTCTTGTCTCAATGTCGTACTCATCCTCAATCTCGCCTACTATCTCTTCAATAATATCTTCAAGTGTAATAAGTCCTTCCACGTTTCCGTGTTCATTCACAACTATTCCAAGATGAATATGCTTCTTCTGAAATTCCTTTAATATCTCGCCAATCTGTTTTATCTCCGGAACAAAGTAAGCAGGTCTTAATATATCGGTTAAAACTATTAACTCCCTGTATTCAGTTGCACTGATTAAATCTTTTGAATAAATAATTCCGATTATATTATCTATAGAATCTTTGTAAACAGGAATCCTTGAATATCCCTCATCTATAACCCTCTGCACAATCTTGTCACGGCTGTCATCGATATCCAGTGCAATTATATTATTCCTCGGTACCATAATATCTCTTGCAAGTTTATCATTAAAGTCGAAAATCTTCTCTATCAGCTGCTGCTCTGTTGAATCAATAACACCGCTCTTCTGTCCTTCTGAAATCAGATATCTTATTTCCTCTTCGGAGTGTGTAATTTCATCTTTTGTAACTGGCTTCAGTCCTATTAACCTAATAAAACTGTTGGCTGACCAGTTAAGGAATAAAATCATCGGTTTAAAGATTGTGTAGAAAACCTTCAATGGAAACGAAAGCCATATAGATGTCTGCAGCGGATACTGAAGTGCAATCATCTTTGGAGCCTGTTCGCTGAAAGCAACAGTAATAAAAGTTATTACCAGAACCCCGAACAGCGAAGCAAATGTCGATGTAATCTCATGCTCCATCCCAAACAACGCGAAAAATGGAATGAATAATCTTCCGAAGGAGCCTTCACCAATCCATCCGAGCATTATGTTCAGGAATGTTATTCCCAACTGTGCTGCGGATACGTACCTGTCAATGTTGTTCTTTACGATTATTAAATACTTTTTGCGGATTGAATTTCTGGCATCAGTATCGGTTTCAAGCTCTGATTTTCGTACCTTTATTATAGCAAACTCAGCGGCAACAAAAAGCCCGTTTAAGAATACTAATATCCCAACTAATAATATGTCAAAGAATATAGATTTCAATTATGCTTCACTACTATCTGTTCTCTTTCAAAAACTTCAAACGCCCTTCTAAATTCTTTCTCGGTATTAATAATTTATCCTTTCCAAATATTGCCTCTTCCTGTGATTTAAAAACCAGTTCGTATTCATTACTCATTACTATTGCTTCCTCAGGACATACTTCCTCGCAGAACCCGCAAAAAATACATCTCACCATATTAATCTCAAACTTCTCAGGATACCTTTCCTTCAAAAGTTCAGTCTCATTTGCCTGAACTTCTATAGCCAGTGCAGGACATACTCTCGAACACAGTCCGCACGCGACACATCTTTCAGTACCATTTTCCTCAAGTACCAGTACAGGTCTTCCCCTGAAACTCGAAGGTGTCTCCCATTTCTCTTCTGGATACTGTCTCGTGAATTTCGGCTTGAACATCTGGCCGAATGTCAGTGCCATCCCCTTTGCAATCTGCGGTAAATATGTTTTCTCTAAAAGAGTTAAATTTTTATTCTTTATGTATTCCATTGTTTAAAATAATTTCTTATAATGAAAATCGTTCCTTCATTCATATAAACAAAGGAACGATTCATATTTATACTTGTACTATTTGATTAACATCATTTTCTTCGTGGAAGTGAAATTCTCAGTCCTTAGTATGTAATAAAAGACACCTGATGAAATATTAAACTCTGATGCATTAAATTCATACGAATATGATCCCTGCATTACAGTCTCATTATTTATTAAGTTTGCTACTTCGTTTCCTAGAATATCATATACTTTTAAACTTACACTCTCATTCTTTGGCAATGAGAAATTTATCTTTGTTGTCGGGTTAAACGGATTCGGATAATTCTGTTCAAGTTTATATCCGTCAACTATGCCCGATATTTTTCTGATTCCGACAGGGCCTAAATGTACTTTAAAAGTATCAACTAAATAATTCAAAGGATTCGCATTTACCCAAACCTTCATTACAACTGTACCTGTTCCTATTGATGTTCCGGAAAAATCGATAATCAAAGTATCCTGCTGCCCTGGTGCTATTGTAATAGGCGGTTGATTTCTTGGTGGAACAGTGTCAACTACACTTGAAAAACAGTTTGTACCAACACAAAGACTGGATGTCCAGTCGGCAGCAGGTAAACTGTTAAGAATTCTTGCGAAAGTGAAATTTAAATTTGTTGACCCTGTATTTTTGAATACACCTTTAGATGCAGTTACATTGTAAATCGAAGTATCACCGTTAACTATAGCTGGAGATATTCTGTGAAACGTGAATGTCTGGGAATAAATTGTTCCCGTCAATGTTACCACCAGTAAAAGTAGTAAGATAGCTTTTTTCATTTGTCTTATTTATTTAATTTAATAGTGATTGTAATCTGAAATAATTCTTTCTTGCATTACCATACTTCGGTGATACAGTGAACGCCTTCTTGTACTCAGACAAAGCTTCAAACCATAATCCGATTTTCTCGTACACAACACCTAAATTGTAATGTGCAAATTCCCTGTTTGCATACTTTGGAGCTTTCAGTGCAAGTTCAAGCCATGCAATTGCTTCTTCATACCTTGCTAAACTTATCAAATAAGCTCCGATATCGTTGTATGGGTTTCCGTAATCAGCATCTATCTCAATAGCATTCTTGCACTCTTCTATCGCACCCTCATAATTTCCAAGTGCACTCAGAGCCCAACCCATAAATGTGTACCCCTCTGCCGTTGGATAATAGTCCAGCGATTTTTTGTACAACTCAATCGCATTCTCATACTTACCGTCCATTTGCAGTCTGTATGCCTTCTCAAAAAATTCTTTTGAAAGTTCTATTAGATATTTTGCTTCCATGCTTTTAAATTAAATTATATAAATATCTAACTAAGCAAATATACCAAAAGTTTCACTTAGATAATATTCAAAACCACGTCCCTTTCGCATTAAATCACTGATTTTCTGCAATAAAAAAAAGGGCTGCCATTTCTGACAGCCCTTCCGTACAAACTGTAACACTTATTATAATTAGCTAATTACATTTTAGTTTTAGAGTTTTGTAACATTTGTTGCCTGTGGTCCTTTTGGTCCGTCTTCAATTTCGAATTCGACTGTGTCGCCTTCGTTTAATGTTTTATAACCATCGCCTAAAATTGCATTAAAATGTACGAATACATCTTTTTTACCTGCTACGGTAATGAATCCAAAACCCTTTGAAGAGTTGAACCATTTTACAGTACCTTTTTCCATTACATTTCCTTTCAAGAAATTTTTTAATTTACTCCGATCTATATCGGATTACTGTTTGATATAAAAAGCTATATGTAAATTTGGTTTTTCCTATAAATCTGGATACATACTTTAGAAAAGTGTGAACTGCAGAATTTAAGAAGTCTTCCTTCAAAGCGGCAAAACAAATCTATAACAAATAACTTAATAACCGTATGCAATATCGGATTATTATAATAAAAATGCAAGATAAAAAAACACGTTATTGGGTGTTCTTTTGCATGTTATTAAAGATATTTTCGGAATGTCTCCCCTTTTAATGCAGCGTATTGACAATTCTTATGGTTAATTTATCAGTGTTTAAATGGGGTGTTGCGAGTGAATTCTTAGTTTGCAATTATGATGGGATATAAAAAAAGGGTTGTCATTTCTGACAACCCTTCTATACAG
>JBMOHR010000235.1:0-4668 GCA_049317745.1 Ignavibacteria bacterium
GATGCCTTTGCCATTTGCATTGAATGTCCTGCAAGACCGAAACCAGTTACGTCAGTACACGCATTTGCTTCATATTTTACCATCAGTTCTGCTGCACTTCTGTTAAGTCTGCACATTGAACTTATTAATCCGTCAACATAGGATTGTTCAGGTTTACCGTATTTCACGGAATTGTTTAAAACACCTGTTCCGAGTCCTTTAGTCAGTATTAAAACATCACCAGCTTTTGCAGTATCGTTTCCTTTAATTTCCTTAGGGTGTGCCGTACCCGTTACAGCGAGTCCATAGAGAATGTTTGTGATGTCAACTGAATGACCTCCTATGATAGAGCATTTTGCTTCACGTGCTTTATCAGCACCTCCAGCAAGGATATCCTTAAGGATTGAGATATCTTCTTTTTGCGGGAATGCAACAATGTTCAGTGCATTCAGGGGCTTACCGCCCATTGCATAAACATCGCTGAGAGAATTAGTCGCTGCAATCATCCCATAAGTGTACGGGTCGTCCACAACAGGAGTAAAAAAGTCCGTAGTCTGTATCAGTACAAGTTCATCTGTAAGTTTATACACACCCGCATCATCATTTCCCGAAAACCCAACAATTACGTTTTCATCCTGAAACCACTTTATATCTTTTAGTGCATCGTTTAATATGTACGGGAATATTTTTGCGGCACATCCTGCAGAGGTAACCATCTGAGTTAATCTTACTTTTTCATTCATATCGTTTATATCGTTAATTAATTAATCGCAGGAAGTATTATCGTAAACTTACTGCCTTTTTCAAGTTCGCTTTCCATATGTATATGTCCACCGTTTTGTTCTGCCAGTTCACCGCAGAGTAAAAGCCCTAATCCAGTTCCTTCTTCATTTGCAGTTCCGATTGTTGAATAATGAGCATCAATCCTGAAGAGTTTCTTCTGATTTTCTTTTGAAATTCCTACACCGTTATCAGAAATGGTAATATTGTGAAAGTCATTTACTAACTCGTAGGAAATCGTAACAGCACCGCCTGAATTAGTAAACTTCAGAGCATTCGCAACGAGGTTTTGAATGATTGAGTTTAGCATATTCTGGTCAGCCTTAATAATTACATTCAGAGGAACAAGGTTCCTTAGTGTAATATGTTTTTCAATAGCAACAGAAGTAAATAGGTTCACATTCTTAAAAACAAGTTCATACAAATCAATTCTGATTGGCTGAAACTCCATCCTGCCCGTTTGTATCCTTGACCATTGAAGCAGGTTCTCGATTAAATTAAAAACATTCTTCGCTGAACTGTAAACATATGATATGTATTCCTTTACTTCATCTTTTGTTAAGTCATCGAATTCATCCGACAGCACTTTGGAAAATCCAAGCAATCCGTTAAAAGGACTTCTTAAATCGTGTGCTATAATTGAAAAGAATTTATCTTTTGCATCGTTCAGTTCTTTTAGTTCTGTTGTATACTTTCTCTGCTTTTGTTCGTTTTCGTACCTGTCGGAAATATCCCTGGCAGTTGCAATCACTGCATCCTGACCAAGGTAATTCGTTTTGTTCAGAATCACTTCTTTCGGGAATGCTTCGCCATTCTTCCTTAACCCCCAGAAGTTGAAGCACTGAGTACTGCCTTCGAATGCTTTCTTTACGTGAGCAATTGTTTTTTCAAGGTCATTCTTTCCGGGTGCTGACAGAAACTCGGGTGTCTTACCGATAAAATCTTCACGGTTATAACCGTACATATCCAGAGCGCCTTTGTTTATGTCCAGGAACTTTCCTTCTTTATCCTGTATATATATTGCTTCTGTTACTGTATCGAGAAGTGCTTTATATCCCACTTCCATATCCTCGCGCTTTTTTCGTTCGGTTATGTCTCTTGCAGAACCGAGTATATGTGTTATCTTTTTAGAGTTGATTGAAACAGGTGTTAATTTTACTTCCACCAGTAAATTTCTGGCAGGTATGTCCGTCCAGAGTTCTTCATTCACTACGGATTTACCGGTCTTGATTATAGAATCATAAACCTTCTTTACATCCTTGAATACATTAGGCGATAAAACTTCCTCGAATGTTCTTCCTATAATGTCTTCTTTCTTCAGTTTCGTCACTTCAAGGTAAGACTCGTTAACCGATTCGAACCTGTATTTATCTTTTCCTTCAATCCTGGCAAGAAAGATTAAATCTGTTACATTGTTAAAAATGAGTTCAAGATTGTATAAATTTGATGAATTTATTGATGATTGCTTTGGGTTCATATGTGTATGTTTTTCATAATGTTTACTATTACTTATAACAAAAGAAATGCTTCATTTGTTCAATTAACTTTCTGATGAATGAACAATAAAAGCAGTTTCAAGATATTATAAAATATAAGGATTTATTTTAAATAATTAAACGTTATATTAAATGTCGTAAATGACTTTAAAATATACTGTTTTTTTATAAAATTGTTAAATAAAACTAAACATAAAATATGAAATTCAACTTTGATAATCCAGAACTGAAGGAAACACGACAGGCTTTTGCTGATGCCCTGATTAAACTCGGTTCTGAAAATCCCGATGTGGTAGTTCTTGGCGGTGATGTGTCTGGCTCGGTTAAGACAAACGTTTTCCGTGATGCTTTCCCTGACAGATTCTTTTCAGTAGGTATTGCAGAACAGGATATGATTGGTACTGCAGCAGGTCTTGCTGTAGCCGGTAAAATTCCTATCGCTTCTGCATACGGAGAATTTGCTACGGGTCGTCCTTTCGACCAGATTCGCCAGTCTGTTGCATACAGTCAGATGAACGTAAAGATTTGTGCCTCACACTGCGGTATTTCTGTAGGTCCTGACGGTGCAACTCACCAGTCACTTGAAGATGTTGGTCTGATGAGACTTTTGCCTCATATGACAGTTCTTACTCCCTGCGATTACAATCAGACTTACAAAGCAATAATGAAATGTGTTGAAACAAAAGGACCTTTCTACGTTAGGTTCTACAGGGATAAAACACCTAACTTCACTGACCCGAACGAAGAATATGAAATCGGCAAAGCACAGATATTGAAAGAAGGTAAGGATGTAACGCTTGTCGCAAGCGGATTGCTCGTATGGGAAGCTCTTAAAGCTGCGGAAGTTCTTGAGAAAGACGGTATCAGCGTAAAAGTAATTAATATTCATACCATTAAACCAATAGATGTTGATGCTCTCGTTAAAGCTGCGGAAGAAACCAATCTGGTAATAACCTGTGAGGACCATCAGAAGCAAAGCGGCTTATACGGTGCAGTTGCAGAAGTGCTTTCTTTGCATCGTCCTACTCAGATGGATTACGTTGCAGTTGAAGATACTTTCGGTGAAAGCGGAACAATGGAAGAACTTATGCGTAAGTATAAGATAAACGATGAGGAAATCATCAGGAAAGTGAAAAAACATTTAAAGAAATAAAACAGGATATGACAACATTAAGCCTTAATGCTAATACAGTTAAAATGAAAATTACTGCTGTAGTAGTTGCAGCATTGCTTTTGTTAACAGGTGTTGTAATCGGAGGAGTACTATTCTCAAAATTCTTTTTTAAACAATCACCAAACGTTAACACTGCTTCATTCGACAGGAATCAGAAGAATGAAAACATCAGTCAGGACAGACAGACTGCAATCACGCGTGCTATTGAAAAGGTAAGCAACTCGATAGTCGGTATTAACGTTGAAGAAGTCCGTGAAGTCCGTGACCCATTTATGAACGATCCGTTCTTTCAGCAGTTCTTCGGACAGCAGGCACCTCAGCGTCAGACTGTCAGAGGTCTCGGTTCAGGATTCATAATCTCTGAAGACGGATACATTTTAACGAATGACCACGTTGCAGGTAATGCAACCAAAATATCCGTTACTCTTACTACAGGTGAAACAATAGAAGCAAAACTAATCGGTTCGGACCCTGTGTCGGATGTCGCACTTTTAAAGATTAACAAATCAGGATTACCGACAGTTAAGTTTGGTAATTCTGATAATTCAATAATCGGTGAATGGGTGATAGCTCTTGGTAATCCATTCGGACTGTTTGAAATCAACGATAAACCTACTGTCACAGTCGGTGTTATAAGTGCTTTGAACATGAAAGTATCTGCAGACGGTAACAGGGCATACAAAGATATGATTCAGACAGATGCTTCAATCAACAGCGGTAACTCAGGCGGACCTTTAATAAATGCCGACGGAGAAGTTATCGGAATGAATACAATAATATACACAGGCGGACAGTTCAATCAGGGTAGCATCGGCGTGGGATTTTCTATCTCCATTAACCGTGTTAACAAAACACTTGATGAATTAAAAAAGAATGGCAAGATTGAACGCAGCAATAACGTCGGATTCCGTATACAGGGAATTGATGACCAGGTTGCAAAATATCTCGGACTGAAAAACAAAGATGGTGTAGTTGTTACTCAGGTACAAAAAGGCGGCGATGCAGATAATGCAGGACTGAAACCTGAAGACGTAATATTAAGTGTGAACGGACTGAAAGTAAGGAATGAACAGGACCTCGTACTCGAAGTAAATGACTTAAGAGTAGGGGACGTACTAAAGATGAAGATATTCCGCGGCGGAAATGAGAAAGAAATCGAAATGAAACTGACTTCTAAAAAATAAGATTATTTATTTAACTGTAAGATAAACCCTCTCCGGTATCCGAAGAGGGTTTTTT
>JBMOHR010000236.1:0-4605 GCA_049317745.1 Ignavibacteria bacterium
GGAACTTCGTTCGTGCAGTATTCAATCATATCAGTAATAATTCTCATCGACTCTTTCGGTGGATATATAAATTCTTTCTGCGCTATGTATTCTTTTAAAATATCATTCTGTAGTGTACCGCGAAGTTTTGAAAATGGTACTCCTTGTTTTTCCGCAACGGCAAGATAAAAAGCAAACACCATCGCAGCAGGGGAGTTAATCGTCATCGAAGTAGAAACCTTATCAAGCGGAATACCCTCAAATAAAATTTCCATATCCTCTAATGAAGAAATTGAAACTCCGCATATTCCAACTTCACCCTCTGAAACAGGTGCATCTGCATCATAACCCATAAGCGTTGGCATATCGAAAGCTGTCGACAATCCTGTCTGTCCGTGCTCAAGTAAATACTTAAACCTCTGATTGGTATCTTCTGGTGTACCGAAACCTGCGAACTGCCTCATAGTCCATAACTTACCGCGGTACATGTTGTTGTGAATACCTCGTGTAAAAGGATATTCGCCGGGGTAACCGAGTTTTGTCTGATAATCATTCTGTGAAACATCTTCTGGTGTGTAGGCTATATCAAGTTCTTTACCGCTTAACGATGTGAACTTCATACCTGTGGTCTTTGACTTTTCGGCTGCTTCGAGCCACTCTTTCTTGTCTTTACTCTTTTTAACTTCCATCTTCTTAATATAAAATTCTGAAAATTTAAAAGAGGTGAAGGGTAAACCGAAGTCTATGGTCCCGACACCTCTTTGCTTAGGAGGAATAAAACTTTAGTAAATATAACATTTCATTATTAAAAAAGTTCATACAAAACGAAAATAATTTAAAAATATCTTCACTCCCAGAATTTGTAGAATCTTTTCCCATCCTCATCTCAATGTATCTTTAACTCATACTTTGGTATATCAGAATACAACACAATAAATTCTTTATCTTATTTCTTATATTTCTATGGAACAGTTTATGTTAACCCAATAAATCAGTTATTTAAATTTCGTGACTTTCTCTGGAACAGTTCTTTTCTTTTTCTCATCTTTAACCCTAAAAAAATATCTTAATCTTTTTCTAATTCGCGTAATTAGTCTAATTAGTGTAATTCGTGGACATCTTTTCTCTTATGTTTTTCTTTACCCTCTTCGGATACATTGTATTACATTATCCCTAAAACAACCCAACCTGCTCCGACCCATCAACGGATTTCATTCTATACTTCGTTGTACTTTTTATTTTTACTTCCTCCACCCATTCTAGCTTTTTCAGGTAGTCCGCCACTTTTCTGGAAGTCCAGTCAGAATTTACCCGTGCTGATATTTCTTTAGCACTTAAAATATCTCCTGCAATTATTTTCCTCAGACTATCGTCAAACGATTCACGGTTTTCCTTTAATGTTGCAGACTCTTCAAGAACTTTACCGTCAAAATCTACGGGAACAGCTCCCAACTCAATCAGTTTCCCGTTTGCATTTCTCTCTTCCGCATCAGCCATCCTCACGTATATCTTCCTGCCTTTTCGCAACCCATCCTTTACTCCCGACCACGTTCCGCCTTTTTCATCAGACTCCGCAACATAAATCTCGCTCGCAAGTCCGTATATTATCGGATTACGTGCCATAGCAAGTTCTACCATCCACGGAGCATTCGGATGAAATGTACTCAGTACCACTACTTCTCCGTTTACAATCTGTTTGTAATATTCCTGATATCCCTTACCAAACGTTAAAATTCCCTGCGGTAATACAATTATACTTCTTCCAATATGCTTTATAGACGAATCAAGTGCCTGCTTGTCAACTCCTTTTGCAAACCCGCTTACTATCACTTTAAATTCTTTGCTCGCAAGTTTAGCAATGTTATCCGTAAACTGCAAAGATTTTGCCGAAGCACTTCTCGAACCTACAACCGCAATCGATTTCTCTGTGAATATTTGCTTGTCTCCCTTAATGTATAACAGGGGAGGACTATAATTAACTTTTAAATTGTCCTTTAATGTCTGTGAGTAATCATCTGATGTAATCGGAATTAACTCGAACCCCTGATTCTCCAGAGTTTCAGCGAGAAATGAATTATTCGGAATATCTGACTTTGCATTAGTTAAATCCCCAATCTCCTTTTCATTTAAACCGTATTCTTTTTCCCACACTACTGTATCCAGTGAGAAAAATTCCTCAATCGATATCTTATCCGTATGATGAAATTTAATTATCACTTCATTCGTTCTTGCCGTTCTCCACCTCGGTAAATGTGCCAGCGATATCCAGTATGCCGCATCTTTTAACATGCTAAATCTCCTCTGACAGTTCTTGCAATCACTAATGGTGCTATAGTTTTAGCGCCTATTTTGGTTAAGTATCTTCCTATTTCTTTAATTGTAGCTCCACTGTCATATATATCATCTATCAGTAAAATTCTTTTACCTCTTATTTCTCTTTCCCTCTTATATTCAAAAGAGTTTTTAACATTTTCCGATTTCAAATATCCGTTCTCAAACATTTTTTGTTCCTGTGTATTTCTGTGTTTAATCAATTTATTAGATAATGGTATTCCTAATTTAACCGATACCTTCTTTGCAAATTTCCTTACTAAATTTCCCGAAACAGTCGGCGGTACATATAAAATCAAATCAAATTTCTCACTCCCAAATTTATTCTTGAATGCTTTTATCGTTATATTCACAAGAAAATTCGGATAGTCTCCTCCATTTGCATATTTAGAACGATGTACTGTTTTGCCCACTATTGTTGTTCCGTAATAAGAAGATGCAATCCCGTTTATTAAATTTGTATTGCTGTCTTCAACTTCAAGAATCGGAAAGAAATCACCTCTGTATTTATTTAATCTATCTGTCCATTCAGGTGTTACAATCACTTTTAATTTTCTTTCTCCGGTGTTATCACAATTGCTGTTCGTATGAATATAATCATCTCCAAGATAATCACATAAAAATTTCATCCTGGAATCTTTCGTTTCCATATACTCAATCATCTTCTCTAAATCTTCCATCCTTAATATTTTACATTCCTCAAACAGACTGTAATCCAGTTCAGGAGCATTTGCAATATACTCAAATTTTCTGCTTCTACCAATAGAAACTTCGCGTATTATTTTTTGCTCAAGTAAATCTGCTTTTATCACTCCAAGTTGTGTCTTGTTAATATTTGCAGCATTCATTAACTCTCTTTCACTCAGCATCTCACCTTTCACAGCATCTATCACTTTGTAGTATTTAATTATTGCTGGTCGACTGCTTTCTATAAACGCTTCAGGCAAATCCCTGTCAGCAGGATTATAAAACAGAATAATGTATGTCGTTTTACCGTCACGTCCTGCTCTGCCAATCTCCTGATAGTAATGAATGGGGGATTGAGGAAACTGTGTATGAATTATAAACCTTATATCAGGTTTGTCTATTCCCATTCCTAATGCGTTTGTGGATACTACACACTTCCATCTGTTGTTCATAAGTCCGTTTTCAATTTCTACTCTTAAAGATGATTCTAAACCTCCATTATATCCAATAGCCGATATCTTTAAATGTTCAAGCCACTTTGAGTATAGTTCTGTGTTTACTCTGGTTCCTGTATAAATAATCCCTGTTCCTGGAAATTTATCTATATTTTTTCCAAGCCAGATTAACTTCTCATCTTCAGATTCAACCCTTATAACAAATAGCTTAAAGTTGTCTCTGATTAAATTCCCCCTTATTACTTTTATCCCTTCGCCAATCTGTTTTGCAACATCCTCTTCCACACGTTTTGTAGCAGTTGCTGTTGTTGCAAGAATCGGAAAGTCTTTCGGAAGAAGCTTGACTAAGTTTATTATTCTCTTGAACGCAGGTCTGAAATCGTGCCCCCATATCGAAATGCAGTGGGCTTCATCCACTACTACCATAGAAAGATTCATATCCTTTACTGCCGCAATCCACTCATCATTCTCCATCCTCTCCGGCGCAATATAAAGTATCTTATATTTACCTTCCTTCGCATCCTTTATTATCTGTGTATTCTCTTCTTCCGCCTGTTCACTAATTATGCATCCGGCTCGTATCCCAAGAGAATTAAGTTTCTTTACCTGGTCTCTCATCAATGCTATCAACGGCGAAAATATTATTGTTACTCCGTCATAGACAATCGCAGGAAACTGAAAACAGAGCGACTTTCCAAAACCCGTCTTCTCAATCAATAAAACTCTTTTCCCCTTAAGTAACTCCACAATAGTCTGCCATTGCTCATCATAAAACTTCTCTAACTTAAAAACTTCCCTTAATCTGATTTCTGCTTCTTCGCGGTTCATATAATTACTCATTTTAATTTAATAAAATTAAATAAATACTGTTTACCCCTTAACCCGACCCGTTATTATCTTTAAGTTCCGTAGGAACGACATATTATTAAATCTATTTCTTTCCTTTTAAATTATGCATTCTACATTAATGTTCATTATCATTCCATGATAATTTTTTCAGAGATTAATATTCCTGTTGAAATGCAAGTTTTATCGATTATATCTTTATATTTCGTGTCTTTAGTAAAGTATGCGACAGTCGGCCTTTTCTCATCTTTAACCCTAAAAAAAAGCACTTAATCTTTTTCTAATTCGCGTAATTAGTCTAATTCGC
>JBMOHR010000237.1:0-4581 GCA_049317745.1 Ignavibacteria bacterium
CAACGGTTGCAGGAAGTACAAGAATCCTTTACGGCGGAAGTATGAATGACAAGAACGCAAAGGAATTGCTCGGAAAACAAAATATTGACGGCGGATTAATCGGCGGCGCAGCACTAAAAGCAGACAGTTTCCTTAAGATTATAGAAGCGGGATTATAGTATAATCAGTTTTTATTGATATATTTATAACCAATAAATTTAGAAGGGCTCGAATAATAGTTTCATAATTTGAGTCCTTCTGCAATTTCAAGTATTATTTTACAAACCCGCCAATAATCTTTCATTCTACAATTCTTTATGATACATTTAATTCGTTTTAGCGAAATATTAATAAAAAATAATTACTGCATTTTGTTATATATCTTGAATATAAAAACATTAAGATGTAATTTATAATTAATTAAATCTTATACAAATATCTAAGAATATTTTAATGAGAAAGTTTAAATTGCAAAATTTTTCTACACAGCACACACTCCTTTATTATCAAACAATTATATTAGCCATATGAAAACTCAAAAATTCTTTTCTCGCATACTTGATGGATTGATATTGCTCGTGTTTCTGCTGTTTTTTTCTTCAGCAGGATTTCAGGACAAAAGCACATCTGGCTGGTATAAGCAGTTCTTTCCAAACTTGAATGGAAGCACTATTAATGATATTACCTTTCTTGATAGTTTGACGGGGTTTGCGGTTACTACGACAACTTCATCACAGTCTTATATTTTAAAAACAACTAATGGTGGCGATAACTGGAATATTGTTTACACTTATGTTACTCCATATACAAATGTAGAATTCATAAATGTTCAATTTGCTAATAATAATACAGGTTATGCATCTACAAACTATTTTGATTTGTTCAAAACGACAAATGGAGGATTGAATTGGGTTAACTATCCAAATCAACCCACTGGAGCAAATGATTTCTGTGCAATAAATACTGATACACTTTTCTATGTTTCGAATAGTGGTTTTGGCGGCGGCGTCTATCGCTCAGCAGACGGCGGTATAAACTGGGGAAGAATATGGACTAATGGAACAGCCGGAAATCCAGATAAGATTTATATGTTTGATAAGAATTTGGGGTTTATTCAAAGTAGTTCATATTTTATGCAAAGAACAACTAACGGAGGATTTAACTGGACAGAAGTTAGTGAGATTTATACAAGCATAAAATTCTTTGATAGTAATACAGGATGGAAAGTTTATGATAGTGTAAAGAAAACCACAAATGGAGGTATAAATTGGGTTACTCAAAAGACACCAATTATTAGTTCATATTTCAGTAATTATACTACTTCTTTTTCAATTTTAAATAAAGATACAGTTTGGATGGTGGGTGCTGAAAAATTCCACAAACCACCGGTATATAAAACTACTAATGGTGGTTTAAACTGGGGATACCAATATCCTGATACAACATTACTGATTTATAATTTTGAGTTTATTCAGTTCGTGAACTCTAAAGTAGGATGGGTTAATCCAGCTAGCCTAACATCCTTAATGCACACAACTATTGGAGGTAATGATACAACATACATTACAGGAATAACTAATAATAGCATAATAGAACTATCAGATTATCAATTATTCCAAAACTATCCAAACCCCTTCAATGCAATATCAAAAATAAAATATAAAATATCAAAGAGTTCGAACGTAAAAATCGAAGTAATGAATATCCTTGGCAGGAATATACAGACATTGGTAAATAAAAAGCAGAGCCCCGGTATTTATGAAATAAATTTCAGTGGTGAGAATCTTGGAAGCGGGATATATTTCTATTCGTTGAATATTGACGGTAAAGTTGTTGACACAAAGAAATTAGTACTTTTAAAATGATATTTAACGATATTAAGATAAAACAGATTACAAAAAACATTTTATAAATATATTAATATAAATGATTATGAAAATTATTAGTTCAATTGGAGTAAAACTATTTGTTCTCGTAATAATAGCTACACTTTTTTTAGCATCGCAGTTTAAAAGCCCAACTGCAAACGAAAAAAATTTATCAAATGCATCAACAACATATCCCGTGCCCGATAGTCAGTTTATTATAGGAGCATTTGATAACGCAAGAGATTTAAACTATCTATATCAGGATTCATTTAAATTTAATACTTGGCACCAATACACAGCACCAGTAGGCAGTGGTTGGAAATATTATGCAAACGACCGATATGACACGACTACAAGTTTATACGAAACCCATATAAGAAATATAATCGATTATAACAATGATCAAAAAGGAATGCGGACATTTATGGACAGACCAATAATAGAATATCTGGTAGGCGGACAAAGAATTGATTATCAGTGTGAGTATATTGCACCAAACTTTCAAGCAGACCCATACTGGTTTTGGGCATACCATACCTCATTAAATAATAACACTACAGTTTACGATACTATTGACAACAGCAGGTATGGAACAGGAGAAACAGTTAAAAGGTGTTTGCGAACAGAACAAACCGCTCAAAACGGATATGTGGCAATAGATTCCGGTTTAAGAGCAAACAGAGAATTATCATTTATTCAAACAAATGACTGGATGAAAGATAATGCTTATGAGTGGTATATTATGCCTAAAATCAGAATTGATTCTGCGTTTGCTTCAAATTTAAGTAATGACACAGTTATAGTTTGCAAATTTGTTCTTCGAGGGTGGAAAGGAAATATTGTAAAAGAAATCCCTTTAATAGTAAAGAATTTTAAAAATAACTATAATTTATATGATGGAAGTTATAAAGAAATGTATAATTATATAACTGGCCAAACAAAACTGGAAATTAGAAAAGGGGAGATTGATTCATGTTTTGTTAATCCGGCAGGTAATCCATTTGACTGGGATAATGAGATAAATAAAACTGACATAGAAGTTTACTGGTCAGGGAAATGCGATATGTGGATTGACAGAGTGAGAATAGAAAACAGACCTGCACATCAGTATTTAACTTTAAAAGAAGGGTGGTTATATGAAAAAATGAATAAAGAAATAGAATGGTCAAGACAAAATTATAACTCACAAAACCCAATACCAAATTACTTCTACTTTGAAGAATGTCAGATGAGCCATTTTCCGATGATAAGCGCTTTGAACAAACAAATAATGGATTCAACAGGGAATAAAAATGAATTAGTTGTCTGGCTGAATTATGATTTATTTAAAGCACACGTACCAAATTGCTGGCAATATCAATTTTCTGCTGATATGCTAAAGACTTATTTGTATAACGATTTCGGAATCAAAACTTTGGTTATGGGGGCATATTCTCTTGAAGGATTTGAACTACCTGATGTTAATAGGTCATCTTACCACCCAAATTCCTTGTCAACAGCCAGTTACAATAAATACTCCGGTGTACTTTCGTACCCTGCTTCACCAGGCGAATATGATAATTGGCTTCAGGATAATACTGACAATAAAATCGGAGGAACAGGATTAATTTATATTGACAAAAGAATTGATGAATTGTCACGAAAAGGGTTCAAAATTATTGATTGTGTTCAAGCTCACGGATGGCATAGTGTTTCCCACAAACTCAAAGAACCCACAAATCAGGAACTCGAATTTCAGGCTTGTCTGGCATTGTCCTATAATGCTAAAGGTATTATATACTTTTCATATACATCCACGAGAGAAAATGATACTGTGTATGGCCTTTGCATTACGAATTATCCGGATCTTTCACTGAGGACAAACGTTTATGGGCAGAGTAAATTGGAAGGCATAAGTTCTTTAAACACAAAACTAATTAAATGGGGTCCTCAAAGAGGAAAAAGACTTGTATATATAGAAATCAAACAGAAAGAAGTAACTTTTTAAATAGTACTTATTTTAGTGTTATCACAACATATTTCTCAAATCCTTATTCTCAATGTTATGAAATTACACCCTCTACCAGTTCTGAGCCTCAAACAAGGACTTACATTCAAGCAACTACATTTAAAAAACTAAACGAACAAAATACTAACTATTTTATGATTCTAAATCGCAGATGTACGCCTGGCGATGATGATTGCAGTGGAAGAAGATATGTGGCAATTGATTTAGATTCTTTGTCATCTGAGTTTAGCGGATTCAATAACTGGCAGATTATTGATTTGGGAAATGATTCATTGATTACAACATTCGATTCAAGGAAACGTAACGCAATTTCACTCGGAAAATATAAACCCGGAGAAGGGAAGTTATACAAAATAATCCCATCAATTCCAAACGGCGGAACACTCGTAGCCGATGAAACAATAAGCGGCAACGTAAACTGCAACGGAATGATTTACAATGGCGGACACAACATAACCATTTCTCCCAATGCTGTTGTAATCTTTTCAGAAAATGCAGGTATAGAAATGAACGGAGGGTCTTTCGTGAGTAATGTTAATGCTGATAATGTTGAACCTGTCACGCTGACAGGCAAAACATCATCAACTTTCTGGAAAGGTATCACACTCATTGGCTGTGATTCCATCGGTGTTTACAACACAAACATTTCAGACATAAAAGCAAACGATACGGCAAAAGCGTTTTCAATCATAAATTCATACAAGGTTAATTTCAGAAGGAATACTA
>JBMOHR010000238.1:0-4571 GCA_049317745.1 Ignavibacteria bacterium
GTAACGCTGTCGTTACCGATAAACGAATCACCAAGTATGAAGGATTCAGCAATTCCGTTCGGGGCAGCCTGAACCGCATACTGGATATTCATTCCGATATGGCTTCCGTCTTTAAACAATTTTTGATAGTGAGGAATCGTTTCGGCGTTTGAGATTATTAAAACATCCTTAATACCACCCAGCATTAAAATTGAAAGCGGATAATAAATAAGAGGCTTATCATAAATAAGCGTAAGTTGTTTACTGTAAATACTTGAAACAGGATACATTCTTGTACCCGATCCACCGGCTAATATAATACCCTTCATGTTTGATTTAGTTTAATTACCCATTTAAAACACTTCAAAGCGGTTTAAAATGATGCGTAAAGATAACTTTAATAAGTTTTGAATTCAGTATATTTTGCGGGTAGACAATAATTCATATTTTGTCGTATATCAGCGAATAAAGCCTGTTTTGGAGTTTATTTCTGCAAACTTTTGCCTTGAATATATAAGCAAATGATAACGAAATTACAACAGACCTATTTTAAAACACAAATTACTTAAGTTATGAAAAAACTATTACTGCCTTCAGTATTTCTTTTGTTGTTCCTTTGTTTCTCTTCGGGATTGTTGTATTCACAGCCTTTAAACAATTGTATACCTGATGTGATGAACAAGTTGAATATAACAGATGCATATTCAAAACATCAGCAATCTTTGTACAAAGAATCGGATTCACTGGTTGTTTTCACAGGATTTCCTTTTTTGATATCAGGTAATACTTTCGAGGGAGGAATCTTCTGTAACATGGACAACGACCCCGAGATGGAGATAGTATTTAACATAGGTTACACGGTTCAGGCTTTGAATATGAACGGTACATCTGTTCCGGGGTGGCCGAAAACGGTTGCCTCATATGCGCTGGAAGGGGCACCTGCTTTTGGTGATATAGATGGAGACGGGTATGGAGAAATAGTGGTTACTAACCACGGATTAACTTCCGGTGGTTTCATTTATGCATACAAAAGAGACGGAACATTATTAACGGGCTTCCCGATTAATCACGGATACAGTGCAAGAACACCTGTTCTTGGGGATATTAATTCAGACGGGAAGCTTGATATAATAGTGAATAAGCGAACTTATCCGACAGGGCTGGTTTATGTATATAAATACGATGCTACGATTTTTCCGGGCTGGCCAAAATCAATGGGTCATGTACCGGGCTCAAGTGCAGCAGTCGGTGACATAAACGGAGACAACGTACCTGAAATTGTAATGGAATCTTATACGGCTTTGTATGCATGGGCTGCAAACGGAGATTCCATTCCGGGATTTCCTTATTTTATGCCTAACGGAGATGTTAACTCGTATTCTTCGCCTGTTCTGGCAGATTTAGATAATGATAACATCAGAGAAATAATTTTCGGTACACACGTTTCCGGTGGAGGCGGGTATGTTTATGTATTGAAGAACAACGGCACAGTACTTACCGGATGGCCAAAGGCAACATCAAACTGGGTTTACGGCCCGCCATCTGTCGGATACATTAACAACGACAATGTTCTGGATATTGCAGTCGGTGACCAGGTGCTTTCAGGAGTACCTTCGGATTATGTATATGCCTGGGACAAGAACGGTGTTGCATTAACAGGGTTTCCTATCGGACCTGTTAATGCGGTTAATTCTCAGGTAGTGCTTGCTGATATTGACGGTGATAACAGCACTGAACTAATATTTGACGATAACACACAAACGGCAAACATCGGTAAATTCCTTGTGTATAACCACGACGGAACATTCAACAGTAACATTACAACAAGCGGGACAACATTTTTTACAACTCCGTGCATAACAGATATAGACAGAAATGGGATTATGGATATAATAGGGGCAGGAGTACTGGGAACGGCGCCGTCGCAACAGACGAATGTATATCTGTGGAATTCCGGGGTTGCATATTCAGCATTAAAAGTTCAGACACCAATGTGGCAGTACAACGCAAGACATAACGGTGTTTACAATAACGGCGATATCGTTAAAGTAACGGAGAACACGATTGAAACGCCAAAAGAATACCGTTTGTTACAAAACTATCCGAACCCATTCAATCCAACGACCAGGATTGTTTACAAAATAGCAAAAACAGGATACGTGAAAATATCATTATTTAATGTTCTGGGAAAAGAAGTTCTAATAATGGCAGAGGGGCAGAAACAGGCTGGTACGTATGAATATACGTTAAATGCCGAAATGCTGAACACAGGAGTTTATTTTTACAAAATGGAGATAAACGGGTTTACATCGACAAAGAAAATGTTATTACTTAAATAGTTTTAAATCGCTATTTTTAAGTCCAAAATAAATTATCATCAAATGATAATATTTTTCTATTACAACAGATTATATTTGTATAAACGAATTTAAAAATTTAAAATTATAACAATGGCAGACGACAAAGCAATGAAGATCAAATCGCTTGATATGGCGATTGAACAGATAGAAAAAGACCACGGCAAGGGTTCAATAATGAAGCTCGGCGACAAACCCGCAGCAAAGATTGAGGCAATATCAACAGGTTCAATTTCGCTCGATGCGGCTCTTGGTATCGGCGGTGTACCGCGCGGCAGAATAATGGAAATATACGGACCTGAATCATCGGGTAAGACCACTGTTTGTCTTCACATAATAGCAGAGGCACAAAAGACAGGCGGACTTGCAGCATTCATAGATACAGAACACGCACTTGACACAAACTACGCACAAAAACTCGGAGTTGATATCGGAAATCTTCTTGTATCACAGCCGGAATACGGTGAGCAGGCACTTGAAATCTGTGAAACACTCGTAAGAAGCAACGCGCTTGACGTTATAGTCATTGACTCCGTTGCAGCTTTAACGCCGAGAGCAGAAATAGAAGGTGAAATGGGTGACGCAGTAATGGGAATGCAGGCCAGACTGATGTCTCAGGCGCTTCGTAAACTTACCTCTGCTGTTTCAAAATCAAACGTCGTTCTTATTTTCACTAACCAGTTAAGAGATAAAATTGGTGTTATGTTCGGAAGCCCGGAAACAACAACAGGTGGTAAAGCCCTTAAGTTTTATGCATCAATCAGGATGGACATAAGAAGAATTGCAGCAATTAAGGATGGTACGGACGTCATTGGTAACAGGACAAAAGTTAAGATTGTAAAAAATAAAGTGGCGCCTCCGTTTAAAGAAGTTGAGTTCGATATAATCTATAACGAAGGTATTTCAAAAGTTGGAGATTTAATCGACATCGCCGTAAACAAGGAAATAATTAAAAAAGGCGGCGCATGGTTCACTTACGGCGAGAACAGAGTACAGGGCAGAGACGGACTGAAAAAACTTCTGCAGGAAGAGCCGGTAATGTACGATAAATTATTAAACGAAGTTAAGGCTTTGTTCGGAATAGACAATGCAGTAGCGCCTGAAGTTAGCGGCAAAGACGAAGTTGTAAAAGAAAAGAAGAAATAAGTTTTAAGCCATTAATAAATCCTCAAGCTCTTTCGGTATGAAAGAGCTTGAGTTATTTTAAACCAAAATCAGTTTGCTTTGATAATTACTTCAATTGAAGAACAGAAGAAAAAAGGCAGGTACAACATTTTTTTAGATGGGGAGTATGCCTTTGGCTTATACAAAGAAACTATATACCATTTTGGTTTACGCACAAAAGACGAACTTGACGAAAAAAGGGTTGAGGAATTAAAAAGTTATGACGAGATTAATTTCGGCAAGAAGGTTGCATACAGATTTTTGAACTTCAAACCAAGGAGCGAAAAAGAAGTAAGGGCTAAACTAAGGGGTCACAAACTTTCCGATACATCGATAGATACAATTATTGATTCACTGAAGGAGTTCAAATTTATAAATGACGAACATTATGCAAAGATGTTTATAGAAAGCAAGGTAAACCTGAAACCTGAGGGCAGAAGGTCGCTTAAGATGAAACTCACACAAAAAGGAATAGAGAAAGAAACATCGGAAAAAACCGTAGAAGAGAATTACTCAGAAGAAACGGAATTTCACAAAGCACATGGCCTTTACATAAAATACAGCAAGAAAGTAAAAGCAAAAACACCACTTGAGAAAAAACAGAAATGCTACAGACATTTATTATCAAAAGGCTTTTCATTTGAGCTTATCAACAGAGTCTTAAAAATTGAAGACAGCGGAAACTAACAACCTTCTTTATTCAATCTAATCACTTTAACAATCACAATATTTTGATTAACTTTAATCAAATTTAAAATCTATGAAAAACATAATTACTCTATCAGTCCTGTTAATAATCACATTATTAACGACGAACATATCTTTGTCCCAGAATGCCAGGTTTTCTAAGCCACACGAATTCAACAACGATAACATTGTAATTTCAAAAACACCGGAATCACCAACACACGGTTATTCCCAGCTTCCCTATCCGTACATAAATTATAATTTATCCAGGGACAGTTTTCCACAGAACGAACCATCGGTTAAATTTAACGCAAAATATCCGAACAAAGTACTTGCAGCCTGGAGAGATTTCAGAACTGGGGTATCACCTGCATTAAGGCGTAT
>JBMOHR010000239.1:0-4545 GCA_049317745.1 Ignavibacteria bacterium
CTTAATTTAATAATTTCTCTTTTAACCATTTACACATAATTTTTTACACTCCCTGGAAATCCACTTTTTCGAGGGGTTCAGGTTGTTGCTGCGAAATATTTTCTGTATGTTTTTCATCTTTGTTGTCTTTCTACTATAAGTCACAACGTAAAAAATATTTTTGCCATTTTAATTTTCAGGACCTTCCCAAGCTGGAGCTTGCGGAAGGAGGGAGTGGGGATAATGTTGCAAAAATGAAGGGGATTTTGGGGGTTTTGAAAAAGATGGAAAAATTTTACGATTTTCGTGGCAAAAATATGAAATGTGTTGTGACTAATAGTAGGAATAGGAAGTCGGAGGATCCTAAGGAAATCTAATAAACTTTTTAAGCTTAAAGGAATAAAACATGAAAAACGGTAATAATTTCAGAGATGATAAATCTGAAAAAAGCAAAGACGATAACAAAAGAGCGGAAGAAGAAGAAGAAGAACTCACAGAAGAGGAAGCATCGTTTGAAGATTTAATAAAGCCGGAGTTTGACGGGAAACTGGGAAGGTACAGAGAACTCGATGACGATGATATTGAAGAAAAAGAGAAGAAAGAGAGAGAAGAAGAAGAGGAAACGGATTATATTTCAAGGTTAAAGAAAGACAAAAAGCTAAAAGAATACATAGCAATAAAAAGAATAGACGGCGACCAGGCAGAAGAAAGCACAACAGAGCAAACAGAAGATGATGAACAAATAAAAGAAGAAGCACAGCAGACAGTAAGCGAAGAGTGTTTTATAGGTGACGAAGAAAAGACAAAGGAAAAGAAAAGCAAAGCGATAAAAGAGTTTTTTAATTCAACAAAATATGCAACAACCTGCGAGATAATAGACAGAGTTTTGTATTCATATTTAGCCGGTAAGGAATACACAGAAACCGGGGAAGACGAAATTGGTTACATTACTATGGAATATCTGAACGGAAAGAAATGGGATGTAGACAAATATCCAAATTATGGATGGCAGGTGATGTACAAATTCAAGTACAACAGGATACCAAATTTGCTGGATAAATATTATGGAAGGAAAAAAAAGGGATTAACAGACGAAGAAATACAGGAAATCAACTTCAAAGGAGAAAGCTTAAGAGAATGGAAAAACGAAAAGCCATATTTTGATAGAATAAACACGGGAGAATTTGAAATAGATACTGAGGGGAAAGGAATAATAGTAGATGACAGAGATAAAGGCAAGCATCATAAAAACCGAGCGAGTGCACTTGCATTTGAATCGGAGAGTGAAGAGAAAGAAAATTCGAGAGAAATAAAGACACTGGAAGTCTTGCTTAAAAGATGTGAGATGGCGATAAACAAAAGCGATGATGAGGAAGTGAAGCAATTATGGAATGCGATAAAGAGTTCAAAAGACATAAAGAAGATAAACCAGCAGGCAGAGAAAAAGATGGGAAAGACGAATGCAGAGATAGTGAACATAAAGAAAAGACTGACAAGGTATTTAAAGAAGGAAATACCTGACATAAACTTCGATACTTTTTTGAAATAATATATCGAAGAATAAGAGTTTACAGTTTAATTATAAAATAACAATAACAGAAACGGAAGAAATATTTAGGAGCACGAAATGTGCCGATGGGGATAATATTCGGATAAAATAAGAAAGGGCAACCGAATTTTAAAAACCAAAAAAACAAAACAATGATGAACAAAAGAGCGGCAGAGAATTTATTAGAATTCTTATCAGACCCGGAAAATTACGACAAAGAGGTCGTAGAGAAGAACGTTTCAGAGAAAAAGAAACGCAGAGAGGAAGTGAGACAAAGGATACTAAATTGTCTGGAAAGAGCAGAGACTGCTGAGGCAAAAAGGAAGGAAGTGGTTTCAGGAGAAAGGAAGGAAACAACAGAGACAAAGAACAGATTTGAAGAAGGCAAAAGAAAGCAGGAAGAATTTAACAAGTATTATACGAGTGCCGGATTTTTAACAAGCGGATCAGCGAACGCGAACACATGCGGATATCAGATAAATTACAGAGAGGGGGAAAAAGCCAGTGAAGATGAAAAGAAGGCAGCAGAAGAAAGAGACAGAAAAGCAATGGAGGTATTCAAGAAAATAAGAAATGGGGAAGGAAAGAAATGAGTGCGAGAGCAAAGGTAAATGCAAGGGAGTTGCTGGACAAGTACAGCATAAAACATCCCAACGAAATGGATATAAGAAAGGTTGCGAATGAAGAGAACCTTATGATAAAGGAAGAGGACACAAAGGGGCACATAGGAAGAATATTTATTGAAGGTGATGCAGGAATAATAACAATAGACAGCAAGATAAAGGAAGAAGGAAGGAAGAACTTCACTATCGGGCATGAGTTTGGACATTTCAGATTAGCAAAGGAGAGAGAGTTTTACTGCAACAATTCAGACATAATGAATTTCTGGCAGCACAAGAATCACGAACAGGAATCGAACATATTTGCGGCAGAATTATTAATGCCGGAAGAGTGGATAAAGCAATTTGTGAAATGGAAAGGCGAAGCACTTGAAACACTTGAAGAGGCGGCAGTGATGTTCGGAACGACATTGAGTTCAATGTCACTGAGGTATGCGGAATGCGGGAAATTTCCGATGGCAGTGATATTCAGTCAGGAAGGGAGAGTGAAGTGGTCGAGAATAAGCGAGGACTTCCCTCTTCAGTGGATAGAGAACGGGCAAAAGGTCAATGATTATTCAAAGGCATCGGACTTTTATAAAGGGAAAGAAATTGGGAAGGAAAAAGAAGATATATTAGCAGATGCATGGTTTGCGAAGGACAGAAATTTTGAGAAGGGAAAATATTTCTATGAGCAGAATGTTGGAATGAGAAGGCTGAATGGAGTGTTGACATTTGTGTGGGATGATTGAGGAAGCAGGCACAAGGCAATAGGCAAATAGGCGGTAGGCAATAGAAAAGAAGAGCAATTTTTTACAAATGGTACAAATGGCCAAATTTACACAAAATATAAGTTATATAATTGCTGACAGAACCATTGACCTGGATATATTCAAATTATACATAAATATTGCCCTGTCTTTATTAAATAGATTAAAATAATTCAGGGCAACAAGAGAAAGAGAACATAGATTCAATAGTAATTAAAATCTCAATTACATTTCAAAGAGCAAATTCATATATTTACAAAAACAAGCGATACATTGGGATTAGACAGCAGATACATATACAGAATGACGCATATTGACAATATTTCACATATTGTTCAGAATGGAATAACGCATATAAACTCACCTAATAAGAATCCTAATTATAAGAATATAGGTGATATTTCATTGATAAGCAGCAGAAACAGCTTAATTTTGCCGAATGGAAGAACTTTAGGCGAATATATTCCGTTTTATTTTGGAAAGAAAATGCCGATGCTTTATGTAATACAAAAAGGGTACAATGGTGTGAGTATTACACTTCCGGAGGATATTGTATATTGTGCAAGCAACGTGCAGAAAATAGTAGATTCAAATATTGATTATCTATTTACTGACGGACATGCAAAAGATGGTTACAGTAGTTTTTACACTGAAAAAGATGTTAATAGTATTGACAATATAATTGATTTAGCCGCAATAAATTCAAGAAACTGGAAACACGAAAACGACCTGGATTTAAAGAGAAGAAAAGAAGCCGAATTTTTAGTCGGAAATGATGTACCTTTTACTTGTTTAAAAGGATTTATAGTTTACAACAAAGAAGCTAAGGACAAGATGATACAGAGTGGAATAAATGAAGACATTATTTTTATCAATCCAAATGATTATTTTTAAAATATGATTAAATACATTCAGGGAAATTTATTAGAAAGCAATGTGAGTGCACTCGTTAACACTGTAAACACAGTTGGAATAATGGGCAAAGGCGTAGCATTGCAATTTAAAAATCAGTTTCCCAACAATTTTAAAGAATATACTAAAGCCTGCAAAGCTAAAACAATAGACATAGGAAAATTACTCGTAGTAGAAGACAGCTCATTACTTTACGGAGAAAAAATCATTATCAATTTTCCTACAAAGACAAGTTGGAGAAAAACATCAGAATATACATACATTGAAGAAGGACTAAAGAATTTAGTTGAAATAATTGAAGAAAGAAAAATAAAATCTATTGCACTACCACCATTAGGAGCAGGAAACGGCGGTTTAGACTGGACGAGGGTTAAAGTTATATTAGAAAAATATCTTAATGAAATTGACTGTGACGTTTATGTTTATGAACCTAACTATGAAATAAAGGAAATGATGAAAAAGGAAAGAGTAAAATTAACATCAGCAAGAGCAATGCTACTTGCAGTGCTTTTTGAGCTTGTAAGGGACGGCGAATTTGTATCAGAGTTTGCATGCGAGAAAATATGTTATTTCCTTCAACGCTTTGGTGCTGAAGATGTTTTTAAACTTAAATATCAGCCAAATTTTTACGGACCTTATTCAGGAAAAGTAAAATACGTATTACATTATCTTAACGGCAGTTATATAACCGGATACAGCAGTATGGACAAAAAGCCATTTGAAGAACTTGGATTAA
>JBMOHR010000240.1:0-4535 GCA_049317745.1 Ignavibacteria bacterium
ATTTATATCTTCTTCTTTTGGTGTATCTGTTATTACATCTGTGTTAACGTTCTCTGCGCTTATATCTTCAGTGTCTGCATTTACGGGTTCGGTTGTTTCAACTGTTTCCGTTTTAACTTTTACCTTATTCATCTTTGCAATTTTGGAATTAAAAACCGCTATCTTATTCTTATCGGGAACGACGTACGTTGTTAACATCTTTCCTTCAAGTTTCGGTTTGGATTCAAGCTTACCAATATCGAGTACTTTAGCGAGAACCTCTTCCATTAATTTCTGACCAATTTCGGGGTGGGTTATCATTCTACCCTTGTACAAAACCGACGTCTTTACTTTATGACCGTCGAACAGAAACTGTCTTAAGTGCTTTGTTTTGAAATCAATGTCGTGATCATCTGTATTGGCATTAAACCTGATTTCTTTTACGGTCATCACGCTTTGATTCTTTTTCTGTAACTTGTCCTTCTTTTGTCTTTCGTAATTGTACTTACCGTAATCAATTACTTTACAAACAGGCGGTTTTGAATTTGGTGCAATTTCCACCAGGTCTAAACTTCTAGACTGTGCAAACCTTAAGGCTTCGTGCGACGGCATAACGCCCAATGGCTGTCCGTCTTCATCAACTACTCTTACCTGATATGCGGTAATTTCCTGATTGACTCTTTCTTTGTACTTTTTGTCTTTAATTAAAGTAACCCTTCATTAGTTTATAAATCGTATTTATGCTTTTTATCCGCAACATTTAATTTAACCTTTTGAATGAAATCATTCAATTCAAAAGCGCCTTTATCTCCTGTTCCGTGAATTCTGAGCGATACTGTCTTATTTTGCTTTTCTTTCTCTCCAACTACTAACATAAACGGAATTTTCCTGTTTTCCGACTCTCTTATCTTATAATTTACTTTTTCGCTTCTGTCGTCGAGGTAGACTCTGAAGCCTTCTTCGAACAATCTGTCGTAGATTTCCTTTGCATAATCTTTCTGGGCATCCGTCAGCGGAAGGACGGCAATCTGAACAGGTGCAAGCCAGACGGGGAAGTTACCAGCAAAGTGCTCTGTAAGGATTCCAACGAATCTTTCAAAACTTCCGTAGATTGCCCTGTGAATCATAACAGGTCTGTGTTTCTGTCCGTCTGAACCTTCATAAGTAAGTTCAAACCTTTCAGGCATATTAAAATCAAGCTGAACGGTAGCGAGCTGCCAGGTTCTGTTTAAAGCATCTTTAATGTGTACGTCTATCTTTGGTCCGTAGAAAGCTCCGTCCTTTTCGTTTATCTTAAACTCAAGATTGTTTGCCTTCAGTGCATTTGCAAGAGACTCTTCAGCCTGGTTCCATACTTCGACTTCTCCCATTGCCTCATCGGGTCTTGTAGAGAGATAGTACATCGGAGTGAATCCGAATGTTGCATAAGTCTCGGTCATAAGTTGCAGGACTCTTGTAATTTCTTCGAGTATCTGGTCGTTAGAACAGAATATATGAGCATCGTCCATAGTAAACTGTCTGACTCTGAACATTCCTCCGAGTGCTCCGCGGATTTCGTTGCGGTGCATTCTTCCGAGTTCGCTCAGGCGGACAGGTAAATCCCTGAAGCTGCGCAGCTTCGAGGAATAAACAAGTGTTGCCTCGGGACAGTTCATAGGTTTCAGGTACATAGTTTCATCGTCGCTTGTAATCTTAAACATATTTTCTGCGTAGTGGCCGGTGTGGCCTGATGTATGGAACAGAGATTCTTTTACTATTATAGGTGTAGATATTTCGTCGTATCCGTACTTATACTGAAGTTCGCGTGAGAAAGCTTCGATTTCCCGATAGATAATCATTCCGTTAGGCAGCCAGAAAGGCGCGCCCGGAGACACTTCGTGAAAGAAGAACAGTTCAAGGTCTCTTCCGAGTTTACGATGGTCTCTCTTTTTAGCTTCTTCAAGGTTCTTTAAATGCTGGTCGAGTTCCTTGGTTGATGGAAACGTAATACCGTAGATTCTCTGAAGCATTTTATTCTTTTCATCGCCTCTCCAGTAAGAACCCGAAACTGCAAGCAGTTTAACTGCTTTAACTTTTGCAGTGTTTGGTAAATGCGGTCCGCGGCACAGGTCGGTGAATCCGCCCTGATGGTAAAGGGAAACGACTTCTTCGTTCTGCGCGATGGTTTCGAGAATTTCTACTTTATATTCATCGGGTCTTTTAGTCTTAAAGTATTCAAGAGCATCAGTTCTTTTCATTTCTTCTCTTACAGGCTGTAAATCACGTTTAGCTATTTCGAGAATACGTTCTTCAATTTTCTTTAAATCTTCTTCAAGGAATTTATGGTCAGAATCTATGTCATAATAAAAACCGCCTTCAATAGCAGGTCCGACACCGAATTTAGCGCCAGGGTAAAGTTCTTCAATTGCCTGAGCCATCATATGGGACGAAGTATGCCAGAAACAATGTCTGCCTTCGTCAGAATCGAACTTAAACAGAACGAGTTTGGCGTCAGCGTTCAAAGTGGCAGAAAGGTCTTTTTCCTTGCCGTCAACGTGGGCGATAATAACCTGCTGGGCAAACCTCTCGCTGATGCTTTTAGCAACGTCGAGAATAGTAATACCCTTCTGAAACTCTCTGACAGAGCCGTCAGGAAACGTTATTTTAATTATGTCTTCCAATATTTATTGTATAAATTTAATCTTTTGTTCCGCTTATCCTGTAAAGAATTTTTAAAGAATTGATTTAGGCGAGAAAAACGGAACGTCTATATAAAACAAAGTGGGCGATAATGGACTCGAACCAATGGCCTCCACGATGTCAACGTGGCGCTCTAACCAACTGAGCTAATCGCCCTAATCATTTAAATTAATAAATAAATAGACCTTTTTCAAGTGAAATTGGAAAGAAAAGGGGGGAAGAGGAGAAATAAACGCTAAGGAATAGGTAGGTTCACGGAGAACACAGAGGAGTCACAGAGAACACAGGGAATAGATTTTTTAGGATAAGAGCAATAAGAATTTATTGAGTAAATAACGCAAGCTGGGAGAAAAGATGATTGCTTTGAAGCCTTCCCAAGCTAGAGCTTGGGGAAGGAGGGAACGGGAGGTTGGAAAAGAGATTTCTGATTAAATTGTAATTGCATTATAATAAGCGTAATTTTGTATGATACGGTGCTAAAAGGGAGGGGAATATGGACAATTGCTGAATAATAATTGAACTTTTTGGGAATTGACGGGGTTTTAAAGATTAGAAATACGACTAATTTAGTCCTGTTTAGTTAATTGCTGAAAATTGCGTGTTTAGGCTTTGATTTTTGGCAAATAGTTTAAAGAAATTTTAAAATGATAAATGTTTTAATATGAGTGACGATATAATTCAAGAAAAAATTGAAGGTGATTATGAGTGGGGATTTACCACTGATATAGAAATGGATATGCTTCCGAAAGGATTGAGTGAAGATACGGTAAGGTTTATTTCGAATAAGAAGGGTGAGCCGGAATTTATGCTCGACTGGAGACTGAAAGCATACAAACACTGGCTGAAAATGGAAGAACCAAAATGGCCGAATGTGCACTATCCGAAGATAGATTATCAGAATATTATTTATTATGCGGCACCAAGGAAAGAGAATAAGCTAAATTCGTTAGAGGATTTAGACCCTAAGATTAAGGAAACTTATGAAAAGCTGGGGATTCCTTTACTTGAGCAGCAATTCCTTGCAGGAGTTGCAGTTGACGCAGTTATGGACAGTGTTTCTGTTGTTACTACATACAGGGAAAAGCTCAGCGATCTGGGAATAATATTTTCATCAATCAGCGAGGCAATAAAAGAACACCCCGAACTTTTGAAGAAATACCTTGGTTCGGTTGTGCCTTATACGGACAACTTTTTCGGCGCATTGAATTCAGCAGTATTCAGCGACGGTTCATTCGTTTATATACCTAAAGGTGTGAGGTGTCCGATGGAACTTTCAACGTACTTCAGAATAAACGCTGCGAACACAGGTCAGTTTGAAAGAACACTGATTATAGCAGATGAAGGTGCTTATGTATCTTACCTTGAAGGTTGTACTGCTCCGATGAGAGACGAAAATCAACTGCACGCTGCAATTGTGGAACTGATTGCGATGGACGGTGCGGAGATAAAGTACTCAACTGTCCAGAACTGGTATCCGGGCGATAAAGACGGCAAAGGCGGAATTTATAATTTTGTGACCAAAAGAGGGATCTGCGGAAAGAATGCAAAGATATCCTGGACACAGGTGGAGACAGGTTCTTCGATTACGTGGAAATATCCAAGTGTAATTTTAAAGGGTGACAATTCGATTGGCGAGTTTTACAGTGTTGCATTGACAAACAATTATCAGCAGGCAGATACAGGAACGAAGATGATTCATCTTGGAAAGAATACCAAGAGCAGAATTGTATCGAAGGGAATTTCTGCGGGACACAGTCAGAACAGTTACCGCGGACTCGTGAAAGTCGGAAAAGATGCAGATGGTGCAAGAAACTTTTCACAATGCGACAGTTTGCTTATGGGTGACAGGTGCGGCGCTCATACATTTCCTTACTTTG
>JBMOHR010000241.1:0-4468 GCA_049317745.1 Ignavibacteria bacterium
ATTTTGTAAGTCATATATCTTTAATTCTTCTTATTTATTAAGTTGATTACTACTTTTACAATTATTTCCTTGTCGGATGGTTTGCTCTCTGCTATTAATAAACACAATGCCACGAGTGCATTGTCAGCAATTCTCTTTGAACCGTCTGCTTTGTATAGAACATTGTTTCTGGCAAGAAAATATATAAAGAATGAAGCGGCAATTCGCTTGTTGCCGTCAACAAACGGGTGGTTCTTAATCAGAAAATAAAGCAGGTTAGAAGCTTTCTCTTCAATGCTTGGGTAAAGTTTTCTCTTCCCATAAGTCTGATATATTGTGTTAATAGAACTATCAAGTGAACCGCCTCGTATTTTACCAAAGAGTTCTGAATTACTAAATTTAGATTTTAATGATTCAATAAAGTTAAGAGCATCAGAATAGTTTAATCTGTATTTTTCTCTTTTAGAAGTATCGGAAACTTTAAGATTATTGTAATCATATCCATCAAGTATATTCAGTGCATGAGTATAATCTGAAATTACTTTTATTATTCCCTGCGCCTCATCTGAAGTAAGGGCGAGAGATTCAGCTGTCCGACTTAGGTAACTAACAGTTTTTTGCAATTCTGAAATTTTGTCTGATTGTTCCTTTAGCCGTTTTTCATTAATTGTATAACCCTGAACAAGATGCTGCTTTAAAGTATTGGTAGCCCATATACGGAATTGAGTACCGCGTTTAGAATTAACTCTGTAACCAACAGAGATAATCATATCAAGGTTGTAATAGTTAATTTTTCTCAGTATCTCACGATTTCCTTCAATTTGAACTTGTGCAATTTTTGCACAAGTTGATTTTTTAGATAATTCACTTGATTTATAAATATTGCTAATGTGGCGAAGAATTGAAGTCCTGTCAGTATTAAATAATTCTTCCATCTGATATTGATTTAGCCAAACGGTTTCTTCCTTAAGTCTAACTTCTAAAGAAGTAACCCCGTCCTCGGCCTTATATAAAACTACTTGCGAATTGTTATTGCTGTCTGCTTCCAAGTTCAACCAGTTAAAGTTATTCAAACTTTTCTAAAATATATTACATTTCTTCTATTAATTATAGTTAATTAAAACTGCAATATATTCTAAAAACATTCATTTTAAATCACTTTTGGAATTTATTTGAGTATGTATAATTTCATTTAAACAATCTAAACAAATACATATTTTATCTCAAATCTAATTTTAATTATATGCCAACTTCTACATTAAAGTATTTAGGGAATTTAAGAACCGAACTTACACACCTGCAATCTGGCAAGGTTGTGATAACCGATGCACCTACCGACAATAACGGAAAAGGGGAGGCATTCTCTCCCACCGATTTAATGTCATCCTCGCTTTGTGCCTGTATGATTACTATTATGGGAGTTGCTGCACAGACTCACGGATTCTCGATTGACGGTGCAACTGCTGAGATTACGAAGATAATGTCCGCAAACCCGCGTAAAGTATCGGAAGTAAAGGTTGAAATTACGTTTCCGAAGAATAATTATTCCGATAAGGATAAAAGAATAATTGAGTATATTGCAGGTACCTGTCCGGTTGCATTAAGCCTGCATCCCGACCTGAAGCAGAATGTTAAATTAATTTTCTGATTCTGAAACTTTGACACATTTAAATAGTATAAACTAACTCTTTACAATAACTTAACAAACGTTTTATGAAAAATCTTTTTGCAATTATTATTTCAGTATTTATGCTTTCATCATTAGCCTTATCACAACCCATAATCGATTCAAAGAATATGGATTTGAGTGTTAAGCCTGGAGATGATTTCTTCAGTTATGCAAACGGTACCTGGGTCAAGAATACTCCAATTCCTCCTGACCTTACACGATACGGCGCCTTTGATGAACTCAGAGAAAATAACAGCAGACAGCTTCAGACTTTAATCGAAGAGATTTCTGCACAGCAAAACCTTGTTAAAGGAAGCAATAAGCAAAAGATTGGTGATTTCTTCGCAAGCGGTATGGATGAAACCAAAATTAATGCACTAGGATACGAACCGATTAAGAAGAAACTTGATGAACTCAGAAGCATTAAGTCTAAAGATGAATTAATTAAGTATATGGCATTCCTGCATTCAGCAGGTTCACCGTCTTTCTTTGGTTTTGGTTCTACCGCGGATAAGAAAAACAGTTCGATGAACATTGCTTCACTCAGACAGTCGGGAATAACTCTGCCGAATAAAGATTATTACCTGAAAGATGATGACAGAACCAAATCAATCAGAGCAGAACTTCAGAAGTATATGGTAACTTTGTTCAAACTCGTCGGATACGATGATATAATAGCAGAAGCAAAGGCACAGTCTGAAATGGATTTTGAAATTGTACTCGCAAAGTCATCGTTCTCAAACCTTGAACTCCGCGACCCTGATTTGAATTACAATAAAATGTCGCTTGATGATTTAGCAATTCTGAGCAGCGGGTTCGACTGGAAACTGTATATGAAAGAAATAGGTGTTGATAATCCGGGAGATATAAACGTCGGACAGAAAAGATATTTTGAAGAGTTCGGGTCAACATTTCAGAATACTGATATTGAAGTATTAAAAACATACGTAGAGTGGAGACTCGTAAACGCTGCTTCAAATTTCTTAAGCGAAGATTTTGTTAACGCAAACTTTGAGTTTAACGGTAAGTTTATGTCTGGTGCACAGGAACAGCGTCCGCGCTGGAAACGTGTACTCGATGTAGTGAACGGTTCACTCGGTGAGGCACTAGGAGAATTATATGTTGAAAAGTATTTCCCGCCTGCATCAAAACAGAGAATCAAAGATTTAGTTGCAAACATTAAAGTTGCTTTGGCAGAAAGAATAAAGAATTTAAGCTGGATGTCTGCCGAAACTAAAAAACAGGCACTCAATAAATTAGATAAGATTGCTGTTAAAGTCGGATACCCTGATAAATGGGAAGATTATTCAAAGATTGATATAACACGCGATTCATACTGGGATAATTTATTAGCAGTAAGAAAATTTAATTACAAAAAGAACCTGAGCGAAATCGGCAAACCTGTTGACCGTACAGAATGGGGAATGAGCCCTCAGACAGTTAATGCATATTATTCGCCTAACAACAATGAAATATGTTTTCCTGCAGGAATTCTTCAGCCGCCATTCTTCTTCGCAGAAGGGGACGATGCTGTGAATTACGGTGGCATAGGAGCAGTTATCGGTCACGAAATCACACACGGTTTTGATGACCAGGGTAGAAAGTATGATGCAGTTGGAAACCTTCAGGACTGGTGGACTGCTGATGATGGTAAGAACTTTGATTTAAAAGCACAGGTACTCGTAGACCAGTACAATAATTTTGCAGTTCTCGATACATTCAAAGTTGACGGTAAATTTACTCTTGGTGAAAACATTGCCGACCTTGGTGGTGTCACTCTGTCTCTTGAAGGATTAAAGAAAGCCTGGGAAAAGAATCCGCCGAAAAAGGAAATCGAAGGATTTACTCCTTTGCAGAGATATTTTCTCTCCTATGCACAAATATGGCGTGGTAACATTCGCGATAAAGAACTTATGAAAAGACTTAAGGAAGATGTTCACTCTCCATCACTCGCAAGAGTTAACGGAATAGTTTATAACATTCCTGAATTTTATACAGCATTCGGAATTACATCAGGCAAAATGTTTAAAGAACAGGGCTCGCGTGCTGTTATCTGGTAAAATAATTATTAGTCTTTTCTGAATAAAAAAGGGCTGCCAATTTAGGCAGCCCTTTGTCTTTCGGATGAGATAATAGATCTTATTACCCCGTCCGTCATACCTTTTACCCTCCCTGATTGCTGGGTAAAGATAATTATTCATTAACTAAAATCTGATTTAGTGATTTTATAATATTCTCCTTCTTAAATTTATGAGAAAATTCAATTATTGAAATATTATTATTTAATATCATTCTGCAAGAAGTGTGCCTGATAAATTGTTGGTTTTTGAAGATTAAATAAGGTATGAGCGAAAATATATTCTCAAAATGAGACACAATGTCTCAAAATGAGACCATATTGTTCTTTTTAGAATGGGCTTAAATGACTAAATAGGTGTAAGTGTTTGACATCAAATATTAGTCACTCAGGGTAAATTCCACATCATTTAGGGCAGAGAGATTCATTTACTGAAAATATTTATTATAGTTAATAAATATACTTTAATTTCAATTAATGTCATTAATCAAAAATTGAAACGGAATAATATCAGGTTTTATAAGATTATAAGATAGCCCGTTTTTGTATTTACTTCGACTTCTCCTGTATTTTCCTCACTATCTTTAGCGCGGCTTTTCTCGGAACAAACCTTGAAGCAAGTGCACCCATTTTATTCGAAAAGCCATGTATCACCGTCATACTTCCCTTCATCATCTCATTATATCCGAAATCTGCAACTTCTTTTGCCGTAGGAACTCTTTTTCTTTTAAACAACATGCTGT
>JBMOHR010000242.1:0-4465 GCA_049317745.1 Ignavibacteria bacterium
CTCTAACCCTAAAAAAGCTCTGTGTGCTCTGTGGTAAAATCTCTTAAATCTCTTCTCTTTTTGTGTCTGCAACCGATCTTTAATCTCTTCCTTCCCTGCCACTCCCTGCGTATACTTAGCAGGGAGCAGGAAGGCATTACTTACTCACTTATTCACTCTCTCACTTATTCACTCTCTCACTTATTCACTCTCTCACTTATTCACTCTCTTACTTTTTCACTCTCTTACTTTTTCACTCTCTTACTTTTTCACTCTCTCCTCAGCACCTTCATATCAAAACTCCTTGAAGTCGCAATAATATTTCTATCCTTGTCTGTAAACACATACCCAAAAAACACCCTTATAGATTTATAATTATCATAAATCTCTTCATATTTCTCACCGGGAGAAAACAAGCATTGAATCTCTTCGTTGTAATCCAGTTTAACAATATCCGTTCCAAAAGGAACAAACTCATATTCCTTCATATCAGCGTTAACAGGATTACTGAATTTTGCAAAACCTATCAGCTGAAAATAAACTGCTTTCGGAACATCTTCTTCAAAATCTCTCTTATATTTTATCGGATTCATGTTAATGTTCAAAACCTTCTCTTTCACGTAAACTTCCCGAACATCAACATTCACACCATGGTAATCAGGAAATATCTCAGTATCTTTTACAACATCATTCCTTGTTACCGCTTTACTGAAATGCTTAATAAGTATATTATAAGCCGACCCCTTTGCGTTGGGATATTCGCTCTTCCATAAAATCCGAATCGCATCAGATTCATAAAGAGCACTGCAAAAATTTGCAAGTAATGTAAATTTATTTCTGTTTAAAACCGTATTCCTTGAAGCTGACCTCTTTTCAGCTTTAGGGCTGTAATAAACAAATGTTTTACCGTTTATCTGCTTGTAGAGTAAGTCCCCTACTCTACCCGATGTATTTTTAAATAATGGATCTGTTACAAGTGCCATTTTCTTTTCAATTTAATTTTTTAAAAATTTCTTCTTTCTATCATTCATCTCTCTGGCATGCCGCTCTTTGTCATTCCTGCATGATCTTAGCAGGAATCTCGCTCTTTGTCATTCCTGCATGAACTTAGCAGGAATCTCAATAAAGTACCGCCCCTCCATCACAAAGGAGCGGTACCGATCTTCACTGAAACATTACTCTGATTTTTGCGCGCATTTTCTCAGACTAATTATGATGTATGAAACGTACTTGAAAAATGTACTGGTGCCCCATTGCTGTCCGTAGTCACAAGTACAAAAAATGCCTTCTTAGTTGTATAAGCATCGTAAACCTGACCCATCGCACTATCAAGCGGTATCGTAAACGTTAACGCCGTCGATGTCGAAAAAGCCTGTCCCGCTGACTTAAGACTAAAAAAGCGGTTTGCCGAATATGTATTACTAGTTGGTTCTGACAAATGTGCTACACATAAAAGATATATCGATGTCTCTGTCAGCGGATCTATAATGCCTGTGTCTCCAAGAGGCGCAGTCACTATTGTGAATTCATCATTTGCTATCGTCTTAGTAGTTGTCGTTACTGCAAAACCAAAGTCTGGTGCAAGCAGCGCTATATCTGTTATCTCCGTAGCCGTGACGCATGGATAACTCGCCTTCGCTATCTTCGACATTGTCGTCATTGCCTTCTTTGCGCCATCTGGAATAAACGACTTCCAGAAAAGCCTTAACATCAACAGCATATATATTGCTTTCGCAAATTTCATCGTCAGTCCAAATTGTTTTCTTCGTGCCTTCACTGCGTCAGATGGTTCCACATTGCTCCTGTGAGGAAGCTGTGCAACGTATGAATCGCCGTTTAATATTTTAAATACCTGTGGTCCTACTTGACCCTGAATAGCACCTAAGTGCTGATCTCTTACTTTTGCCATATCTGATTTTCCTTCTGTTTGAATTTAAGATTATGTTTGATTTCACTGCTGCTCAAAAAACTTATCTTGAACATATTATTATCTATTTAATTTTTAAAAAATCACGAATACCGTCGTGTCGTCTGAATTGACTTCCCTTCCGGGCGGACTCAGTCCCGTATAGAACGGAACTGTGTTACTCCTTTCCCATATGAAACCATATACCAGCCTTACGCTGGCAAAGGGCGGGCTAATGACTTTTAATATGGATTTTATATTGGCCGTAAGGGCTTTATAAGGGGATTCAATATGAATACTAATGGCAATGTATATGCTTTTTTTATATATCTGGCACACCCGCCTCAGATAATTAATGATTCTCGCTGAAATGAATCCCCATACGCTTCCCTTTCGGCTGATTGCCGATTTATAATTCTGCACTATTTTGTTTAAATAAATCATAGTACAAAAATATATCAAGCAATGGGGGATTGCCATTATACATCATTGTAATCATAAATTACAATGATTTTAAGAATTGGAATAAAAGGACTAACCAGTATATTTTAATGAGGGTTACAGGCTAATTAAATGAAGGATAATTCTTTTGTTTACACAAAAAAACTGCTTAGTGCTGACGAAATATGCGATTGGATTTCATTAGATTTTACTCCTTCGGCTTCCTCTTTTCTGCCTTTATGTCAAGACTTTTTGATTTCATCTCATTTATAACCCTATCAATTTTAGCGCGTTTTCGGGGGCCACCTTTTTTGTTTACATACTCAAATGAATGTTCATAAGATGATACTTCATTTACGGTAAATACTTCACCATTATTTTTAAGGATAGTCTGTTCAATAAACTGCTTTCTGTTTTCATAATCACCCTTCGAAATAAGTCCTTCTTTATGAAGAAGATCTATAAGATAGGGTACCAGAGAATTATCATCTTGCCAGTGAAGTTTAATGATTTCTTTATGTGCTGATTCAATTTTAGTTGAATTATCAGAAGTCATTTTTGGAAGTTTTAAAATTTTTGTATAAAATTCTATTTCTGAATCAAGTATATGGATAAACGATAAATATTCGAACTCATCAAACAAATTTGAATTCTGTTTTGCTTCTTTTTTTACGAATTCCATATATCTAATTTGTTCTATAGGGTTATTTAGCCCTTTTGTATAATCCTTAATACGATTAATATCGAATTCAAATAATAAGGGTTCTCTTTTGAAAAGTTCCGGGTATTCATTTATTACTTCTTCTTGAACTAATTTTGGAAACACCTTATTCGGATATCTTTTTAAGGATATGATTCTTTTATCTATTTCATTTAAAAAAGAGCTGCAAGATAAATCATTATTTAAGTGGCAAGAATAATCATCTTTATGAATCATTTCGAGATACTGAACAAAATCTTTTTTAACTGCCTCCAGATATAATACTCTATCTTCTTTTAAGCCATTGCTGTGATTTAATACTTTGTCCAGATCAAAATTAAACACTTCATAATCTTTTTTCATTATACCCAAATCTTCTTTTATATTCTTATCTACTTTTATGAGTTCTTCTTTTACGTATGGAAGCAAAACTCCATCAATATGACGGAGCAATAGAATAAATTCGGAGTGTGAAATATGCGTCTGCTCATTATCAGGCATTTCCAAATATGGAATACGTTCATACTTTTTGATTACGCTTGCACTTATCTCCATTTCAATCATTCTATCATTCGAGTTATAGCAAAGTATAAAGTATTCATTACGTAAATATACAAGATATTTAATCTTGTTTTCATCTGTCCCCAAAGTGCCAAGATGTTTTTCAATTTCGTCAATTTCTAACACTAAGTTCTTTGTAAACATACTTGATATTTTGTTTTATATTGTTTTATGTAATTATTGTTACCCTCGTGTTTTAGCAAATCGATGTTCAATTTATTGCTTCTTAATTCCATCATTGCAAACCTTTTGATTCTATAGTTTTCATATTATATTCACTCTATTTCTAGCTTATCGATTTCCTGCATTATTCTGTCGGTTTCGGACAGGGCAACGATGATTTTCTGATAATGGAGGATGTCGTTGAATTCGAGGGAACGGTCTTTGCGGTCTTTGAGCCACTTTTGTGCAGGCTGATACCCGCCGATAAAGAATGTCCAGGCGGTTTCGGTGACGTTTGCGAAGTACTGGGTTTCGTTGATGAATACTTTGCTGTCCTGATACTTTATTTTTGTGACTTTGTTATCGCCGTCCACGGGATATTGCGTTATGAAGTTTTCCACTGCGGGGCTTTCGAGCAGATGGATTTGCCTGAGTTCGCTGCCGAGTTTTACAAGAGACCAGAATGTGTTTTTGTCTTTTGGGTACGGCACTCTTGGGAAATCTATTTTCAGGAATTCTTTGTACTTTTCCCTGTATGCGGGTGAGTGCAGAACTGCGTATATGTAATCGAGTATGTCTATTGGAGCAAATTCCCCTCCTTTGGAGGGGTGGCCGCCGTGCTCTTCGGCGGACGGGGTGGTTCCTAATTCCTCAATCGGCTCTAATTCCCCTCCTTTGGAGGGGTGGACGCCGCGCTCTTCGGCGGACGGGGTGGT
>JBMOHR010000243.1:0-4458 GCA_049317745.1 Ignavibacteria bacterium
CTTATCCCGATGAATCGGGACGGTATTCCTTTCTGTGACACTTTCTAACTGTGCTTCTTGCGAAACACAATTCCGGGGAACTCCCCCGACATCCCTGCTTTTACGGAGTCCGGACTTTCCTCACCGTGGATTGCTCCACCAGCGCGATTGCCTTGCGAAACAGTTAAACTTATTTATTAAAGATTTTCTATCAGTTTTTCGTCTATCATAATTCTTCCGCAGGACTGGCATAGGAAAATATCTTCTGCAACCCTTATTTCAATCTCTCTTTGCGGAGGAACCGAGTTGTAACAGCCGCTGCAATTACCTTTTCTTACTATTGCCGTTGCTTCACCTTTTAATGAACCGTTAATGCGTTCATAAAGAGTCTTATGTTTATCTTCAAGTTTCTCGAGTATAACTTTTCTCTTTTCAATCAGTTCGTTCTCTTCTTCTTCAAACTGTTTGTTCAGAGAATTAAGGTGCGATGTATCTTCTTTAAGTTCTGCTTTAAGTTCTTCGTAACTCTTCGACATTTCAAGAATACCTTTTACAAGGTTTTCCTGGTATGATTTAAGTTCTTTTAATCTTGCATCGTTCTTATCGCTTGTTTCCATCATAGCATCAATCTGTTTTGTTATCTCATCGTATTCCTTGTTATTCTTTGCTTTATATTTTGACTCATCGTACTTCGTAACTTTGTCATCAAGATTTTTATTCTCTTTTGTCAGTGCTTTTTCTTCACTCTCAAAAGTTTTAAGTTTTGCTTTGTCCTCGGTAAGATGCACGTCAACAACAGCCATTCTTTCCTTTAAATTCTCAATCCTTACGGGCAGGTCTCCTTTTTCATCGTCTATATCTGCAAGTTCCTCATCAATCTTCGTTAATTCATACAGCATAAGAAGTATTTTCACGTAACTTTCTTTCTTCGCTATTGCTCCTTCTTCAAAATACTCAAGAATCTTTGCGTCAGGAAGGTTCGATTCATTACTTTCTGATTCGTGCGATTCACTTTCGTTAACAATGTTTTCGTTTGATTCGTCCATTTTATATTAGTTTTATATTATTTTGATTTTCTTCGAATGATATTGATACTTCTGCGTTAAACTTCTTTGCAAGTGCTTTTACGTGCTCGTCGCAAAGGTTTTCAAACATAAGCAGTCTTGAAAACTTAAGGTCTGAAAATCCTTTTGCAATAACAACTTTATTATTCAGCCTGTAGATAAGTTCTTCGAGTGTTACTTTACACTTCAACTCACAATTATAAGCCGCTACATCTTTTGTCCTCTTCGTAAAGTCATAAACTTCGTAAGCAGGCTCTTCGTACGGATGATTCGCAAGGAGAGCATCTACAACTGCATCCAGCTCTTCACGTCCGCATTCCATTTCAAGCCTTACTTCTTCTTCAAACGATAACTTTCCTGCCTTGCCGGAAAATGGCTTAGCTGATTTTCCGGGAACAAAAGTGCCAACACCTTTCATCCTGAACGAACAAACAGAATAGTTACCGATTCTGCCTGCACCAGCATTGGCGAGTTCGAACGTGACTTTGTCTACATTTTTAAGAGGAACATAAGTCACTATCTTCTTTCTGTTAACATACTTGTAAAGTACTGGGGAAAGAGACTTAATTTCAGTTTTCTTAAAATAATTAAATATTTTATTCATTGAGGTATACATAAAAAAAGTGCATCCTTGTGGGATACACCTTAAACTTTAACAATTTAACTATGAAAAACTACTATATCTTCTTGCTTTTCCATGTAAGAATATAGCAATATATGAAAACACTTTCAATCTAAAATGCATTATAACATAAGTTTTTTAAATAACATCTGAACAGGTTTACTGTACTGCAAAATATAAAAATGCACTGCAGGTACTTTTTTGTTAAGTAATTCTTCAACCTGTTTACATGCCCATTCCACACCTATTTCCATCACGTGTTTATCATCGGCAGCAATCACTTCATTGTACAGGTCTTCGGGAATATCGATGTAGAAATCCCTCGGAAGACTGGTTAAATGCTTTTTCTGTGTTATTATCTTCAATCCGGGGATTACAGGTATATCGAAACCCTCTTTTCTGATAGTATCGACATAATTGAAATAATGCTTATTATCAAAGAACATCTGCGAGACAATGTAATTTGCACCTGCTTTTATTTTATTCCGCAGCGCTTCAATATCAGCTTTAATGTTCGGCGATTCGTAATGTTTCTCGGGATAACCTGCAACACCTATGCAAAAATCAGTAGGTGTGGCATCGAGCAAATCAACTTCAAGATAGTTTCCCTGATTCATCTGATTAACCTGTTCGACAAGTTCAACTGCGTAATTGTTGGCAGTCTTTCCCTGCGGAGTCGGTTTCTTAAATCCTTTATCATCACCCTGAATTGCGAGAACATTCTCAATTCCAAGATAATGCAGTTCAATCAGTGCATCTTCGGTTTCCTCTTTAGTAAAACCTTTGCAGAGAATATGCGGAACAGTATCAATGTTATACTTATTCTTGATTGCAACACTTATACCTATAGTCCCGGGTCTTTTTCTCTTAACCTTCTTTTTGATAATGCCTGCGGGAGTTTCTTCGTACTGAACTTCTGCAGAATGTGAAGTCACATCAATAAACGGAGGGTTGAGTTTTATCAGACTCTCCAGAGTATTGAATAACTGATTTATGTCACCGCCTCTCAAAGGAGGAATAATTTCATAACTGATTAATGGATTCGTGGCTTTTGCCAGATGTTCAACAACTTTCATTATTCTGAATTTAATTTAATACATCAGGGTGCATCGAAGAACCTTTGCCGGTAAGGAGTTCGCTTTTACCTGTTGAGACATTTAATATACCGACGTCATAATTTTTCCCGTCTTCAGCATCATAAAGTATTCTATCACTGTCTAACCACATATAGTTTGCAACGCTTCCTCCTTTAATATCATAACTCTTTCTGCTGCCTCCGTCTAAATCCATCGTATGGAATTTAGTTTTGCTTTCGCCGATTTCAACAAAAGCAATCTTTTTATCGTCAGGCGAGAACTTAGGCCTGTTCGCACTGACGATACCCTTTGAAATTGCAGTTTCTTTTCCGCTTTTATAGATATGAATCGTACCCTGAAGGTTATTGTTAAAACTCGACCATACAATCATCTGATTATCGGACGAGATATCGGGTAAAAGGTTTGCGTTATCGTTATTGCTTATCTGATAAACATTATTTTCAGTTGTATCGTCCAGATCAATCAGCATTACGTCCTTGCCGAGCTGCATAAAAGATGAGAAGACAATCTTGGAACCGTCTTTTGAAAGCACCTGCTGGTTTGAATAACCGAGGTTTGAGACTATTATAGGTTCTGATTCATTGTAAGACATTGCATAGATTGTAAGCACACCTTCGTAGTCGGAATTAAAAATAATCGTTTCACCGTCAGTACCGAATGATGGATGCTCACCACCGAAAACAAAGTATGGGTCGGCAGGTTTTTCAGTATTAACATTATCTACGAAAAATATTCTTCCGTCTTCGGTATAAAAAACAATCTTGGAACCATCAGGAGACCATTTCGGGAAGAAACAATCTGTTGACATATCCGTTAACTGTTTCTGGTCACTGCCGTTTTCATTCATCGTAAAGACCTGAAAGTACCCTGAACTATTCTGGTCTGAAACATAAGTGATTTTCTTGGATTGAGATAAAACTAAATTGTACCCTGCTAAAACCATCAGAATTATGATAATAATCTTTTTCATGTTAATATGTTTATTTACAAATTATAACCTTAATAATAATTAAGAATTTCGTGTTAAAAAAGGGAAAAGATAAACGTTAATTGTAAATTAACACTATTATTTATCTTTTACCCTTAAATTCCTCACCTGTACTCTATATCAAAAGACACACCGTTTCTGAACGGGTTCAGGTTTTGGAGGAGGTATGTATACATAGTCAACACATTTAACCTAAACGCAGCCACATTCACCCCATTTGATTAGGAACCTTCTTGAAACCAGATAAATGTGCTTGTTTTTATTCAATGGAGTGGATAAATTAATAATATAAAAAATATGATTACTAATAAAATATTTGATGAAGTAACATTCAAGGCAGCGAGGAGTGGAGGGAAGGGCGGACAGAACGTTAATAAGGTTTCTACGAAGGTGGAATTGTATTTTAATGTGTATGATTCGATGTATATGAGTTATGAAGATAAGATTGCGCTGCTGAATAAACTTGCCAACAGAATTGATAAGTACGGCGTACTGAAACTGACGTGCGAAACAGAAAGGTCACAGTTTAAGAATAAACAGATAGTTTCCGAGAAGTTTAAAACGATGCTGACAGAGGCGCTGAAGAAACCAAAGAAGCGTATTAAAACAAAACCTACTGCAGGTTCGAAAGAAAAGAGAATAACATCGAAGAAGATAGATTCGAAGAAGAAGGCAGTACGTACTGAAAAGCATTTCGGTGATGATTAA
>JBMOHR010000244.1:0-4448 GCA_049317745.1 Ignavibacteria bacterium
AAGAATCAAGCATTTAAGGCTTAAATTAGATACTAATAGTAATGCGTCTATGATGCATGTGAAACGCATGTGGAAATATGTATGACACTAAATTTGAACAAAATATAATGATATTTGATACGATATGGGTATAGAAAAACAGGTAAAAGAAAAGGCCGAAACAGAACATTCCGGCCTTTTAGAATAAAACCAAATATTTAATTTATTTGATAAGGGTCATCTTTTTAACTGCTGTAAAATCACCTGCCTGTATTTTATAGAAATAAACACCCGAAGCAAGGTTCATAGCGTTGAAAGAGGAAGAGTATCTTCCAGCCTGTTTAAATTCATTAACCACAACAGATACTTCTTTACCTGCAAGATCAAAGACTGTAATCTTCACGTTTGAATTTTTTGGGATATCGTATTCAATGTTAGTTACAGGATTGAACGGGTTAGGATAGTTTTGTTTCAATTCAAATTTATCAGGTGTAGAACTAATGTTTTCGTCTGCTCCCATAATTAACGAGGCTGTTTTGATTACTATTTCATTAAGAGGGTCAAATACTACTGCAGTAGGTTGACGATTAAAGTAGAAAGAGTAAGCCTGATTATTAACACTGTTCATTACCTTAACCGTTGTATCGGCACCTGAAGCAAAAGAGAACTTTAACATAATAGGAATCGGGAAGAAACCTGTCTGAGTTTGTTTTGCCATAAAGTTAATACGATACTGACCACCGCCAAGGTTTGCAATGTTGTATGTATTCTGGTATAACGGATGATTTGGCTGATAGAGCCAGGCATTATAGAACCAGGTTAAATCCTGTCCTGATACTGTACCCATACGTGCGAAGAATTCAGGGATAGTAGCATTCTTCAATTTGAAGTTTGCAGTATCTGTCGAATAAGATTTCATTCCTGCGAAGAATAATGAATCACCGAGAGTATATCTTAATAAGTGAAGAACGCAGGAACCTTTACAATAAGTTATTGCATAATTGAACAATGTATTTGCATTAGGTGTTGTTACATCCCAGGAAGGGACAGATATTGCCCATCCAGGATTACCTGACAAATAAGAACTTGCGTCAGTATTAATCATATTTTTATATGCTGTGTATCCACCTGTACGTTCGACCCAGTAAGATTCACTCCAGGTAGCAAAACCTTCGTTAAGCCATATGTTTGACCAGGTAGCACATGTAATCATATCACCAAACCACTGGTGAGCATATTCGTGTAGTGTTGTGTTCTCGTTCCAGGAGTTTATAGTTGTTAAGGTCTGGTTTTCCATTCCGCCCCAGGTAAATCCTGCACTATTCGGAACGTAACAGAATCCATTCTTTTCAAAAGGCATTTCTCCAAAAGCAGCAGACATATAAGTTGTGGCAGTTGGTAAGATAGCAGCTATAGCAGAACTGTTAGCAGTTGTCGGTGAATATAATCTTAAAGGAATGCTATCCAAAGGATGCGTAGGCGGATGCCAGTAAACAATATTAATAGTATAACCGAGTTTCGAAGTCATAACGACGAGATAAGTTGACATAGGGTCGCGTGAAATCCAATGGTAATACAATGAGTCACCTGTAACGGTTGAATCATTTAATCTACCATTTGAAGCTAAACGAACTGATAAAGGAACTTTGGCAGTTATATCAACAGTAGCTTTATCAGAAGGCCTATCCCAGCAAGGGAACCATCCTCGTGCGCCTTCAGGTTCAGCATCCGTAAACACATAACCTGTTGCACCGCTATTATAGAATGAAACATCTGTAACGTTTAAGTGTCTGTAATTAATCTTAACATTAACAATTTCACCAACGTTATAAGTTCTGTCTAAGTTAATAGTAAGTATGTTAGAAGCATGTGTGTATGTTAATGCTGTACCGCTCAATAATCTGACAGAATCAATAGCGAGTGAAGTATTTGTAGCGTTTAAATTAATACTATTCAAAGTCGAGTCGACCCTGAAAGTCATTATATTGGAAGCGACAAAATTCTTTGGATACGGACTGAAGTAACAAGCATAAAGATCAACATTTAACTTGTAATTCAAGACATCGTATGAATGTCTTGGTGTATTTGGTGAATCCTGAAAAAAGTTTTCCGGATGAGTAATTTTTGAATGTTTCATCGAGCAAATTTCAGAACCCCTTTTACCCTCGTCCTGAGAGTAACTTAAATTTAGTATTACCAAGAAGGCAACTAAAGTGAGAATTAATTTTTTCATTTTATAAATTAGTTTAGAACAATCTTATAAATATTGCGAAAATCGTTATAATAATAAAGAGTAATAAGCATATAGCAATTAATATGAATTTACTTTAAAAAAACCATTTTTCTGGATTCTGAAAGTCCGCCGGCATCTAATTTATACACATATACACCTGAAGCAATATTATTGGCAATAAAAGCAACTTCATAAGTACCGGGTCTTTGTTTATCGCCGACAAGTTTAGCTACTTCCCTGCCGAGTAAGTCATATACTCTTAAATTAACTTCGCTGTATTCTTTCACCATATACATAATTTTCGTCTGCGGGTTAAACGGGTTAGGATAATTCTGCAAAAGCCTGAAGTCTATCGATTCAACAGGGTCATCACCCTTCTTGTCTTTCAGAATTTTATTGTTTGGGTCGAATGTAACTAAAGATGGATTATCTTTTGTTATAAAATTAAATGTTTGATTTTGAGAATCATTGAAAACTGTAAAAGTTGTATCACCTTTTGAGTTTGATATTTTTACGTCAACAGGCATAGTAAAGAATGCAGGGTTAGTGTTTTGCTTCTGAGAGACATTGACACTCACATCATAAAGCCCATCTTCTCTTTTTGATTTGCTCCAGCTAATATTATAGACAGGATAGTTTTCTCCATAAACCCACTGCTGAAAAAAGTAATTAAGATTCTTTCCTGATACCTGTTCTGCCACTCTCTGAAGGTCTTCTGTGATTGCAGTAGAATAGGCTAATGCAGGGTCATTAACATAAGATTTTAAGATATTATAAAATGTTGAATCCCCTACTGCACCTCTGAGCATGTGCAGAACTACAGCTCCTTTAGAATAAGTTCTGTTGCTGTTAAATATTTCACTTACATTATTTGTGTTCAGTACATAGAGAGAGCCAACGGCATTACGCGCACTTGCCATACGTGACTTTATAGATTCATCGTATGATACACGTCCTTCATAATTTTCAAGCCAGACAGATTCGGAATAAGTTGCGAAGCCTTCGTTAAGCCAGATACTGTTAAAATTCCTGCAGGTAACTTTATCACCGAACCATTGATGAGCAAGTTCGTGAGCAATGATTGAAGAATAGAAAGCACCCATCGAAGAAATTGTCTGATGTTCCATTCCACCTCCCCAGCCAAACTGAGCATGGCCGTATTTTTCCTGTATAAAGGGATAGAGGGAATACTTTTCAGAGAAAAGATGCAGCATTTCAGGAGTCAGGTCTAGATTACTTATAACAGAATTTAAAGTATTAGGGTAAAGATAGTGATTTACAGCCATCGAATCGGATGACGAATATTTAAAATAGTTAGTGTATAAGGAATAGTTAGTGACGGCAATTGATATAAGATAGGATGATATCGGATACCTACTTTTCCACTTATAAGTTTTAGTGTTATTTGAATTAACAACAGTTTCATAAAGTAAGCCATTTGAGACACCAGTAAGATTCGATGCACAGGTTATCCAGACTTCTGAAGAATCTGCTTTATCGGATGGTGTGTTTTTATTCGGGAACCAGTCACTTGAACCGAAGGGTTCGCTGAGAGACCAGATTACGGGTACTGAATTCTGAGAAGAGAATGCAAAGCTGCCAAAGCCCGAGTTACCGGGAAGCCCTTTATAATAAATTCTTATATCGAAGTTATTTCTGTTATTATCAAAGTTAACGTTCAAAATGTTATTGGAATGTGTATAGCCTGTAACTCCCTGGCCTGTAACGGAGTCAACTAACATATTACTGCTGAGGTTTAAAAAGAGAACGTTATTAGGGTTTACGAAATCACCTTTCACATTCACATTTCCGTATAGAAAATTCGGACTGGTTGTTAAAGTTAAATTTAAGCCGTAATAATTTACATTTATAGTGGAATCGAAGACAACAAAGTTTGGAGAAGCAAACGAGATATTACTTCTGCTGCATAATTCGTAAGAGAATGCATAGTTTAGTGTTATAAACAACAAAAGCAAAACAGTTATATACGATTTAGATTTCATATAATTTTAAATAGTGAACAAACGATTAAAATTCCGTTATTGCAATATATAAAGTAATATGATTTATTTAAAGACTTAATCTATAACTTTGCTAATTCTTCTTCCTCTTCTTTATTAACTTTTCTATGGAATTTTTCTTCGAAGACAATATAAAGTGTTGGGATGAATAATAACGTTAAAAATGTAGAGACAGTTAATCCGCCGATAACCGCTATTGCCAACGGTGCCTGAGA
>JBMOHR010000245.1:0-4439 GCA_049317745.1 Ignavibacteria bacterium
TAATTTCATATAATTTACGTATAAAATATATGGCAGATCCATTTAAATTACCGGAACAGAATGAACCTGTAACAATTGAGAAAGGTTCATTAGAGTTGAAGACTCAGGAGTTTATGCCTACAATCCTTATAGGGCTTGGTGGTACAGGAAAAGAAGTTTTACTGCGAATCAGGAGACAGTTTGTGGAGAAATACGGTTCGCTCGACGACTTCCCTATTACTTCATATTTGTACATAGATACGGATAATGCACCTGCCGAAGAGAGCGGAATTGCAAGAGAAAGGGATTATCTGATTAATGATATAGATTTCAAGCCGTCGGAAAAGGTCTTTAACCCTGTTAATCCGTCAGATTATATTCACAGAATTAACGATGTACCACATATTAAAGAATGGCTGAACACAGCAGGAGAAATCGGTAAACTCGGAACGATGAACACAGGAGCGGGCCAGATAAGACCTGCAGCAAGACTTGCATTATTTCATAATTACGATGAAATAGTATACAAACTCAGTTCTGCAAAATCAACGATTACAGATTCACGCTCTATTAATATTGTAAAAGACAAACACAACATAAAGAACGTAAACACTGAGAAGATAAATGTTTATGTTATAACATCAGTCAGCGGCGGTACGGGCTCAGGAATGTTCCTTGACTTCGGTTTTTTAATAAGACATTTATTCAGGAATCAGGCGATTTCTTCATCCTACATAGTACTTCCAAAGATTTATCAGGGGTACGGCAAAGAAAGAGTTTATGCAAACGGATACTCTGCATTGATGGAATTAGAATATTACAACCTTAAGAATCCGTTCAACGTTGCATGGAAGAAGAATGAGCATCTTAAATTCCAACCAGGTGTTTATGACGATGTTTATTTAATAGACGGAGAAAACTGCAAGAACCTCTCGCTCTCTGAAATGAGCAACAGGGATATTTATAAAATGATTGCCGATACTATATTTCAGGATTTTTCGAATTCTGACTTTGCAAACTACAAAAGAGGAGTAAGGGTTAATTTAGTACAGTATAAGCAAAGATTATTCCCTGACGATAACACAGTAACAGAAAACACATTCTCAAGAAAATACTCGACACTCGGTCAGGCAACAATATCCATACCTATTGACAGAATCATACTTTCCTGTGCTTATAAATTATGCGAAGATATTATAAATTATTATTTAACGTATGCAGAAGGCTCACAGAGCAGTATAGATGAACACTTAAGGGAAGAGTTTTTACCTGAGCTTGGGATTGCTGAATCGAGCAGCAAACATCAGATACTGAATTCATTGTACAGTATGGGAGAGAAATCTTCTATACAATCACAGATAAAGACATTTTTGAATAACCTAAAGAATGACCTCGTTAGCGGTAAACGCGGTGATAAATGGTCTGCATACATCACAAACGAAAAGCAGAAGTTTGATACAAACTTCAAAGACGATAATGATGTAACGCGGAAAGGATTATTCTATTCACAGATTTATGCAAACAGAAACAACATAATACAAAAGATTATTGGTGACAGGGACAGGAATATAACAGGCAACCTTGAGAAAAAGATTAATTCACTGATAAATGACTCAACGAGAGGTGTATTCTATTCTATAAGTTTATTAAGAAGGTTACAGTTTATACTTACGAACGGCAACTTCGATTACATACCTACATTTGACAAAGAGATAAAAGATTTACAGATTTTAATATCAAGACTTGAAGCAGAAGTAAAAAGCAGAATGCAGGATTTAAGGGAAGATGAGTCACGGTCAAAAATCAACATCATGCGGAAATCCGCAATGGAAGGGACTTTAGAGAAACTCCTCAAGGTGCTCGATGAATATTATAACGCATTGATAAAACTTCACTCAAGATATTATGCGAAGGAAATATGCCAGAGAATGCTCGGGCTTATTGAAAAAGGAACCAAGACAGACGACGGAAAGATATTATTTACGGGATTAATCAGCGACATAAATAAACTGACCGGTAATCTTGGAATACTTAAAGAGAACTTCAGGAAAAAATACGAATACTTTATTCAGAAACAGGACACGAGTTTCAACCTTCATATATACGAACCGGATGACGTTAAGAATGAATATTATTTAAGGTATATAGGCAGCGGTCAGAGTGCTACAGACAGGATTAAAGCACTCGCCTTTGATTTACTGAAAGAACTAAATGCATCTGATGTTACGGACATTGTTAACATACTGAAGGACAGCGACGCAAAGATAGTTGAGAGCAGTATGCTGAAGTTTGCGAGAAAGCAATTTGAAGGTATACGTGACGATTACAACATTACAGAAATTCTCTTCGAGAAGGAAATACTGAGAAGTGAATCTAAAATCAGAGGAATGCTGTCACAGTCATTCCCTTGGTTAAGGATAAACGAAATACCGGGAAGGTTTAAACTTGATGATTCAGCAAAGAAGTTTTACATCGGTATCAGAACAAATACGAATTCTTTCGGTAAGTTTAAGAACCTTATTCATTCAATTGCAGGAAATGCAGTAGAGTTCAAGGATTCAGCGGATAACTCATCCATCACGTTCTATACGGAATGGGCAGGTTTCCCGTTGTTCTACTCTTATACTATTTCAGAAGAAATGAGAACATATTACAAGAATCTCTCAAAGAATACAAATATAGACCTACATATTAACAAGAACTATTATATATATAATGATATAATACCTCTCTCGGTTGAGGAAAGAAAAAGACTTGACGAATCATACAAAGCTTTTATACTGGCATTGATATTTGATATGTTCGAAATAGATATAGAAACAGACAACTCGAACGGAAATAAAAGAGCAATTTACAAGTATACTTTACCTGAAGGTATAACCGTAAAAAGAACTGAACAACTTGGAATAGAATCACGCTTAATAAACCGTTTATTCGAAGAGGACGGGCACGATTCATTAAGAGAGAAAATATTAAAGAGAGCAGACGGAATAAAGAAAGAATTAATAGCAAAAGATAAGTACGCCGAGTTATTATTAATATTCGAATATTACTATGAGAAGGTGTATAAATTAGAGGAAATAGAGATATCGGGTGAGGCAAAGAAGAAGAATGAAACGTTCCAGTACAAGATAGTGAGAGAATTAGCAAAAGAAGTAGAAGACTTAATACCTATCGAATCGAGGAATGAATACATACAGAGAATCAAAAAACTAAAACTCAGTCCGGACAGTTTTTCAAGATTATCAGGTGACAGACTAAAAAGGATTTTAAAGGTAAGTGAATTACTGAATGAGAACTTAACTCAAAAACAAAGTATTAATACTCAGACTGAAAATACTTCTTTCAGTTATGATAAACTTAAGGAAATGAAGAAAGCCTTAGACGAAAACCTGATTACTCAGGAAGAGTATGAAACAGCCAAGAAGAAATTATTAAACTTATAAGATAAACAATGCCAACATATGATTATAAATGTGAACACTGTAACAACACATTTGAGTTTTTTCAATCGATGAAAGACGACCCAATGACGCTTTGTCCCGAATGCGGACACAACGCTTTAAAGAAATTAGTGAGTATGCCTGCAGGATTAATATTCAAAGGTACGGGATTTTATTTGACAGACTATGCTAAGAAGAAAACTGCACCTTCTACTTCTTCGGGCAGTACAAGCACGGATAGTACTTCGACTGTAAGTGATAGTAAAGCTACTGAAGATAAGCCTGCAAAGAAAGAAAATAAGAGCAGTAAAGATAAGTAATAAGAGAATTAAAACTTCTTAATCCAAATTTAAATGAGGATTAAGAAGTTTTATTTGAATTTTTTGATTCTAACAAATACCTGTCCAGAGTAAAATTTTCTCCAAGATAAAGTTTTTTAACCATTTCATCTGAAGCTAATTCATCAGCAGAACCTGAACGGAAGATTTTACCTTCAATCAAAATGTATGCCCTGTCGACTATAGAAAGCGTTTCGTGTACATTGTGGTCAGTTATTAAAATACCAATTCCCCTATCCTTTAATTTAGCTACAATCTTCATAATATCTTCGGAAGCAATCGGGTCAATTCCTGCGAATGGCTCATCAAGAAGTATAAACTTCGGGTCAGAAGCAAGAGCTCTTGCTATTTCAGTCCTGCGTCTCTCACCGCCTGAAAGAGTATAACCTTTTGAATCTTCTATTTTCTTTAGACTAAAATCATTTATAAGTTTATCACATTTTTCTTCAGCCTCATCTTTATCAAGTTTCATAAACTGTAGAATAGCAAGGATATTTTCTCTTACAGTCATTTTACGGAAAATTGAAGGTTCCTGAGGTAGGTATCCGATACCTGACTGTGCACGTTTATACATAGGATATCTGGAAATATCTTCACCGTCAAGTTCTATCTCACCTGACTTTGGTTTTATCATTCCGCAAATCATATAAAACGTAGTAGTTTTGCCGGCTCCGTTAGG
>JBMOHR010000246.1:0-4437 GCA_049317745.1 Ignavibacteria bacterium
TACTTCCTACTCCTTACTTCCTACTCCTTACTTCCTACTCCTTACTTCCTACTCCCTACTTCTCACATCCTACTCTTTCTTTCTATTGCCTATTGCCTAATCCCCGAGTGCCTCTTTCACCATATTCCTTAATACAATAACGTCAAACGGTTTCGAAATATAGTGTGAACATCCTTTCTCAATAAATTCTTCTTTGTCACCCTTCATTGCAAACGCCGTGATGGCAACTATTGGTGTTGTTTTATATCCGTGTATTTTTCTTATTATCGCTGCTGCATCACTTCCGCTTATTCCCTTTAGACCAATATCCATAAGAATCAGGGAGTAGTTATTCTCGTGCACAATCTCCAGCGCTTCCTCACCAGTTGTAACAGAGTCACAAACACACATATTTTTTAAAGCCTGTTTTATCATATCAAGACTCAATTCATCATCTTCCACTATTAATATCCTTTTTCTGTTTTCTGAAGCAGTTTCCTTAATCTTGTATGCCTCGTCTTTTTTCCTGTTTAAGTTCGGAGCAGGTGTTGAACAGGCTCTGAACCTTATAGTAAATATGGAGCCTTTGTCTAAACTGCTCTCAACACTTATTATTCCTTCCATCAATTCAACATATTTTTTAGCAATGGATAAACCAAGTCCTGTTCCTTCAAACTGTCTGCTCCTGCCCTCACTCGCCTGTCTGAAAGGCTCAAAGATTATTTCTTTCATATTTTCAGGAATCCCGATTCCTGTATCCTCAATTTTTATGCATGCATACTCCACACCGTTAAAATTATCGTACCCGGTCGATACCCCTATTTCACCTTCAGTTGTGTATTTTACGGCATTCTCGATAATGTGTTCTAATACTTTTTCAAGCATTGAATTATCAACTTCGGCGTTTACTGTTTTTGTTATATTCGTGGTTAATTTAAGGTTCTTCTTCTCCGCTTCTTTCTCAAAAAGTTTTACTGAAGATTTTACGGTGTTGGATATATTTAGCGGTATTAATTTGTAATCAATATTACTCGACTCTACCCTCGATAAATCCAGTATTAAATTCAGAGTGTTTGTAAGTCTTTTCCCGCCCTTAAGTATCATTTCGGCAAACTTTTTTTCTTCAGACTCTTTTAATGAAGTACTCAGAATTTCAGAAAAGCCGAGTATCGCGACCATAGGTGTTCGCAGTTCGTGGCTCATATTCGCAAGGAAGTTGGACTTTAACCTGCTCATTTCCTCTGCTTTATCCTTAGCCAGAATCAACTCTACCTCTGCTTGTTTTTGTTTTGTTATATCTTCAATCCACCCTATCATCTCCACAAGTTTGCCTTCTTTGTCCCAGAGAGTTTTTGCGATTGCATGTATAGTCCGTATGTTTCCGTTCTTTCTGACAATACGGTAATTAATGTCGTATAAATGGTTTTTGTCCTTAAGTGTTTTTGTAAATTCTTCAAACACCATTTTTTTGTCTTCAGGGTGTATAAACTTTTCTATAAATTTGAAGTAGTCAAGTATTGTTTTGTCGGCCGGGTCTGCATCGAATATTTCATACATATTTGATGACCATTGAGCTGTTTCTGTTTTCGCATCATACGTCCAGCTTCCTGTCTGCCCTATGTTTTCAGCTTCTGCAAGCATATACTGATTCTTCTTTATTGTCTCTTCCGCATTTTTTCTGTCTGTAATATCAGAAATAATTCCATACCACAACGTACTTCCATCCTCCAGTAGTTCTGGTTTTGCATCGCATGAACGCCAGCGCAATCCTTGTTCGGGAAGCATTACACGAAACTCACTGTGGTAAACTTCCTGAGTCCGTGCTGATTCCATTATTGTGAATGTAATCATGTCTAAGTCATCCGGGTGCACTCTTCCAAATACTGGTGTGGCATCTTCTCTCACTTCTTCGGGTGTAACTTCATAGATTTCATACATACCCGGACTTGAGTAAGGAAAACATGAATGGCCGTCAGGGTATAAACGGTATTGATAAACAACACCGGGAACCTGACTTGTCAGTTTTGAAAGCATCTCGTGACTTATGTTAAGTTCTTCTTCTGTCTGCTTTCTTGCTTCTTTATTCTCTATCGTTTCGAGTGCGAATGAAATATCATCTGCAACTTTTTCAAGTAATTCAACTTCATTATCATCAAAGAATTCTGGTACATCTGCATAAAGTGTATATGCTCCGATTACTTTACCAAAAACTCTTAAAGGTAAGGCAATTGATGAACGGTATCCTCTGTTTAATGCCTCATCTTTCCATGGAGCCATAAGTGGATTGTGCTCAATGTCATCACAGTGGAATGCCCGCCCCTCTCTTATTGCTATTCCTGTCGGTCCTTTGCCCTCAGGGAAATTATTTGAAGTTGTAATCTTTCTTATCTCTTTAAGGTATCCGTCTTCGTGCCCGCTCCAGGTATATGGTTTTACTAGTTTGTCTTTATCATCAACTATGCCAATCCATGACATCCTGAATTTTCCGTGTTCAACAGCAATTTCGCACGCCTTTCTGAATAATTCATCTTTGTTGTCAGTCCTTACAATCATTTCGTTAATATGACTTATCACTGAATAAACACGGTTAAGGTTTTCAATTACTTGATCTGCTTTTTTCTTCTCGGTTATGTCAATTGCCATTGAAAGAAGATACCTCTCCCCATTAATCATTAAAGCCTCACCGTTATACAGGCAGATTATTTCTTCCTTGTTGTTTTTGCTAAGGCGGAGTTCCAGTTCGTTGACCCGTCCGGTTTCCTTCAGTGTATTAAACAGCAGTTCTCTGTCTTTTTCCATTATCCAGCCGAGGTCTGTAGATGTTTTGCCAATTACTTCTTCAAGGCTGAAACCGGACACTTCCAGAAATTTATCATTAACATCTATATACTTACCGGTATTGAATTCGCTTATAGATAAAAGCACCGGAATGTTTTTAAAAGCAATTGAGAACTTTTCCTCACTTGACCTTAGCATTCCAGCAGTATTTTCTCTCTCTGTTACGTCTTTATCTGTTCCGCGATATCCCGACAGGTTTCCGTTTTCATCGATTATAGGTACTCCGCTTGTCTCAAGAATTACACGTTTGCCGTTTTTATGAATATTCGGATTTACAAAATTATTGAGAACATCTTTTCTTGAAAAAGCTTCTAATGCAGCACTTTTATATGTCTCTTTTATCTCGGGTGCAAAGAAATCATAAAAGTATTTTTTACCTACGGTCTCTTCGGGTGTATAGCCCAGAATAGATTCTTCGTTGCTGCTTACATAGGTGAATAATCCGTCTTTGTCTGTTTCCCATATCCAGATTCCCGAACTTTCTGCAATTTGCTTAAACCGTTCTTCATTTTCTCTCTGTTCCTTATAAACACGATTTATTTCCGTAACGTCACGCAAGTTAGTCATCATCACTTGTTCGCTGCCCATTTTTATAAGATTTAAATTCATCTGTGCATCGTATATTGTGCCATCCTTTTTCTTCAACTGTGTTTCCAGGTCTTTCACCTCGCCCGATTTAATTAACTGCACTTTCATCTTATCCCGTTTTTCAGAGTCGACGAACTGGTCTTGTATTCTTAATGTATCAAAATCTTCTGCTGTGTACCCTGTAATCATTTTCATAGCGCGATTCATAAAAAGGGGCTTGCCTTCCAGGGTTGCTATTCCAATACCACTGGTGGACGAATCAAACAAAGTACGGTATTTTTCTTCTGAATCTTTCAGTTCCTTTTCAATCTCTTTGCGCTGTGTAATATCAATTCCAATTGCCAGATAGCGTATGGCTTTTCCTTTTTTATCGAAGAATGCCCTGTTTCTCCATTCCTGGCTTAATATTTTCCCGTCTGGTGTTGTGTATGTTTGTGTGTGAAACTCTGTTGGGTTTTCGGGTGTGAGAGATTTCAGCGCCCTCTTTATAATTATTAAATCATCTTTGTTAAGAAAGCTGTAGAAATTCTTTCCAATAATTTCTGCTGTGCTTAAACCCGCTATATTTGCAAGTGCCTGATTGCAGTATATTATGGTTCCATCAGGTAAATGTGAAGAAATAAATGCAGGTACTTCTTCTGAAAGATTTTTGAACTGTTCTTTGCTTTCAATAATAGCCTCCTCTGTCTTTTTCCGCTCAGTGATGTCGCGGAAAGTACCCATAAGGCATAACTTGCCGTTATATGTTATTTTTGAAGCAAGTATTTCTACGTGTACTTCCGAACCGTCAGAACGGATTATTGTGTTCTCAATAGGGTGCGTCATTGCCTTCTCGTTCGCTTCCAGTTTATGAATCTCAAATACATTATTGACGGATTCTTTATTCAACGGCGGGTGTAGTTTTGACTGATGTAAGCCTACAATACTGTCATGTGGCAGTAAAAGCAATCGTGATGCAGCCTGGTTTGCTTCTAATATTATGCCTGTATCTGTTTCGGCGATAAACATAGCATCAGCGGCTACCTCAAAGAA
>JBMOHR010000247.1:0-4426 GCA_049317745.1 Ignavibacteria bacterium
ATGCATAACTTTGCTTTACTGCATTATTACTACTTAAACAAGGAGTACGGGAAAGCCTTAAAAATTATGAATGACCTGAAGCATCCGAAAATCGTTTATAAGTATGATATCTATAGTCTTGAACTTAAGATATACTACGAAAAAGGTGAGTATGAGGGGCTTGAAAAACTATTGCATAACTTCTATGATAACATTAAGAACGAAAAGATATTTACTGCTTATGATAAGGAAAGGCACGAATTACTGGTGTACTATTTCAGGAAACTTGTCCGCAAAAAGCAAAAGTATGATGAGGATAAGAAAGTAACAGAACTGGAACTGTTTAAGCGAGACATAGAGAAAGAGATTAACTTTGTGATGAAGAAATGGATTCTTTCAAAACTGGAAGAGATTATTAAGAACCACAAAGAGACTCCCGAAGAAGATACGAAACAGTGATATAACTTGTTTATCTTTATTTAAATAACTCAATCAATCCGATTGTAGCATAATCATATCACTTTCGATATTATAATATTCTGAAGAAATAAGTGTTCAACCCCTTCGGGGTTGGATTGTTTTTGTGCTTTCCCCCGGCTTCGCCGGGGGTTATTCATATTCAACCCCTTCGGGGTTATCAAAAATAAACTTCGTATGGGTTAATCATATTAAATCCCTTCGGGTTATCAAAACTATACTTCGTATGGGTTATTCAAATTAAACTTCGTTTAGGTTGTTCGTGGTAAATACATTTGTAAAATTAAGGAGGTATTTTGTTCAGATGTGTAATAATATAGCAGATTTATATCCTTTTGACTTTATTTCTCAGCACGATAAAAGTAAATTAAGGGTTAATAAAATATTGAAAGCCAAGAAACCTAAAAATATTAAGAGTAAGACCGCAGAATCCACTGAAGATTCGAAGAAGTTTATAATAATCAAAGGGGCGAAAGTTCATAACCTTAAGAATATCAGCATTAATATACCCAAGTATAAACTTGTAGTGTTTACAGGAGTCAGCGGTTCCGGAAAGTCGTCGCTTGTGTTTGATACAATCTATGCAGAAGGGCAGAGACGTTACGTGGAAAGCCTTTCTTCCTACGCAAGGCAGTTTCTTGAGAAGATGAACAAACCAGAAGTTGATTCGATAAGCGGACTTGCACCATCAATGGCAATTGAACAGAAGGCAAGTTCGAAGAACTCGAGGTCTACTGTCGGAACTTCAACAGAGATTTATGATTATTTAAGACTGCTCTATGCAAGAATCGGTGATACATATTCACCCGTAAGCGGTCAGATAGTGAAAAAAGATTCCCCATCCACTATTATTAAAGAACTTACTAAAAAGGACAAGCAAAAGATTTTCGTACTCGCAAATATCAGAATAGATGATATAAAGAGTGTTGATACATTTCTAAATAATTTGAGGGAGAAGGGCTATTACAAGATAATTCTTGGTGTTGAGACTTACGATTTGAACGATTCCGCAAACGCTGAACTTGTAAAGTGTTTTAAGAGCACAAAAGCAGAAGAAGTATTTATAATAATTGACAGAATGAATTTTGACAGTTCAGATGTGGAATCTGTTTCAAGACTTTCTGAATCACTGGAGATGGCATTCAGCGAAGGACACGGATATTTAACATTAAGGATTTTTGATGGTGATGATTTTAAGGATAAGACATACAATAAGTATTATGTACTGGACGGAATAACATTTGAAGAGCCTGAACCAAGACTATTTTCATTCAACAATCCTTATGGCGCCTGCGTGAAATGTCAGGGTTTCGGCAGGACGATGGATATCGATTACTCGCTGGTGATTCCGGATAAGAATAAATCCCTGATGAATAATGCGATTGCACCTTTCTCAACTCCGAAACATTCAGGGCATTTAACGTCTCTGATACTGGAAGCAGAAGAAAACGGAATTGATTTACATAAGCCTGTAAAGGCACTTACTGACAGACAGATAGAGTTTATATTCAAAGGCGGCGGGAAGTATATCGGTATCTATAAATTTTTTAAGGGTGTTGAAAGAGAAGCATCTTATAAACTTCATTACAGAGTACTTCTGAACCGTTACAGGGCATTTACATTATGCAGTGAATGTTATGGTGCAAGGTTAAGGAAAGAGGCACTGTACGTAAAGGTAGGCGGTAAGGCAATAAACGAGATTGTGAAGATGAACATTGAAGAAGCTTACGGGTTCTTTTCCGGATTGAAACTTGATGCTTATAAAAAATCAGTTGCTGCAAGAATACTTGAAGAAATATTAACACGTCTAAAATACTTAGTTGATGTAGGGCTGACGTATTTGTCTTTGAACAGATTATCGGCAACACTATCGGGAGGTGAATCGCAGAGGATAAATCTTGCTACATCGCTCGGTTCTTCTCTTGTCGGTTCGATATATGTTCTTGATGAGCCATCAGTCGGACTGCATCCGAGAGACAATGAGAAACTGATTAATATAATGAAGTCGCTTCGAGATATAGGCAATACAGTGCTTGTGGTTGAACACGATAAGGATATGATGAAGGAAGCAGACAGGATTGTAGATATAGGTCCGCTTGCGGGTGAGAACGGCGGAGAGGTAGTGTTTGAAGGGACTTACAGCGAGTTATTGAAAAGTACTAATACATTAACATCGAAATATCTGAACGGGAAATTAAACGTTGAGTTTAATTCAAACGTCCGTTCCGTAGACAAGGATACAAAGTTTATTGAAGTAAAAGGTGCACGTGAAAACAACCTTAAGGATGTAAACGTGAAAATTCCGCTCGGACTTTTTACGTGCGTAACTGGTGTTAGCGGTTCGGGTAAATCAACACTGATAAACAACGTAGTTTACGGAGCACTGAAGAAAAAGATTGAAGGATATTCAGAAGAGGCGACTACAGATTACGATGACGTACTCGGACACGAGCATATAGAAAACGTTGAAATGATAGACCAGTCGCAGATTGGCAAGAGTGTGAGGAGCAATCCCGTAACTTACATAAAGGCATTCGACGATATAAGGGAAGCGTTTGCAAATACTCCGCTTTCGAAGAGACGAAACTTTGAGAACGGTACTTTCTCTTTCAACGTACCAGGAGGTAGGTGTGAAACCTGCGAAGGTGCAGGAGTTATAAAGGTTGAAATGCAGTTTATGGCAGACATATACCTTGAGTGTGAATCGTGCAACGGAATGCGTTATAAGGCGGACACGCTTGAAGTGAAACTTCAGGGAGGCAGCGGTGCACAAAAAAACATACACGAAGTACTTGAAATGACAGTATCAGAAGCCATAAAGTTTTTTAAACCGTTTGCAAATATAGTAAGGAGATTAAAAGTACTCGAAGATGTAGGACTGGGTTACATCAAACTCGGACAGTCGGGTTCTACACTTTCAGGCGGTGAATCGCAGAGAGTGAAACTTGCTTTTCATCTTGTACATAAATCATCTTCACAGAATACTCTGTTTATATTCGATGAACCCACAACAGGCCTGCATTATTACGATATTTCAAAACTGATGAAATGTTTTGATGCATTGCTGAAGAAAGGAAATACAGTGCTTGTTATTGAACATAACCTAGAAGTTATAAAGAATGCTGATTACATAATAGACTTAGGACCTGAAGCAGGCGATAAAGGCGGATATGTTGTAGGTGCAGGTACTCCAAAAGAGATTTCAGGGATAAAGAATTCATACACAGGAAAATACTTAAAAGAAATATCAAAATGAGATTGAAAGTTTTAGTAAAAAAATATATTTTAACAATCATATTAACGGTAATAGGATTAATTGGCGGTTTTATGTACTGGAAATTCATTGGGTGTGCATCCGGTACCTGTGCCATAAAATCCAATATGCTACTGATGACAGTTTACGGCGGGTTAATCGGAGGACTGTTTGGCAACATTTTCAATGGTTTTAACAGTAAAAAAGGGTAGTTCGAAAAAAAGGGGTATCTGTTTAAAATCGTAAAATAAATATGACAAAACTAGATTTGGACTCAAAGGAAGTTCAGAGTGCTTCCTTATTTGCACAGTTGTATGAAAAATCGCTTGATGCAATGGTGATTATTGATAATCAGAACAGAATTATTCATACTAATAAAGCCTTTACGGATTTATTTCATTATGAACTTAACGAAGTAAAAGGCAAAAATCTTAATTCCTTTATTGTTCCCGACGATTTATTATCCGAGTCTGATGAAATCTCACGTAAGGCATCTTCAAGCGCAATCGTAAGAAAAGATACAAGAAGAAAAGGTAAAGACGGAAAAGAAATATGGGTTTCCATTATGGGGCTTCCTATAGTGTTTGATAACAACACAACGGGAGTATTTGCTGTTTACAATGACATCTCTAAATTAGTTGAAATAAGCGAAAAGTCTGAAGAAGCCAACAGAATGAAATCGGCTTTACTGGCAAACATGAGTCACGAATTCAGAAC
>JBMOHR010000248.1:0-4405 GCA_049317745.1 Ignavibacteria bacterium
GGAAGCGATGCCCCTGAATTATTCAACTTAGGAAAGAGGCTCCTGTACGGACCAGGAACAATATTTGTAGCACATACACAGGAAGAGCACGTAGTGATAGCAGATTTGCATAAAGCAGTAAAAGATTTAAAAAATATTTACTATAAACTGGAGAAAGAAATTGGAGAATAGAATTAAAGTCGGAGTACTCGGATGCACGGGCGCGGTTGGACAGAAACTGATAGCATTGCTTGAGAACCATCCGTGGTTTGAGGCATCGGAGGTTGCGGCTTCGGAAAATTCTGCAGGACAGAAATATTCCGACCGCGTAAACTGGAAAGAGTCAAAGCCGATACCTGAGAACGTGAAGAACTTAACTATTAAGAACTGCAATGAGAAGTTAGACGCGAAGATACTATTCTCAGGACTTGATTCATCTGTAGCAGGAGAGATTGAAGAATACTATGCGAACGAAGGGTCTGCAGTTGTGAGCAATTCAAAGAATCACAGAATGTCGGAAGACGTACCGCTTATAATACCTGAAATAAATCATTCACACTTTGAAATAATTAATCTTCAGCAGAAGAGATTTTCTAAAGGCGGTTTCATTGTAACGAATCCGAACTGTTCAACTATAGTTATGGTACTTGCGCTGTATCCGATTTTCAGAAAATTTGGACTTGATAAAGTATTGGTCTGCACGATGCAGGCAATATCTGGTGCGGGATATCCGGGGGTTCCTTCTTTGGACATACTCGGCAACATCGTTCCATACATAAAGGATGAAGAAGAGAAGATGCAGACCGAACCACTGAAAATATTCGGAGAAATTAAAAACGGAAATATTAATTTTGCTGACTTTACATTGTCTGCTATGTGCAACAGAGTACCCGTACAAAACGGACACACAACATCAATATCTTTCAAAACAAAGAAACCGGCGACAAAAGAAGCGATAGTAAAAACATTCGGGGATTACGAACATCTGGGGCTGCCTTTCTCACCTGAGAAAGTAGTACAGTATTTTGATGACCCTGCAAGACCACAGCCAACGCTGGATTTATACAACGGTAACGGAATGACGGTCTCGGTGGGTAACTTAAGAAAATGCGACGTACTCGACTGGAAGATGACGGCATTCGGGCACAACACAATAAGGGGGGCGGCGGGAGCGGCAATACTGAACGCAGAATATTTAGTTAAAAACAAATACATAAAATGATTGTAATGAAATTCGGCGGAACGTCTGTTGGAGATGTTTCTGCGATAAGAAGACTGGTTGAGATTGTAAGGACAAGACTGAAAAGAAAACCCGTAGTTGTGGTATCGGCTATATCCAAGGCGACGGACACACTTCAGAGTGCGGCGCGGCTTTCAGAGAAGGGCGAACTAAGCAGTGCAAAGAAATTACTGAAGGAGCTTGAGACAAGACACGCAGAAATATGCAAAGAATTTCTCGGCGAAGGTACTAAGGAATACGAAGATGTAACATTAAAGATAAAGGAATATTTTTCAACAATATTAGAGCTGATAAAAGGAGTGTCGCTTCTTTCGGAACTTTCGGACAGGAGCATGGCAAAGATAATCACGCACGGGGAATTACTTTCATCGCTTGTGATAAACGCAGTGTTTAATCATAATAACATAAAGACTGCACTGGTTGATGCAAGAGAATTTATATATACTGATGAGAATTATTTAGTTGGCGAGCCGATAACAGAAAGAATCAAAACAGAAACACCGAAGGTAATAATTCCGCTTATTAAGAATAACGATGTTGTGTTAACGCAGGGATTTATATCTAACACGGAAGACAAAAGAACAACCACACTTGGCAGAGGAGGTTCAGATTACAGTGCCTCACTTATAGGAATGGCAATGGATGCAGAAGAGATAGAAATATGGACTGACGTTGACGGAATGCTGACAGCAGACCCGAGGAAAGTGAACAATACGAAGATAGTTTCGGTGATATCGTTCGAAGAGGCGGCAGAACTTGCGTACTTTGGCGCAAAAGTACTTCATCCGCTGACAATACAACCTGCGGTGGAAAAAGACATTCCCGTAAGGATTCTTAATTCGAAGAATCCCGAGAACGAAGGTACTCTGATACTGTCAGACTCAAAAAAAATCAAGGGCGGTATTAAATCGATATCATGCAAAGAAAACGTAAAGGTGCTGAACGTGTTTTCGACGAAGATGCTTAACTCATACGGTTTTTTAAGAAGGATATTTGAAATATTCGACAACAACCAGACATCGGTTGATTTGATTACAACTTCGGAAGTAAACGTATCGCTTACTCTTGACAATGAAGAACGCATTGAGGAAATTGTAAAAGAGCTGTCTGTGTTTTCGACAGTGAAAGTGGAAGAGGAGAAGTCGCTTGTATGCGTTGTTGGCAAGGACTTAAAGAACACAAAGGGAATTGCAAAAAGGATATTTCAGAAGCTGGGAGATTTTAACATAACGATGATATCACAGGGGGCATCACTAATTAACGTAAGTTTTGTTGTGAATAAGAGCGATCTGCAGGAAGTGATGCAGATACTGCACGATGAATTTTTTGATAATTCAAATTAATTAAATGGACATCATAATATCGGGTTACGGGAAAATGGGTAAGAAAATTGAGGCCGCTATAAAATCACGCGGCGGAAAATCTATTGCGCGACTTAATGACGGTACTGCCTTGAAGAATGCAAAGTTCGAGGAAAACGTTTGCATAGACTTCACAACACCAGAGGCGTTTAAAGAGAATTACAAATACGTATGCGATAACTTCAAGGCTGCGGTAGTTGGAACGACGGGCTGGTTTGACATTAAGGATGATGTGTTAAAATATTTTAAAGAAAAGAATAAGACATTGATATATGCTACTAATTTTTCGATTGGAGTAAACATATTCTTTAAAATAACAGAATTGTCATCGAAGTTGATTAACGGACTGGCACATTACGACCCTTACATACTCGAGCTTCATCACAAACAAAAGCTTGATGCACCATCAGGAACGGCAAAGACAATAGAGAAAATAGTTGAGGATGTATTCGAGAAAAGAGTTGAAACAGATTCGATAAGATGCGGGTACATAAAAGGAATACACGAAGTAGGGTTTGAATCAGAAGAGGACGGAATCACACTGAAGCACGAAGCATATTCTAGAAAAGGGTTTGCGGAAGGCGCTGTGACGGCGGCTGAATGGGCTGAGGACATAAAGGGCATATATGAGTTTAAAGAGTTACTGGAAGAAAAGTTTAAAAATATATTAAAATAACAATGAAAGAAATTAAAGGCTGCGGAACGGCATTGGTTACTCCGTTCGGAAAGAACTCTGAAGTAGATTATGTTGCTTTCAGAAAACTTGTAAGAAGGCAGATTGCAGAAGGAATACATTTTCTTGTACCGCTCGGAACGACGGGGGAGACACCTTGTCTTGAAGACAACGAAAAGCTACAGTTAGTAGAAATAACTGCAGAGGAATCGGGTGGAAGAATACCTGTGGTTGTTGGTGTGGGTTCGAATAACACAAAGCATGTGGTACACAACATACATATGTTCAGCAAGATGAACGTTGACGGATTTCTGGTTGTGACACCTTATTACAATAAACCGACACAGCAGGGAATGATAAATCATTTTACGACTGTTGCAGGTTCTACAGACAAACCAATAATAATGTATAATGTACCTGCGAGAACTTCTGTGAATATGAATGCAGAGACTGCTTTAAAACTTGGAGAGATAAAGAATATAATCGCAACAAAAGAGGCATCAAGTAATTATGCACAGATATGTGAGATTATAAGAAATGCGCCTGAAGGATTTTCAGTGTTATCGGGAAATGATGATGAGACATTGTCACTGATTGCAACGGGAGCGAAAGGGCTTATCAGTGTGGCATCTAACATAGCGCCAAAACTTATGAGTGAATTTGTTGATAAATTACTCAGCGGCGACATGGAAGAGGCAAAAGCACTGCACCATAAACTGACTCCGTTGTTTAAGAGTTGCTTTGTGGAAAGTAATCCGATTCCTGTAAAGGCGGGGATGTACAAGATGGGATTGCTAGAGAACATATTGAGGGCACCTTTGTATGCTTCGACAGATGCGACGCTTAAGACGATGGAAGTTACATTGAAAGAATTAAACTTAATTTAAGAATGGCAGATTTAAAACATAGGTTTGAAACAGCGACAGCAAGCGGGAATTTAAGTTACGATGAAGGAATTTCTTTATTCGATGAAGTTAGACTTGCACTTGAATCGGGAGAGATAAGAACTGCGGAAAAAGTGAACGGGCAATGGGTTGTGAACAACTGGGTGAAGCAGGCAATATTGTTTGGGTTTAAGGTTGGTGTTTTACAGGAAGTGACGTCTACGCCTTGGAATTATTTCGACAAGAGTACATTGCCTGTTCAGGATAT
>JBMOHR010000249.1:0-4353 GCA_049317745.1 Ignavibacteria bacterium
AGTATCTCCTTTCCATTTCATAAGCGTTTACCCATCATTTTAAAGTGATCGGGTGAAGAACAGATTATAAAGAGTTATTAATCATAATAAATTAAACAAATTAGGGTTATGAAGTTATTTAAAAGGGTTGCGGTGTGTATCATACTTCTTGCCTCGCTGAACGTAACAGGGTTTTCGCAAACTGTATTTCAGTTAGTGGAGACTGTGCCTGCGGAGACAATAATGGAGCAGTCGAAACTTCCGCGTGCGACAGATGTGTGGATGGAAATGATTAAGTCGGCGAAGAAGACCATTGATATGGAAACGTTTTACATCGCGAATGAAAAGGGCGAACCGCTTGAGAATGTAATCAGCGAAATTAAATCCGCTGCGGCAAGAGGCGTGGTTGTAAGGATTATGATTGACGGAAAGTTCTTTGAAAGGTATAAAGAATCTGCAAATGACTTTGAAAACATTCCGAACATTACTGTAAAGAAGATTCCTTTCAATAAAATCGGAGGTGGCGTAATGCACGCGAAATATTTTGTGGTTGACGGCGAGGATTTGTTCCTTGGAAGTCAGAACTTCGACTGGCGCGCATTGAAACATATTCACGAAATGGGTGTGAGGATAAAGCATAAAGAGTTTGCGGATATGTTTATGCGGGTGTTTGAGACTGACTGGACTCTTTGCGATAATCAGGATGAAGAGACTATGACATCACTTTTAAAAGAAAGCGCAGACAAAGTTTATACGGCGAAGAAGATGCTGAAGATTGAAACAACTGATTACGGAACGGTGAAGTTGTACCCTGCCTTCAGTCCGAAGGATGTCGTGAACAAAGGTTTTGCTAAAGAAGAAACCGAACTTCTGAAAACAATTAAAGGTGCAAAGAACAGGTTGTGCATTCAGTTTTATTCATACTCAACAAAGGGCAAGAGCAAGAAATCTCCTTATGATAAGATTGACAAAGAACTCCGCAAGGCAGCTGCACGCGGCGTTGACGTTAAGATAATACTTTCTGACTGGGCGATTAAAAAGGATGCAATCGATGCGATTAAAGAACTTTCGCAGGTAAATGGAATAGAGATTAAGTTCAGTACAGTACCTCAGTTCAGCAAAGGATACATTCCTTATGCAAGGGTTCAACACTGCAAGTTTTTCATTGCAGACGATGATATTTCGTGGATAAGTACGTCTAACTGGGAGAGGGATTATTTTTATGACAGCAGGAATGCAACCCTGATAATCGAAAGCGGGAAAGTGAATGAAGCGCTGGAGATAGTTTTTGAAAGAGTGTGGAATAGTGCGTATGTGGAAAAGGTGGATGCGGAGAAGGAGTATAAACCGGTGAAGAGGAATTAGGAAGAACTTCTACCACGAATTACACAAATTAACACATATTATTAGAATAGGTTCACGGAGACCACAGAGAAGTCACAGAGAACACGGAGAAAATATTTTCAGGCAAGGAGCAATGAAATAAAGAGGCAAAGAGATTTAAAACTTTTAAGGGGGTAGAACGTTTATAACATTATATACTAAATTTAAATAAGAATACAAATATGAAATACAGATTACTGGGAAAGTCGGGATTGAAGGTGTCGGAATTATGTCTGGGTACTATGACGTTCGGCGAGGAATGGGGATTCGGAACGAACAAGGCGGATTCGAAGAAGGTGTTTGATGCATTCGTCAATGCAGGCGGAAACTATATAGACACTGCGAACCTTTACAATAACGGAACGAGTGAAGAATACGTTGGTGAGTTTATGGCAGGACACAGAGACGATTATGTGCTGGCAACAAAGTATACTTTAACTAATCCTACAAATCCGAAGAACATAAACGCATCGGGCAATAACAGAAAGAGTATGATGAACTCGGTGGAAGATTCACTCAAAAGAATGAAAACGGATTACATAGATTTGCTCTGGATGCACGTATGGGATTCACTTACTCCGATAGACGAAATAATGCACAGTTTTAACGCTCTTGTGGAATCGGGAAAAGTCTTATACGTTGGTATTTCAGATTCGCCCGCCTGGGTAGTTTCGAGTGCCAACACGATGGCAGACTTAAGAGGGTGGTCCAGATTTGTTGCTTTACAGATTGAATATTCGCTGCTGCAAAGAGGAGCGGAAAGGGATTTGATTCCTATGGCAAATCATTTCGACCTTGCGGTAACTCCGTGGGGAACGATTGGCGGCGGTGCGCTGACTGGTAAGTACTTATCAGATGACGACAAAGGTCCAAAAAGAATAAAAGAAGGCAGTGCAAGACTGAATGAAAGGAACACTTTAATAGCAAAAGCAGTAAAAGAAATAAGCGACGAGACGGGAATTCCCGGAGCAACGCTTGCACTTAACTGGGTTAGGCAGCAAAAGGGTGTCTTTATTCCTATAGTAGGTGCGAGAACGGATAAGCAGTTGATTGAGAATATGAAGTGCGTGGATGTGACGCTGAGTGAGGATGTAATGAAAAGACTGAATGAGGTGAGTAAGATAGACTATGGTTTCCCGTATGATTTTCTGAACGGAGACGTGGTGAAGAATATTGCGTATTCGGGAATGTATGATAAGATAGTGAATCACAGGGGATAGATTTCTGAAGAGAATTCACCACTAAGGCACAAGGACACGAAGTAAGACATTTAGGAAATTGAACGCGGATTTACACTGATAGAACTGATTGCTTTAGTAGAGATTCCTGCTAAGATCATGCAGGAATGACAAGGGTTGGAAAGCCAGCAGGTATTGGAAAATAAAATTTTAAAATATAGATTATGCAAAACGAAGAAACAACCAGTGACGAAAGATTGATGGCGATGCTGTCGCATCTTTCAATTTTATTCGGCGGAATAATACTGCCGATTATATTATGGGCAACGCAGAAGGACAAATCCAGGTTTGTGAGGTACCATGCATTGCAGGCAATATTTTTCCACATAGCTTACGTGGCAATACTTGTAATAGTGATTGTGGCACTTGTATTAGTGTTTATGATATTTGGAATAGGTCTCGGTGCAATGACGTCAAAAGGTAGTCATCATTCAGACGGAGGAGCATTCCCCGCGATTATGGTTATATTAATGGTTGTGTTCTACGGCGGACTTTTCATTTCAATTTTCGGAGCGATGGCTTATGAAATATATCTTGCTGTAAAATCTTATCAGGGTTCTTACATTAAGATACCTATTATCGGAAAGATAATTTATAAGAAGGTTTACGGAGAACTATAGGAGTAGGTTCACCAGGAAGAATATTTAAGGGTGAAAGATTTCACCACAAAAACACGAAAGCACAAAGAAAGATTGAAAGAAAAGAATTTTTATGTCAAGAGCAGGAGATAAAAACAGATACGAATTAACACTAATCGGGTGAAGAGTTTTTCAGTAAAGAATTTGAAGTAAGAACAAACCCCGTGATTTTATTATCACGGGGTTTTGTTTATTATTTTCCGAATGCGTTAAAGTCGTACGTAAACTTAAGAGAACCATAAGTGTTTTTCAAATAGTTCTTTGCCTGAAGCTGATTACCTATACAGGCATCTATGGAAAAATTATCAGTAAAGGTGATTGTTGTTCCAATATCGATTAAATTAACAGGTCCATCGTACTTTGCATAAATACCTCCGATATCGGCGTAAGCAATAATGTTATCTGTGACATAAAAGTTCGGGTTGATGTTAAAACTATAAATAGCGTAAGGGCTGTTCCCGTCCCAGCCTGCGCCGAGGCTGTAATCAAAATAAGTAATGTCAGAAACAGTACTCTCCATATTTAAAGTTGTAAAGTATCCAAGCTGTTCATTCTGAAAATTGGAATAGCCTGTCTTTGGAAGAAAGAACTGATTCTGCAAATACATCCCGGGGCGGTATTTATGTTCGTTCATTATACCTAAATTTGCACCAAGCATTATTGTGTTAAGTCCATCCGATGTTTTGTTTGCCTTTATTGTCCTGTTTAGTTTAGTTGAAGTAGCCGAAGCATTGGAAACTATTTTCCTGTATCCCGTTATCAATTCAAGGGAAAGTCTGTTAACGATGCCAACTTCTACATCAAGTTCAGGAAGCATATAATCGTTTGATTTTCCTTCAAGGACAAGGGTGTTAATAAAATAATTACCTTTGGCGCTGCCGTACGTTAAACTAAGGTTTGCCGATATATATCCCGGAGGTTCTATTCCACCGTAAGTCTGCTCTTCTTCATTTTTCGATTGAGAATAAACAGTTGAGGCCAGAAATACTAATAAAACTAACGTTAAAGAAAGTTTAAATAATTTCATAATGTATTATATTTTAAATCCCAAAGAAAGATAAATTAAATATATTATCTGACATAATAAAGGATTATTGCGAATGCATGCAAATATT
>JBMOHR010000250.1:0-4334 GCA_049317745.1 Ignavibacteria bacterium
TAAGGCAAACGATACTGCAATTATACACACCTGATGACATGAAGGGCAGGGTTTCGGCGGTTAACAGTATATTTATAGGTTCATCGAACGAAATAGGTGCGTTTGAATCAGGTCTGGCGGCAAAACTTATCGGAGTAATACCGTCTGTTATATTCGGCGGGTTGATGACCTTAGCCGTAGTTGGCGTTTCATCTTTCACCTTTCCTTCCTTGCGGAAACTGCAGTTAAAAGATAATCAATAGGGACGGTTTTTTCCTCCTTCCCAAACCACGAAGTGGTTCGCTCTTAATCCTCTCTCTACATGATTTAAGCAAGGAACAGGTAGGCATTAAAATAGATTGTTGAACAAACATTAAAATAGGGCAGGCTTATCTGCCCTATTTTAAATACACTTCATTTAATTATCATCATTCGCCTACTCAGGATTCCATAATCAGTTTCGAGCCTATAGAAATATATCCCAGAAGTCAAAATACCACCGTCAAAATGATATTTATAAGAGCCGGGAGGTTTTCTTTCATCAAACAATAGTGAGATTTCTCTGCCAAGCATATCAAATATCTTTAATCTTGCGTTAGATGTTTTCTGCAAAGAAAACTCTATAATTGTTGATGAATTAAAAGGGTTAGGATAGTTTTGTTTCACCGAAAATTTATCAGGAATCACTGAAGATGTCTGTTCAACACCTAACAGAATACTACCATAAGTAATTGAATCTATAATGGCTCCTACTAATTGTATTGAATACCACCCTCCACCAAAAGGAGATCCAGTGTTTTGATAAAAACTTAAAAAACCAAACATTTCAGAATACGAAGATAGTCTTACAATATCAACTGGTGCTCCTGAAGTATCCTTTCTTTGTATAGCCCTTAATGGAATCCCGGAATTAAAGATATTAGAAAAAGTACCGGTATCATTTACAATGCTTCGACTATAACCTATCATTGTGTCGTAACAATGATTAAATATGTAACCTTTAGGCCAATCGAATCCTACAACTTCTTGCTTCATATTACTATCAAGACATCCATAGGTATAACCGCCTCTGTTATAAAGTATATTTGCAATCGTGTCGTAGAAATAATAATGATTGTAGTTACCCATAACCGGTTCATTATAAATACTTAATACTTGATATTTTACGTTATCCCATACAGTTTCATATAAAACTTTACCTGAAAATCTGACATTAGTTATATCAAAAGACATAATAAATTCATAGTAGCTTCCAACTTTATAAATAGGTCTTTTAGCACCTAAAGATGTGTTTGAAGAAAATATTGTTAGAAACAATAAAACTAAACACACTAATTTTATATTTTTCATAATATATTCATTTTTAATATAATAATATAATAATTTACTATTTGATAAGTAACATCTTTTTCACGACATTAACATCTTTATAATTGATCTTATAATAGTATATACCGCTTGGTAAATTCGAAGCATCAAATGCAATAATATAAGCACCTGCATTTTTATATTCATTAATTAAAGATTTTATTTCCTGTCCAAGAATATTATAAATTTTCAATTCAACAAAACTATTTTCAGGGATTGTAAATCTAATATTTGTTACGGGGTTAAAAGGATTCGGATAGTTTTGATAGAGTTCGTATTTTAAGGATGGATTATTTATTAAACCTTGACCATTTGGCATATAAGCTGGTGCACATGGGTCAGCATATCCCCAAACAGAATCCCTTTCAGAACGAACAGATTCTTTTGTAGATATATCAACCGCAGAAACCCTATAGGTATATTTTCGGAATATATAGGTACAAATACCACCGCCGCTACCACTTCTGTATAACATAATATTGTTATCTACAAAAAAAGTATCAGTTGTTTCACCAATGTAAGAATAATTTATAGGGTCAACCCCTGAGCTTATTACTTGTGCCCTGAACAATTTATACTTCATCATATCGGGTTCACCATTTTTATACCAAATTAATTTGGGATTGAATGCTTCAGAACCGGAAAGAAATTGCTTATCTATTCTCAGACATTGGGGTTTAGATGGGTAAGTCTGAGTAAGATTTTCAAAATCAATGTTAACAATCAAATTACCATCGGTCGTTTTTCCAAGAATCTCAACCGCAAAACTGTCAGATGGATAGCTAATATTTACAGCAGGATTACTCCATGGTGAAAATACTTGATTATATCCAATATCAAAACAGGAATTAGTATCACCGCCTGCGCTTCCATGAGTTTTGGTTTTATTAAACGGTTCACCTGTAAAGTAATTGACAGCTAACTCATCTACTAAATTAAATATTGTCTTTCCATTTCGTCTATTTGGTTTATCATAAAAAAAGATTGGTAAATATAATCCATTATTTATACTGTCGACAATATATCTGTTTGTATAAACAGCGCTCTTTTGCCAATCCCATTTTCCATTTGCCGGGAATGGAGTTTCATCGTATCTGTTAGTCTCTCTGTATATAAATAAACCTGAATCTCGAGACATTGGCCAAAGTGGTTGGAAATTATAATAAGGCCATATGGTCCAATCCTTGCTTAGGTGATAATTAATTCTTCTTCTATATTCAAGATAATAATTATAAACTCCCTTTTGAAATATTAACGATTGCCCTGTAGTTCCATAATCTGTCATAATATATGTTCCGGAACTAGAAACATTTGTAGGAGTAGCCCAATTTAGAAACTGTCTTTCCTCGGCACATAGAAAACTATTACCATTTGGATTCATTAAATTAAAGAAACCCATATTATAACGATGTGTACCAATAAGATAATGACCTAATTCATGGCAAGCTACACCGTAACTAAAGGGTGTTAAAACCTGAGCAATTAATCCCGAACCATTACTGAAACAATTTAAAGCGGATACAAACTTTTTACTCTGCCCTAAGGAAATGGATGTTCCGAAAGGACCAAAGTTTTGATAATGACCCCCGAGACTTGCAATCCCACTTTCCGTTCCTGATGGTTCTGTTCCCATAAGAAATCTGAAAATTACCATAATACAATCAATTTGACCATCGGGATGTCTTTTATTAACCGGATCATTCGGAGCAAATTTGTCATATAATAACCAATCAACATCTGTTTTAATACTATTTATCAATTCCCCTACAGCCCAACCAATATGTTTTCCATTACTGGGTTTATAATATTTACTACTGTCATTAAATATATATAGACTAGGATAAACATCACCAACAACAAAGAATTTGCCAAGACTTGCGTCTCTGTAATAGGCAGTAATATTTGAATTCCCAATATTATTAGTGTTAGGTTTAATTATTTGGTCAGCCCAATAAGGTTTTTGATTTCCAAGATTACCGGGCCAATAGAACGTTGCCTGGCCTGGTGCTACAGGATCCCAAGTATCATCTGGATATTTTGCATAAACCACTAAAACCCTTAAAGTATCATTATCAACAGGAAACACTGGCATTCCCGATGAGGACACTTCTGAAGTACCACATGTAGGATTATTAAACGAATTAATATAATCCTGTTCGTTCCATTGAGCAATCGATAGATTACAGATTAAAACTAAAATTGCAAGTAATAGATTTAATTTTTTCATATAAATGCTTTTTAAATTTTAAAATTATGTTTAATAAATATCCAGTGACATTAAATAGTAAAAGTAAAATGAATACTTAATTATTTAAATCATCTGAATAATGAATTATTACAGCATTTAAAGTTTATTCAAATTCCATTAACTTCTTTTATTAAGGGCTGACACATCATTAATTTTATAGTTTTACTATAATTTTATATGAATCTTTCCTGGACGGTTCGATTCTGCTGATTGTGCCAGTCCCTTTTTAAAATCATTATTGTTGTGTTTGAACTTCCTTCTAATGTGCAAATACTTTTTTGATTCTGTAAAGACTTTCCCGGGTTTTATGGTCCTTTTCTCATTGAGAGCTCCTTTCATTATGTTTGTAGTTGTAGATAATGTTTTTTGGTAAAGAAAATTTAATATATATTGAAAGAGGAAAATAGTAATGGTAAGAGAATGTTTATTCCTTCAATATTAAATATATTTTTGCTGTTGGTTTATTAATCAGCATACACATCAATGATACAAATTGATTTTTCTGTATGTGTTTGTAGGTGATAAAGTCTTAGAATAGTATTTCTTGTGATGATGAATTAATCAACAGCTTAAGTACAGTTTACATAATTCGACTTAATGAACTATGTTCGGTGTTATTAAAGAACGAACAACTCTTTTTTTTACCCAAACACTGACCCAATCTGTAGAATTTATTAATTACAATATAATAACATTTAATAATAAAAGAAAGAATAATTTTTATTCGTAATAATTTAAC
>JBMOHR010000251.1:0-4318 GCA_049317745.1 Ignavibacteria bacterium
TTACTGCGTTATAAGCATAACGGATACAGGAATAGGGATTTCAAAGGAAAATCAGAAAGTTATATTTAACGAATTCAGACAGGTTAGCGAAGGTATAAGCAGAACTTATGAGGGTGCGGGGTTAGGTTTAACTTTATCGAAAAAAATGATTGACATTATGAACGGAAAAGTGGAAGTTGACAGTGAACTCGGAAAGGGTGCAACTTTCAAAGTAATGTTTCCGCTGGCTGATAAATCGAATATTGATAAAGCTTTGATAGAGAAAGGCAATCTTATTATCAGGCAGGTAACTGACGAAGACAGAAAGTCAGACTATCTTCTCGTTGAAGATAATAAGACCAATAAAGTACTTATAAAAAGATTTCTGCTTAACAGGTTTAATGTAGACGATGTTTCGTCAGGACGAGCAGCGCTTGAGATTATTCAGACTAAGAAATACCAGCTGATAATGATGGATATAAACCTTGGATTGGGAATGAACGGAATTGAAACTGCAAACGAAATAAGGAAGATAGAAGGATACGAGAAAATACCTATCGTTGCCGTAACAGGTTATGCACTTGCAGGCGATAAGGAAAAAATACTTATGAACGGTTTTAACGGATACATATCAAAACCTTTCACAAGAGAGGCATTAGTGGAAACACTTAAGAGTGCTATGGCGAACGCAGTTCAGGACTAAAGTTTTCTGAGAATATCCCAGGAATAGATTCCTGTGTCGTGTCCGTCTTTCCATTTGATTGAAATCGCATAATTGCCGATTGTCTCAATCTTTTCTATTTCGTAATACCCTGCGGCTTTAAAATGTGACTTAATAGGTATATAACTCTCGAATATAACTGACTCACCTTTGCAGTTTACACAGGGGCACTCGTCACGCAGTTTTGTTAAAGTTATCTCTGTAACACTTTCATCATTCCATTTAACAGACAATGAATTATTCTCAGTCTTCTTTAATTGTGTCGGATAATAATTTTCCATATTAATGTTTTCTTTACTTACTTAACAACAACATTCACCATTTTGTTTCTTACTACAATAATCTTAACAACCTGTTTACCGTAAATATGTTTTTTAACTGATTCTTCGTCAAGTGCATTCTGTTCAAGGTCCTTTTCGCTCATATCGTACTCAACTTCTTTCTTTGCTCTTACTTTACCGTTCACGGAAAATGCTACAGTAACGAGAGAAGATTTTGTAAACTCTTCGTTGAATGCAGGCCATTGTTCGTAAGCAAGAGATGTCTGATGTCCGAGTTTATGCCATATTTCTTCGGCTAAATGCGGTGCATAAGGTGCCAGCAGAAGTATAAACTTTTCTATTACTTCAAGACTTATTGTATCGGCTTTGTAAAGTTCGTTTATGAATATCATCATCTGTGCGATGGAAGTGTTAAACTTCATGTCGCCGTCTTCTATGTCCTTGGTTAACTTCTTTATTGTTGTATGAAGCAGCTTCTTCTGTTCATCTGATGCCGGTTCGTTTACAATTCTTGTGTTTATATCGCTTGTGAATTCGTCTATAATCAATCTCCACACTCTGCTGAGAAATCTGTGAATACCTGCAATGCCTTCGTTGCTCCACGGTTTAGTAGCTTCGAGCGGTCCCATAAACATTTCGAATAAACGAACTGAGTCTGCTCCGTACTGCTCAATCATATCGTCAGGATTGATTACGTTTCCTCTCGACTTGCTCATCTTAACACCGTCTTCTCCGAGAATCATTCCCTGATTAAACAACGAACCGAAAGGTTCACTGCTCGTGACGTAACCTAAATCGAACAATACCTTATGCCAGAACCTTGCGTAGAGCAAATGCAGTACTGCGTGTTCTGAACCCCCGATGTATAAATCAACGGGCATCCAGTATTTCTCTTTTTCTATGTCGCAGAAAGTATCTTTATTCTTCGGGTCGATGTACCTTAAGAAGTACCAGCAGGAACCAGCCCACTGAGGCATTGTGTTTGTCTCGCGTTTAACTGCCTGACTGCTGAATTCAGTATTAACCCATTCATCTATCAATGAAAGAGGCGACTCACCGGTTTTGCTGGTTGTGTATGAACTAACGTTAGGAAGTACAACCGGCAAATCATTTTCTTCAAGCGGTGAAATGCTTCCGTCTGCGTGGTAAACAAGAGGGAACGGTTCACCCCAGAATCTCTGGCGCGAGAACAGCCAGTCCCTTAACCTGAAGTTAATGTTTCTTCTTCCGATTCCTTTTTCTTCAAGCCATACAATCATCTTTTCCTTTGCTTCGGCAGTTTTCAGTCCTGTAAGGAATCCCGAGTTTACTGCATATCCTTCATCGGTAAAACATTTCTTGCCGTGTCTTACCTCATCGAGATACTGTGAGAATTCTTTTGAAGCACCGTTCATAAGTTTCTCAAGACCTTTCCCTGAAATTATAATATCGCCTGCATCAGAAGATATTTTCTTGAATGCTACATCTTTAAACTTTTCCGGAGCTACAACAGGAATAATTTCTATGTCGAATTTATTAGCAAACTCCATATCTCTGTCGTCGTGTCCCGGAACGCTCATTATTGCGCCCGTTCCGTAACTCATAAGAACATAGTCAGAAATGTAAACAGGGATCTCCAAGTTGTTTGCAGGGTTAACTGCATAGGCACCCGTGAACACACCTGTCTTGTCCTTAGAAAGTTCAGACCTTTCAAGGTCGGACTTTCTCGAAGCTGCTTCGATGTATTCGTCAACTGCTTCTTTGTGGTCAGGTGTTGTAATATCTTTTATAAGTTTGTGCTCGGGTGAAAATACCATGTAAGATGCACCGAAGAGTGTATCGGGTCTTGTTGTAAACACTTCAATGTCATTTTCAGTGCTTGTACTCTGGCTCTTAATCCTGAACTTAATGATGGCTCCGTCGCTTCTTCCAATCCAGTTCATCTGAAGTTTCTTGATATTTTCTGGCCACTGAAGTTTATCAAGGTCGTCCAGCAGTCTCTGTGCATACTTAGTGATTCTAAGTTTCCACTGCTTCATTGCCTTTCTGACTACAGTAAATCCTTTTTCAATCTGTTCAGGGACTTCCTCATTTGCAAGAACAGTACCGAGTTCAGGACACCAGTTAACAGGTGATTCTGAAATAAACGCAAGTCTTTGAGAATCTATGTACGCTTCCTTTTCATCTTCATTTATGTCCAAAGGAATCAGTAATTCAGAAATAGGTTTTGCTTTGTTTTCATTAATGTCGAAATACGAATTGTAGAGCTTCAGGAACATCCATTGAGTCCATTTGTAGTAATCTTCGTCAGTAGTGTTTATTTCCCTGTCCCAGTCGTACGAAAAACCGAGCGACTGAAGTTGTCCGCGGAACCTGATAACGCATTCTTCAACACCGATTTTAGGATGCACCTTTTTCTTCAGTGCAAACTGTTCAGCAGGCAGACCAAAAGCGTCCCAGCCCATAGGGTGAAGAACATTGTAACCCCTCATCCTTTTGTACCTTGCTATGATATCAGTTGCAGTATATCCTTCGGGATGTCCTACGTGCAGACCGTCTCCGCTTGGATATGGAAGCATATCGAGTACATAATACTTGGGTTTTGACTTATCTAACTCTTCCATTTCAGGAGTTCTGAATGTTTTATTCTTAAGCCAGTATTCCTGCCATTTTTTCTCAATCGCTAAATGTTCGTATTTCATATATTAATTAATCTTTAATAAATTTTTCTCTTAATTTCTTTCATAAACTTTCATTTTACAGCTCTTACCCTAAAAAGTCTTTTCTCTGTGTCTTCTGTGCGTCCGCCGCGGCGGATGGTAAAATTCTTTTAATCAGAGGTAATCAGTCATAATCATCTCTTATCAGTGTGCCATTTCTCTTCTATTCAAACAACCCCTTAATTTCCTTCATTTCCGCATCATCAGCCTTCGGTCCCAATCTCGTCGACAAATACCCTTCATACTTTTCGAAGAAAACACTCCCTTCGGGCATCATAGCAGTAAACCCATCCCCCAGTCCGTGCAAAGGATAAAGTTTTAAATGAGCGTGATTCACACCCATACCTTCCATTACGAGAGCAGTCCTCTGAACTTTTAGCTTTTCGTCGAGCATCAGCCCGACTTTCTTTGCTGCAAGCATAAACTCTGAATAGACATCATCGGGCATCTCAAAAGCATAAGAATCGTAATGTTCTTTAGGTATAATCAGCGTCATACCTTTGGTATTCGGAAAAATATCGAGTATAGCAAAGAACTTATCATTTTCCCATATTTTACACGAAGGAATATCTCCCCTGGAGATTTTGCAAAATATACAATCTTCTTTAATCATGCTAATAATCAGAAATAACCATAAA
>JBMOHR010000252.1:0-4290 GCA_049317745.1 Ignavibacteria bacterium
TTTTATCCCTTCTGCTATTATAATTAAATATTCTGTCTTTGTTACTATTAAGAAAAATGTTGTAACAAAACAAATTTTTTCAAAAATAATCTCCCACCTCTGTCATTCCTGCATGTTTTTAGCAGGAATCTCTACTCCTACAATTCCTTCTTTAAATCTCTTACTTTAAAAAACTCTTAATCAGTGAAAATCTGTCACCATCATTTTCTATCAGTGTGCAAATCATTTTGTTAGTAGCTTACTACGCCATGGTCTCAGTGAATTCTCTGTTAACCAAACTATAATCACTTTTCTAAGTGTACTTAGTGTCTTAGTGGTGAATAATCTGTAATCTCTAATTCTCTTTCATCCACTGCAATAAAGTAGACGAAGTCGGTAACTTTCCACTTAACTTCACAACACCGTTAATCACCAGTCCAGGAGTCTGCATAATCCCGTATGACATAATGTCTTTTAATTCTGTAACCTTCTGTATGTCCGCTGTGATATTATTTGCTGCTGCAACATCAAAGCACATTCTTTCTAATTCTTTACATCTTGCACAGCCCGTACCAAGTACTTTAATCTCTAACATATTAATAGTATTTATAAAGTTTTTAAGAATTCATCAACTTTTGCTTTAATGCTGTCCCTGATAGAAGTAATCTTCGTAAGTTTTTCTTCATCAGTTCCTGTCAGCGCAGACGGGTCTTCAAATGACCAGTTAATCTTCTTTAATGCACCCGGAAAAATCGGACACCTTTGCCCGGATGCCTCATCGCATACTGTTATCAAATAACTATAGCGTTTTCCTTTTTTAAAAAACTCAAATACACCTTTTGTCGGATTATTTGAGATATCGATACCTATTTCAGCCATTGATTTAACGACTAAAGGGTTCAATGTCCCTGGTTCGAGTCCTGCACTCTCTGCCTCGAACTTATCACCAAAGTAAGTATTTACAAATGCCTCAGCCATCTGGCTTCTTGCACTGTTGTGAATACATACGAATAAGATTTTTGTTTTATCCATTAATTATTTTATTAATCTGTTTATACTCCATAATTCGTGATATTCTGTTAATTCGTGTCGATCTTATCTCTTTGCCTGAAAAATATCTCAATCAGTGGAAATCAGTCAACATCATTTTCTATCAGTGTGCAGTTTTTAAACTTATCTCTTTGCCTGAAAATATCTCAATCAGTGGGAATCAGTCAACATCATTTTCTATCAGTGTGCTGTTTTTATCTTTTCTTAGCAGCATCCTGAATCAGGTCCGCAGCATGATGTGTCAGGCTTATCCGCATAAACATTAATGCTGATAAGATTAACACCCGACTCCTTAAACTTCTTCAATTCGTCTTCAGATATAAACTTTAAATATATATCATCAGGTATTTCAATAACTCTTTCTTTCTGAACTCTGATATTATCAAAACCCGTTTCCTCAATTATTCCAAGATATTCTTCTTTGCCTATTGCACCGGAAACACATCCCGCATAAAGTTCCGCACCCGATTTTATTGAATCTGGTAATTCTCCCGAAGCAACTACATCCGACACAGAAAAATGTCCGCCTGGTTTTAATACTCTGTATATTTCTGTAAACGCCTTAACCTTATCAGGTACAAGGTTTAAAACACAGTTACTTATTATCACATCTCCGGTGTTCGCTGTTATCGGCATCTTTTCAATATCGCCGAACCGGAACTCCACATTATTAAATCCTAGTTTATCTGCATTTGCTCTTGCCTTATCAATCATTTCATCCGTGAAATCTATTCCAATCACTTTTCCTTTTTCACCGGCAATTGCCCTTGCAACGAATGCATCGTTACCTGCACCCGAACCAAGATCAATAACAATATCACCTTCTTTTATTAGTGCAAACTCTGTCGGCAGTCCGCACCCGAGTCCGAGGTCGGCATCAGGATTGTATCCTTTGAGATTTGAATAATCTTCTGAAAATATTGTGTAGTCAACACCTGTGCAGCTTCCTACTCCGCAGCAGGATGCTTCGTTTACGGTTTTTGACTGATTTGCTATGTCAGCATATTTTTCTCTAACGAGTTCTTTAATTTCTTTTGGGTTTTCCATAATCTATAATTTTAAAAGTTTTCATAAATAATCATTTTCTTGTTTAACGAAATGATTATGAATTAGTTGCAGCATAAAATATTTCTGTCAACACAGTTTATTAGCTTTCTGTCATTTTTAATTATCTCGTCATCTTCAATCTGCATTTGTGTATAAAGCAATGCGTTTGCTTCCAGTGAATCGGGGTCAGGGTTTATCTTATAGTTTATCCACTTACCATCTTTCCAGTCCACTATAAGCCCTGCTTCACGAAGTATACTAAGATGTTTAGAAACCGTTGAAGTGGCAAGTTTAAGTACATCCTTTATCTCACATACGCATAGAGATTTCTTCTGAAGCATTTTCACTATCCTGATTCTGTTTTTATCCGACAGTGCTTTGAATATTTTTTCCTGTTTATCTAACATATTGTATTTGTCATTTCGTTAAATATAGAAATGATAAATTATAAAAGCAATATATATTATGGTCGTATTTCTGAGGTTGTGTTTAAAGAACTGCTAATCGTTTGACAAATTTATGTATTTTACTCTTTCCAGATTTCTGTATTCAGGTAAAAGTTCCTCTTTGTTGTTTATCAATATTGTATACCCTTCTGATGCCAATCTGTTAATAGTTGAAATATCCGGGGTAATTCTGTATGCTGTAATATCAGTATGAAACATGGTTTCCAGAGGATGAGGCGTGTTGAATAGTACGGTTCTGCTTCCATATCCCTGTTGTTTCAAATCCTTTATGTCAAGTGTCCACTTTGGATTTCTTTCTAAATTAAAATAAGGCTTTACTCTTTCAAGCGAATACCTGATTGCAAATACTATGGTTAAAACCAGAAATGTATTTATAATCCATCTGTATCTGAATCTTTTTCGGTACCTGAACAGATAATGAAAAAATAGTGCATAAATCATAAATATGGCTGGTGATGCAAAGAGTGTGAATCCTTTCATCTTTGTTGCTACAAAAGAAAAGAATATATACGGCACGAGAAACCAGACAGCTACTGCCAGGTATCGTGTATTCTTTCTGTGCCTGAACATTTTCCAGAAGAACCAGATAAATGGAATGTATATTAATTCTCCGTAGTGAATCCTCAATCCGTCAAAGAAATAGTAAAATGGCCCACCCTGATTGTCCAGAACATCAGTTATATGCTTGAAGTTTAAGTATTGCGAATATTGCGCCTCAGCGGGAAAGTACGTCCAGGTATAAATTTGCCACGGCATAAACGTTAAACAAACAAAGAACATCAGCACAATAAAATTATAAAAAATCTGTTTGTTGTTTAATTTCTTAGTATGTATAAGTATTAAAAACCAGATTGGCAGTACGATTAGAGCAGGCATCCACTTGCACAATATCGCTATACCAATACTTATACCGCATAAAATATTGTATGTTATGTTAAATTTTTCCGAATACTTAATCGCAAAAAACACTCCCAGCTGAATAAAGAAAAGAAAGAATACGTCAACATGATCCGTAGGTATTCTTCCGCTTGTCATTTCTATTATTAAACCGTTTATTGAATAAAGAAAGGCTGATAAATAACCGACCTTCTTATTGAAAAAATGTGACGCCGTATAATACGTAATTGCTATCCCTGTTGTTGTCAGTAGTATTGATGGAATCCTGACTGAAATCTCATGAATTCCGAAAACATATAAACTTGCAGCAATACCCCAGATTGGGAATGGTTGCTTATGCACCCATATGTGATTCCCTAACCAGTTTTTGTAATCAACAGGTAGTATAGGGTTGTCGTACAGAGTTGGAAGTAAAGGATGTTTAAGAAAGTTCTTTGCTACCAGTGCATGAAGCATTTCATCCCACGGATGTATGTATAAATCAAACGATACAAAAAGCCGTAATAAAAATCCGCAAAACACCAAAAGAAAAACAGCATTTACAGTCTTATCAGATTTATAGTATTTCCACGAATAATAATATCCGATAAGACATAACAAAACAGTTATACTGCCCCATAAAACATTATTCATATTTGTTCGTTGTTATGATTGCATTTATACAAAATATATCCAATTTCTTGTTTTAGTTATTTCTCACAACAATTTCAGCAATTATAAACTTAAATTCTATGAATATTCTGCTCATTACTTTAACCCTAAAAAATCTCTTCTCTTATCTTGTCTCTTACCCTAAAAAAAATCTCTATCCGCTCTTATCCGTTCTTTCGGCGTCATCCGCGTTCCAATC
>JBMOHR010000253.1:0-4243 GCA_049317745.1 Ignavibacteria bacterium
TCAGTTCTTTCAGTGTAATTGCTGTGCTATTCCTTTCTTTATCTTGGTTTTATCCGTTAAAATACTCCATAATCAGACTATATGCCTCTTCTATACTCTCTCCAAAAACCACAAGCCCGCCTTCATGTCCTGCCATCACAAGTATCCTCTTTTCCTTTAAATCAGAATTAACCCATAGCCGCCTTATATCATTTGCCATTTCAGACGTTCCGTATGAAATGCTTTTTGAAGTTGTGGGCACTTTATTAAGAAGTTTTTTCCATAGCCTCCTATTATGCACGTGTATAACACATTTTATTCCCGAAGATAGATTATAAATAATATCGTGAGTCATCGATTCCGAAGACGCAGCCCTCATACCCGTGCACGAAACAAAGTTCTTCTTTATGTCCACTGAATTAACCATAGTGAAATGAAATCTCCGAGCCCTCTTTATCTTCCCCGTATCTGATGCCGATATAATAAATTGCCTTGAAGTCTTATACCGAACACTGATGTTTCCGTAACCAACTCCATTTTCATCCGCACCTATTAATCCATACACCGGTAATTCAGAATTATCTTTTCTTATCTCTAACCCTAAAAAATCTCTTCTCTGTGAGTCCGCCGCGGTGGATGAACTCTGTGGTAAAAATCTTTTATCCATTGAAAATCCGCGTTCCATTCCTTTGTTTATCTTTTCATCTTTCATCTCTAACCCTAAAAAATCTCTTCTCTGTGTGCTCTGTGAACTCTGTGGTAAAAATCTTTCTGTACAACAACGTAACTTATTCCTGTATTTCACAAGTTCACCAATATCCAGACTCGCAGACAAAGCTTTCTTCTTCAATTCGTACTTAAACTTTATTACACCTTCTTTCATATCATCCGTTCCTGAAAAGTTTTCTTATGCTTCTCTCATTTGCTTTAACGATTCCTTTTTCAGTAATTATTCCCGTAACGTATTTAGCAGGAGTAACGTCAAAACCAAAGTTCCTTATCTTTGCCGACTTAAAAGTTATCAACCCTTTCTTAATCTTCCTTCCGTCATAATACTCCGAATACATAATCTCATCAGGACTTCTCTCCTCAATAGGTATTTCCTTCACGCCGTCCTTAATGCTCAGGTCAAAAGACGACATAGGCACTGCCGCATAAAAAAGTATCTTATTATCATAAGCTGCAAGCGCAGTTTTGTAAGTACCAATCTTATTGCAAACATCGCCCGTGCTCGTTGTCCTGTCAGAACCCGTAATCACCAAATCAACCATTCCGTTCTGCATCACGTATCCGCCCGCATTATCCGTAATAATACTGTAGTCAATACCGTTCTGTTCAAGCTCCCACGCCGTCAGCCGTGCACCCTGATTTCTCGGACGAGTCTCTTCCACCCACACGTGCACCTTCAGCCCTGCTTCTTTTGCAAGATAAACAGGCGCAAGAGCAGTCCCGTAATCTATCACCGCAAGCCATCCCGCATTGCAGTGCGTTAACACGTTCACAACTCCGCCCTTCTTCTTCGCAGAAATTTTCTTAATCACATCCCTTCCATACATTCCAATATTCCTGCACGCACGGACATCATCCTCACAAATCCTCGCCGCCGTTTTAAAAGCTGCGTCAATCTTTCCCTGCAAAGTTTTCTGCTTCCTCACTTTATCAAGAATTAAATCCACAGCCCACTTCAGGTTCACCGCCGTAGGTCTTGCAGAAGTAATCAACTCGCACCTTTCCGACACAAATTTGTTTATATCCTCAGCACTCCTGAATTTCTTCTTAGCCTCAAGCAGTGCCAGATAAACACCGTATGCTCCCGCAGCCCCAATCAGAGGCGCTCCTCTCACAACCATATTCTTTATTGCGTCAATCACGTCCCCCGACGATTTCAGTCTTACAATCTCAAACCTGAAAGGCAATTTATTCTGGTTAATAGCAAAAACAACATCCTTGTTCCTGCCATCAGTCCAGATAGTCCTGTATTTTTTTCCGTTTACCAGCATTTATAAAAATAGCAATTTCCATCAATCTAAAACACATAGATATATATACTTTGATAAAAACCCCGCAGGGGTTAAACGTGAATTACCCCCGGCGAAACACGAAGTGTTCGCTTTTACCCCGGGGGAAATCAACAAAAACAATCCAACCCCGCAGGGGTTGAATATGAATACCCACTCATTTCTTCCCCACGCTCTCCTCATACGGCACCTCATTCACATCAAAATCATAAGTTTCCGAATACCCCACAGGATTCAACTCCTCATCCAGCAGAAAGAACACAATCATCACCCTGTGATTTACACCGTCCTCTATTGCCCTTCTTTCGTATCCTTCTATTGCATTATCTATCCTCACCGCTTCCATTTTATCTATCTCCTCCAACTCCGATTCAAACAAAATAAACTTCACCGGCTTATTACCCCGATAATACTTATCCGTACACTTCCACACCGTTACCATCTGTACAAACTTCGCATCCTTGCATTCTCTGTTGAAACTCTTTTCCAAATCTATCGGATTTATCACCACCGACACCATCTCTTCTTTAACACTCAAACTCCTTATACTTATCTCACCATTTCCAAACCCCGGTGTCAGACTTACATCCTTCATTATGTCATCCTCACTTACATATGGATAAAAATGTTTCAGCATCAGGTTATACGCCTTCTTGTTTTTCTCATAAACCGAATCAACCCATACTTTCTTAAACAATTCGTTCCTGTTCAAACAGGCGCTGATGTTAGCCGCCATCGCAAACCTCTTCCTGCGTGCCACTGCCGCTGGGTCTTTCGATACTCTCACTCTTTGCGGTCTTGCCGAAATAAACGTCTTACCGTTCATATTTCTTATTACGAATTCGCCTATCTTTCCGCGAACTTTTCCAAATGTTGAATCTAATAATTGTGCCATCGTTTTAAATAATTTAATTTTTAAAGTTACTTTTATAAAAAGCACACAGTCTCGGTACCTGAAACTGTGTGCTGTAAATCTTCTTCAGCAAACAAAACATCCATTCCATCCTCATCGGCAAAAAGTTCTGTCAGTGGCGAACTCATCCTCTTCTTGTCTTTAAGTTCGTGGGAATATATCGCGAAAGCTTTCACTTCCTGCCGTTTTTCTGTATTCAGATTTCCTGTAAACATATCGTTTGCCTTATTGCTTTATGTTGAATAAATTGTGTCCGAAAATTTTATCGGAACACTTGCATCATTCATCGTTATCACGGAAAAGTATGCCTTATGCACTGTGTACGCATCATAAAGATTCCTCTCCGCTCCTTCTATCGGAAACGTAAAGGTAATCGGATTGCTCAGGCTCAGCGCCGAACTTGCCGATAAGCACTCTATATATGTGTACGCCGCTCTTCTCGTATCACTCGGATCTTTCAGGAACAGGAGGCAAGCCGCCTGAACCTTTGTTTCTATCATCACGTCAATCTTCTCTTCCGTTCCGATTGCCGCTATCTTTAGTGTTATCAGGGAATTCGTCAACGTTGTCTCCGTACTAACTGCGGTAAACCCGAAACCCGGTACTATGTTTATGTCAGCGTCCAGAGCATCACCCGTTACATACGAATAACTTTCCTTCACTAATTTATTAAATGCACTCTTGTGAACATCCTCCGCATTCAGCGAGACATTCTTCCAAAAATACTTCAAAGGAGAAATCTTCCCGACCGCATTCGCAAACTTCACGGTCATTCTGAATCTCTTCCTTCTCTCAATTGCCTCCGGCGTATTGCTCACTCTGTAACTCGTCGGAAGCGCACTTAAAGAGGTCTTGTTGTTCGTAATCTTATAAATCAGATTACCAACCTTGCCTCTCGCCCTGCCTGTCAGTTCATTAATTATTCTAGCCATTTTCTTCTTGTTTTAATTTTACGTTTCTTTCTTTTCTTACTTCTAATTTTTTCATTTCAGTAAATATTAAATGTTTCTAAATATCTTTTCTTGTTCTTAATTCATAATTCCGAATTCATAATTGCTCTCACCATCTTTTCTGTTCTTAATTCATCATTCATCATTCATCATTCAGAATTCATCATTGCTCTATTAATCTCTAACCCTGAAAAAGAATCAGTGTTAATCCGTCTTAATCGTATCTTATCCGCGTTCAATTCTTTTCTTTATATCAGTGATCATCAGTCATTAATAATTCTTTTCTTCATTAGTTGTCATTCCTTTATGCTTTTAAAAGGAATCCATATTATCAGTGTGCCGTCTTTTCCTGTTCTTATTTCATAATTGATAATTCATAATTG
>JBMOHR010000254.1:0-4233 GCA_049317745.1 Ignavibacteria bacterium
TTAAGGGAGGAAACAGAATTTAAGCCAAAGCCGATGGTAGAAATTGGTGGTAAACCAATTTTATGGCATATTATGAAAATATATTCGTATTACGGTTTTAATGAATTTGTACTGGCTTTAGGCTATAAGGGTAGTTACATACGGGATTACTTTCTGAACTATAAATATTATAACAGTGATTTTACGATTGATATTGGCAAGGAAAGTACGAAAGTATTTCACGATGGAATAAAAGAGGACTGGAAAGTAACACTTGTAGATACCGGAGATGATGCGATGACAGGTTACAGATTAAAAATGTGTCAGAAATATATTGAGGGCGATACATTTATGCTTACGTATGGTGATGCAGTAAGTGATGTAAATATACATAAACTGCTTGAATACCATAAAGCACAGAATACTATTGGAACAGTCTCAGGTGTATATCCTTCATCAAGGTTTGGGGATTTAGAGGTATCAGGAAATAAGGTAACTAATTTTAAAGAAAAGTTAGTAGATCTAAACAGCAAAAATCCTATCAACGGAGGCTTCTTTGTGTTTAATAAGAGAGTATTCGGTTATATTGAAAATGATCTATTGTGTGATTTAGAAAAGTTACCTATGTCAAAACTTACCTCTGAGGGACAATTGTCTTTCTATGACCATAAAGGATACTGGCAGTGTATGGATACCTACCGTGATTTTATTAACCTGAACAATGAGTGGAAAAATAATCCGCAATGGAAGATTTGGGATTAAACCATGTTTGAAAGTTATAAAAATAAGAAAGTAATGATAACCGGTATAACAGGCTTCAAAGGAAGTTGGTTGTATCTCTGGTTGCAGGAAATGGGTGCGGAGGTGACCGGCTTTGGTCTGCTACCTGATTCTTCGCCAAGTATGTATGAGATTCTTGAGATGTCCAAAGATAAAAGAGTTAGTATTGGTGATATAAGAGATAAGAATTTTGTAAAAGAGTTTATCAATCTATATCAACCTGAAATAATATTCCATTTAGCAGCTCAACCTCTCGTAAATGTATCATACGAAAATCCCGAAGAAACATTTGAGACTAATGTGACCGGGTTAATAAATTTATTTGAAGTTTTAATTTATAATGAATCTGTTAAGTCATTAGTGGTTGTAACCAGTGATAAATGTTACAAAAATTCTGGAGAAAAGAAGAAATTTACAGAGGAAGATGCTTTGGGTGGTATTGATCCTTACAGTGCGAGCAAGTCATGTGCGGAAATAATTACAAGTTCATATGCAAATACAATAATAAATGAAAAGGATATTTATGTAAGTAGTGTCAGGGCGGGAAATATAATTGGAGGGGGTGACTGGTCGAAGTACAGATTAATCCCAGATATTGTCAGAGCAATTGTAAACAGCAATAAATTAGCTATTAGATATCCTAATTCAGTGAGGCCATGGCAATATGTACTGGATGCATTAAGAGGGTATTTAATTGTTGGCGAAAGATTGATTAAGAGAGATATTGAAAAAGTGTCAACTTTTAATTTTGGTCCTGCAGACCTAAAAACATTTAATGTCCTGGAAATTGCAAAGATTTTAATATCCACATTTGATAAGAACATTGACGAATTAATTGAAATTGAGAATCCTAAATATTATGAATCTGATTACCTGCAACTTGACAGTACAAAAGCTAATATAGTATTGAAGTGGAAACCATTATTTGATATTGAGAAAAGCATAAAATCAACATCTGAATGGTATAAAGATTATTATTCAAGCAACAAACAGAAAGAAATAAGCATCAAGTATTTAACAGAATACATAAAATTAATAAATAAATGAATATAATAGAGAAAAAAATCAAAGGTGTGTTTGAAATATCGTTATCTCCTCAGAACGATGAAAGAGGGTTCTTTATGAGAGCATACGATAATAAAATATTTGACTATTTTGGAATTGATAGAATATGGGTTCAGGAGAATCACTCGAGAACCGAAAAAAGGGGTGTTATAAGAGGACTCCACTTTCAAAGAAGTCCTTATGAAGAAGCAAAACTAATAAGATGCATTAAAGGGTCAATTTATGATGTGTATGTAGATTTAAGAAAGAAATCTCCTACATTCGGTAAATGGGATTCTGTTGAATTATCAGAGCAGAACAGAAAAATGTTGTTTCTTCCAAGAGGGTTTGCCCACGGGTTTTGTACGCTGAGTGAAGTAAGTGAAGTAATCTATAAAGTTGATAACTATTACAATAAAGATCATGAATCAGGTTTAATCTGGAATGACAAAGATCTGCATATTTCCTGGCCTGTTGAAGAGCCAATACTTTCGGAAAAAGATAAGAAAAATTTGACATTCGCTGAATTTGTTTCAAAATCAACTAATGAGGTAGACGAAATATGTCTGTAAGATTATTTGCGCCATATCTGGGCGAAGATGAATTAAATGAAATCAGGGATTCTTTTGAAAAGTCCTGGGTTGGACTTGGAGAAAAAGTTACAAAGTTTGAGAATGCCTTTTCAGAATACTTAAAATGCAAAAACAGTATTGGTGTAAATTCTGCGACAGCGGGATTACATTTAGCACTAAACGCTTTTCGTTTTGAGAAAAGTAAAAAGGTTCTTGTTCCTGATATAACGTTTGCATCTACTGCTTTTGCACCTATTTACAACGGCTTAGACCCTGTGTTTGTAGATGTAAATGAGAATACTGTCACAATGTCTGTGGAAGATTTGCAAAAGAAATTCACTAAGGATTGTGTAGCTGTTATGCCTGTTCATTACGGCGGACAACCGGCAGAGATGGAAAAGATTACGGAATTTGCAAAAGATAATAATCTTAAAGTCGTTGAAGATTGTGCTCACACGATTGGGTCAAGCTATAAAGGAAAGAAATTAGGTTTGTGGGGAGATGTAGGCTGCTTTAGTTTTGAAGAAAAGAAAGCAATGACAACGGGTGACGGTGGAATGATTTGTACGAATGATACTGAAATTGCAGAAAGAATAAAAGCTCCAAGATGGCTGGGGATTGATAAAGATACATATAAAAGAAGTTCGGGATATACTTCTGTGGATGAACTAGACGTTAAGCACTGGTATTATGATATAAATGAATTAGGTTTTAAGTACAATATGAATGATTTGTCGGCGGCGATTGGATTAATTCAGTTGAAAAAGCTTGATTGGATGAATAAAAGGAGGAGTGAAATTATCAGGAAATATCTTGATGCTATGAAAGACTTAAAGTATATAAGGCCGATACTTCCGTTTGAACCTGAAAAATATTCATACTGGTTGTTTGGAGTGAGGTGCGGCAAGAGGGATGAATTAATTAAAACACTTAAGAGCAGGAAGATTGCTACGGGCGTTCACTATGTACCATTAACACAGGTGAATTATTTCAAGCAGTGGAAATCTGATTGTCCTGTAGCAGAGAAAATATGGAATGAGTTTGTAACACTGCCTTTACACGTAATGTTAACGGATAACGAAATTGAATTTGTAATTGAGAGTTTGTATGAATTTGAAAAGAATAACTATTAGAGTTTGAATATTCCAAAAGTTATAGTATTAATTCTGAGTTATAATGGTAAATATCTTTTAGAGGATGCATTAAATTCATATTTAAAAAACGATTATCAAAATTATAAGATATTAGTAATAGATAACGGCTCTGGCGATGGAACTGTAGAATATGTTAATGAAAATTATACGAATGTTTTCGTAAGAAGGCTTGAAAAAAACCAGGGGTATTCTGGGGGGTTTAATTTCGGACTTAACATAGCTTTTAATGAAATGAATGCGGACTATGCTTTGATAACAAACAATGATGTTGTTGCAGATAAAGATATTATTTCGGAGCTGGTGAAAGTAGCTGTAACGGATGCTAAGATAGGGTTTACGACCGGTAAAGTTTATTTCAATGAAAAGAAAGACACATTGCAGACTGTTGGTATGAGCTACGACCCGGTAAGGTTAAACGGCGGTCATATTGGAAATGCAGAAATTGATAAAGGACAATACGATAAAGTTAGAGAAAGATATTTTGCAGATGATGTATTTACGATGGTGAATAAAAATTTGTATAAGGAAATAGGCGGCTACGACCCTGAGTTTGTCCTGCAGGCAGAACAGTTTGACTGGCAGATGAGAGCAAAGGAGAAAGGATATAAAATTATGTTCACACCTTATGCAAAACTATGGCATAAGGAAAGTATGACAATCGGAAAACATTCACCCACAAAACTTTATTACGATGCAAGGAATCC
>JBMOHR010000255.1:0-4232 GCA_049317745.1 Ignavibacteria bacterium
TACCCGATTTATACTTTTTATAACGTTTAAAATTGATATTTTTACTCTTAAATCTAAATTAATTCTAAAATTATATGAAAGTAATAAAATATTTGTTATCAGTCGTTGTTTTGTTTATGATTACATCTTCTTTTACGGGATGTGGATACAATTCTCTTGTGTCGTCGGAAGAGAATATTAAGTCCGCCTGGGCTCAGGTTGAAAATCAATACCAGCGACGTGCAGACCTTATCCCTAATCTTGTAAAAACTGTTGAAGGTGCCGCAGATTTTGAGAAAAGCGTTTTAACTGAAGTCACTGAAATGAGAAGCAAGGTCGGCCAGACAAAGTTAAACGTCGATGACCTGAATGACCCTGAAAAATTCCAGCAATATCAGCAGGCACAGGATAAGCTTTCCTCTGCATTATCGAGATTACTGGTCGTTACTGAAAATTATCCTCAGTTAAGGTCAAACGATAACTTTCTTCAGTTACAATCACAGTTAGAAGGTACTGAAAACAGAATATCTGTCGAAAGAAAAAAGTTTAACGAAGCAGTTCAGATTTTTAATACATCTGTCAGAAGCTTCCCGACAGTTATTACGGCAAAGTTATTCGGTTTTAAAGAAAAACCATATTTCAAAGGTAAAGAAGGAAGCGAAAACGCACCTGACGTGAACTTTGATTTCAAGAAAAAAGACGATACTAAGAATAAATAGTCATTCATTAATTAAAATTTAACTGATATTATATGCAGGCAGTGATAATGGCGGGCGGATTTGGTACGAGGCTGAGACCTCTTACTAATAATATGCCAAAACCTATGGTACCGATAGTTAATGTACCTATGCTTGAACATGTTATTACTCTGCTGAAAAAGTATGACATAACAGATTTTGTTATGCTCTTGTATTATCAGCCTGAAATTATCAGACGATATTTTGAAGACGGCTCAAGGTTTGGTGTGAATATTAAATATGTCCTTCCTGATAAAGACTATGGTACTGCTGGTGCAGTTAAACTGTCAGAAGAATTTATCAATGATGAATTCCTCGTTATCAGCGGTGACGTATTAACAGACTTTGACCTTGGTGCTATAACCAAATTCCACAAAGAGAAACAGTCAGTTGCCACAATATCTTTGTACAGTTCTGAAAATCCATTGCAGTACGGAATCGTACTTACAAACAATGAAAACAAAATTGTAAGATTCCTTGAAAAGCCTTCCTCGTCAGAAGTCTTTTCGGATACTATCAACACTGGTATTTATTGTTTCGATAAATCTATTTTTCAGTACATTCCTGAAGGCGAGAGTTATGATTTCTCAAAAGATTTATTCCCTTACCTTCTTAGTAATAATATTCCTCTCTTCGGTTTCAAAAGCGAAGGCTACTGGCGTGATGTCGGTAACCTCGAAGAGTATATATACGCAAACCTTGATGTACTTGAAGGTAAATTAAGTCATATTACTTTCAAGAATGTTAACGGTAACTGCATTAGTGATTCGGCAATCGTTGAAGACGGAGCCAAAGTAGAAAATTGTGTGATAGGAAATGAAGTCCTGATTGAAAGTAATGCCGAAGTAAAGAATTCGATTATATGGAATAACGTAATTATTCATACCAATACTAAAATACTTTTCGATGTTATCGGAAAGAATTGTGAGGTTGGTGAGAACACAAGAATAAATGACTTTGTGTTTATAGGTGATAACTGTTTAATCGGTAAGAATGTTTTTGTCAGTTCCAGCATTAAAATCTGGGATAAGAAAACTGTCGATAATAATGCAAAGGTGACGAGAAGTATGATTCAGGAAGATACTTTCTTCAATGATTTGTTTACCGATTCAAGAATTACAGGTCTTTCAAACTTACAGATAAACCCTGAGTTTGCTGCTAAACTTGGTTCGGTTTACGGAGCTTTCATCGGTCAGAATAAAAGTATACTCGCAGGTCGTGATATCGACGATATTTCAAATATGATAAAACGTTCAATTACCTCAGGTGTCTTATCGGCTGGTGTCAACGTTTCCGATTTACAGGTTATTCCGATTCCTATCTTAAGACAGGAATTAAAAAGCGGAGGTCATTCAGGCGGTATCTTTGTCAGGAAGTCTCCTTTTGACCCGGGTTCTACTGATATAATTTTCCTCGACAAGGATGGTAAAGATTTATCGAGTAATAAAACAAAATCTCTCGAACGTTCTTTCTTCAGCGAGGAATACCAGCGTGCAGATTTCTTTAACGTCGGCACCCTGAAATATCCCGAAAGAACTAACATGAAGTACAAAGAACACTTCATCGATTCCCTTGACCTGGAAGCTATCAGAAAAAGAAAGTTCAAAATAGTCCTCGATTATTCTCATGGGATTACTTCAACTATATTCCCGAATATACTGGGCGACTTCAATTGCGAAATGGTTTCCCTGTCTGCACACCTTGATAAAGAAAGAATCACGCGTGAAGAAAATGATTTTAAGAAATCATTTGAAAACTTCAGGTATGTTGTAAAGTCTCTTAATTTTGATATAGGATTTATGATCGATGCAGGCGGAGAAAAACTCTGGCTTGCAACTCACGAAGGAAGAGTCCTTAACGATTATAGATTTCTGGTGGTCATACTTAAGATGTTCTTAATGGCTACTCCGGACGTGAAGAAAATTGCAGTACCGGTTCAGGCTTCAAGGGAAGTTGATATAATTGCAAATGAATATGGCGTTGAAGTAATAAGGGTTAAGGATTCTCATTATAGTATGATGACTGCCTGTAACGATAAAGAAGTGAGGTTCGTTGGCGGTACAAGAAGAGGAGTATTCTTCCCTGACTTTATTTATGCTACAGACGGAATGTTTGCCATTGCCAAGATTCTCGAAATGCTCGCTAAAATTAAAATGACAGTTGAAGATGTTGATAAACTTATACCTGCACTCATAATGAGGAAGTTAAACATTCCTTGTACACGTGAAGATAAAGGCAAGATAATGAGAATGTTTATGGAAGATACTATGAACTATAAACAGCAGCTTATCGACGGAGTAAAAGTATTCTTAAACGATACGGATACGGTACTTTGTATTCCTGATAAAACCAGAAACATTGTTCATCTTAACGTTGAAACCGACTCTGAAGAGAGAACAAATGAGCTTTTGAACCATTACAAAAACATAATACAGAAATACATAAGATAATTTTAAAAATTTAATTCTATTAAATGAAAGTAAGCGATATATTGACGGACAAGATTATTGAAATAAATCTTCCGGCAACTGACAAGAACGATGCAATTAATAAAATGATTGAATTAGCAAATAATTCAGGAAACATCACTAATCTTGAAGCTGTTAGAAAATGCGTATTCGAAAGAGAAAAACTCGTATCAACTGGAGTTGGTAAAGGTTTTGCAATCCCGCATGGTAAGTCAGATGAGATTAAAGATATTGTCGCAGCATTTGCTGTTCTGAAAGACCCAATTGACTTCGACTCAATCGACGGTGAAGAAGTTCGGTTTATTTTCCTTCTGGTGGGTAAAGACAGTATGCTTAATTTACACATTAAATTGCTAAGCAGAATTTCCAGGCTAATGAATAAAGATGAATTCAGGGAAAAGTTGTTAAAGTCTGAATCCAAAGAAGCTGCATTAAAGTTGTTTGTCGAAGAAGAACAAAGCTATCTGGATATTTAAAACGTTTTTTATAACAGCCGCATTATTTTGCGGCTGTTATTGTAAAATTACGTATTATTTAGAGTGCTGAGCAAGTTCCATTAATATCCCGTTCGTTGATTTTGGATGTAAGAAAGCTATTAACATCCCCTCTGCTCCAATCCTTGGTTGCTGGTCAATTAACTGAATCCCGTTTGATTTAAGTTCTTCAAGTTTCGATGATACATCAGGAACTTCGAATGAACAGTGATGTATTCCTTCACCCTTCTTCTCAACGAATTTCCCGATAGGTGATTCAGGCGAAGTAGCTTCCAGTAATTCAATATCAAAATTCTCAAGCTTAATCTTTCTGACGTTAACTTTCTGCTCTGCAACAAATTCCATTTCCCCTGCTTTTACTCCGAATATTTTTTCGAATAAAGGAACGGATGCTTCTAAAGATTTAACTGCAATACCAAGATGTTCAAGTTTCATAATGTTTTAATCTCTTATTTTATTTGAAATATGATAAAATTACATATACCTAAAGCTTTTTGAAATTCTAAAATGTGCCCCCTGTAATGAATTATTTCTGTATGAAGCGCATTAATGCC
>JBMOHR010000256.1:0-4224 GCA_049317745.1 Ignavibacteria bacterium
CACACGCAGGGTCCATTCCGTTTTCAACTCTGTGAATGCAGAATGTACACTTGTCGGCATATCCGTCGGGATGTACAAACCTTGCATCGTAAGGACACGCTGCCATACAGGCTTTGCAACCGCTGCATTTGTCGTGATAAACAAGTACAACTCCGCCAAGTTCATGTATGTGGCTTGCTCCGCACGGACAGCAGTAAACACAAGGCGGATTGTCGCAGTGGTTGCATCTCTCCGTTCTTATCTGCATGTTCAAAGTCGGGTAAGTACCTTTCACGTCCTGAACTATCCAGTCTCTGTTCAAACCTTCAGGTACATTGTTCTCGGTCTTGCAGGCTACAACACAATCCATGCACCCAACGCACTTCTTAGTGTCAATCACCATTCCGAATCTTGCCATAATTTGTTATCTATAAAATTTAAAAAATCTCTTTTTCTATAATTCGTGTAATTTGTGTTAATTCGTGTCTTAAATCTTTTCTCTTAATCTCTGCAATTCATAATTCTGAATTCATAACTCATAATTGAATCTCCAGGCTTACAAAATTCACACTCATCCCATTCCCGCCCATCAAAGGATCCACTGCATATTTTGTTATCAATCCCGCATCACTCGCCCCTTTGCCATATGCCAGCGTCTGCTTTTTTGCATTATGTCCGAACCCGTGAACCATATAAACGCAATCCGTTCTTATTCTCTCTGTTGCTTTAACTTTAATCTTATTGCTCACCACACCATCCTGATTTTTCAGCTTAACGTAATCACCGGATTTCAGTCCGTATTTATTGGCAACATCTTTGTTCACCCAAATCTCATTCTCGCTCATCATATCATTTAGTATAGGATTATTCTGCGTCTTACTGAAAGTATGCACGGGTGCACGTCCGAACAGTAATCTGAATGTACCCGCAGGAGGTTCTTTTTGTTTATTAAATTTCGGAACCGGGTCAAACCCTTTTTCCTGTAACTGTAATGAGTAGAATTCTATCTTTCCCGACGGAGTCTGGAATTTGTCGGGAACACCTTCGTCAAAATAAATAGGCTGTTTCTTTCCTTTAATAATACCCTTCTTCTTCAGTTCATCAAAACTTAGTCCTGCTGAAGTCAGTCTGGTCCTATAATAATCTTCAATGTCGTTCCACGGGAAGTAATTTCCAAGCCCAAGTTTCTCCGCAAGTTTCTTTGCAATCCACCAGTTTGGCTTCTGCTCATTTGGCGGTTCAACCACAGGCTGTCTTATCGCCACAAACGGTTCTTTGAAAAACTCAACGTTCATATCGTCGTATCTTTCAAGATACACAGGTTCCGGTAATACTACATCAGCCCATCCTGCTATCTCACTCGGTACAACGTCAACCACAACCATCAAATCAAGGTTTTGTATCGCCTTAATAGTCTCATCCCTGTTCGGCAATGCCTGCATAAGGTTTGTGCCGTAAACAAGCCAGCCCTTTACAGGATATGGTTTGCCCGTAATCGTAGCTTCTCTTATTCCTGTAGTTAAAGTCTCGTGTGCAAATGGATATTTCTTGTCAGGGTTATCAACTTTAGGTTTGTCGGAATGCGGATATTCCGGATAAGGATACGCAGGTACATCCATACTTACAGGATAAAAGAAACCGCCCTTCCTTCCCCAGCTTCCCATCAGCGCATTCAGCAAAGCTATTGCCCTGCTTCTTTGTGCATCGTCTCCGTACCACGTTGTATGCCGTCCGGGATGAATCAACGTTGCAGGTTTATACTTCGCCATTTCTCTTGCAGAGTCTCTTATCAGTTCAGGCGTTACGCCTGTTTCCGTATAAGCCCATTCAGGTGTGTACTTCTGTATCTCTGCTTTAAACTGTTCAAAACCAAATCCGTATTTATCTACGTACTCTTTATCGTAAAGGTTTTCATTTACAATTACGTTCATCCACGCATTTACCAATGCAATGTCAGTCCCTGGTTTAACGGGCAGATAATATTTTGCCTTGCTCGCCGCAACTGAAAATCTCGGGTCAGCAACGATTATTACTCCGCCGTCACCGTTCATCTTCGCAAATTCCTGAACCTGTGTGTTATGCATATTCTCGCCGAGATGCGAACCTATAAGAACAAGACACTTTGCATTTTCAATATCGGTTCTTTCTGGTGAACCTATGTCTTCGCCGAACGTCATTCTGAAACCAACGTCTCTCGGACCTCTGCATTGTGCAAACGATGGCGCAGCAATGTTTGCCGAACCGTATGCCTTAATCATATGCTTGAGAAAATTACCGCCGATGCCGTGACTGAAAAATGCCATCGACTCAGGTCCGTAACTTGTCTTAATTTTTTGCATCTTATCGGCAATGTATGTAAGTGCTTCATCCCACGTAACGGCGACCCACTCTTCTTCTCCGCGGTTATTTTTTCTGATGAGAGGTGATGTTAGTCTGTCCTTATCATAATGTGCGCCGATTCCGCCTGTACCTCTCGGACAAAGTCTGCCCTTGCTGAGTGGGTCGTCGGGATTGCCTTCTATCTTCCACAGTTTGCCGTCACGTACGTAAGCAATCGCACCGCATTTCCAGAAGCAAATGTCACAGTATGTTGGGATTTTTTTAACGCCCTTGGAATCTTCTGTTCTGTTTTCGAAGAAGGCATTGGATTTCTTTACGAAGCCGCCTATAGTTGAACTTGCAGCTACAAGTCCGAGCGAGGCTCCGCTAATCTTTAAAAACTTTCGTCTTGAAACGTCCATATTTTAAAATCAAAGGTTTTGTCCCTTTGAAGGGGAAAAATAACTTGTTAATATCTTATAATCTGGTAACCCAGAAATCTCTAACTTCTAAAAGATAAACATCTACCAAACTTGTCATTCCTGCGTCCCTGCATGCTTTAGGCAGGGATCTCGCTTTTTAGCAGGGGGTACCCTTTAGGTCATCTCAACTCCTACAATTCTTTCTCTAATCTGTTCTAATCTGATTAATCTGAGGAGAAAAGTTCTTATCTCTAATTCGCGAAATTCGTCTAATTTGTGTAATTCGCGGACATCTTTTCTCTTCTCACTTCCTTACTCCCTACTTCTTACTTTCTTCTAAAGACAATCTTCCAGCTTATGAAAAATCTTAATCGTGTTCTTAATTTCCGAATCTGTAAGTTTGCTTTCTATTGTCTGTTCGCATTCGCTCAGCATTTCTTCTATTTTCTTTCTAACCCTCAAACCTCTAGTCGCAAGTTTTAGAATAATATTCCGTCTGTCCACTTTCGAAACTTCCTGCTCTAAGTATTTATTCTTAATTAACTTTTCCACTACGCGGCTTCCTCTGGAAACTGAAAGACCCATATTGCTGGAAAGAGCATTGCAGTTACAGGGTTCATTGGGCTGCATCGCGAGAATTCCTCTGTATTCTGCGGGAGATAACCCGAACTCAAGCCTTATCGATTCTTCCTTCTCAAGGCATCTGCTTTTCAATGATAGTATTAAATCTACGATTCTGTTTGACATAAAAAATAATTTATTAACAAATATTGTTATTAGCAAATTATACAGATTAATTTACAATGTCAATATCTATTGTTAATAACACAGAGCAGAACATTGACAGATTATACTGTTTATCAATAATTGTTATTAGCAAATTATTAATAATGCATTTAATTGTCAATAGCAAATATCAGGTACAATAAATCTAATTCGTGTTTTGCTGTTCGGTTCCTTTAACCATCTATCTATATACTTCTCTTTTTTCCGAAATTTATCGTACTGAATAATAATTTTATTTTAGCACGTTATTTTTTGACTTTTAGAGAAGTATATAAGTATAAGTGCAATCTAACTGAAATGAAAAAATCGCTCGAAATATTGACCGCCGTTACCGGAAAACACATTGTAAAGTGGATTTTTGATTTACTTTCAGGCACGTTCAGGCTTGGTTCTCGTATGTTTCTCGTATGTTCCTCGTTCCACTTGCGCTCTAACTTGCTCCAAGATTGCTTCCGGATGGCCTTGAAGCAGGTACGTCATTTGTTTGCGAAAAAATCCCTTTGTGTGGATTCTTGGTTTGGTTAAGAAAGAGTTCTGCTAATAACTTTTAAGAAGAATTTTAAATTTTACTTAAACTCTGCCTTTACCTTGAACTTATCCATGTTGATGTAATCTCTGTAAACCTGCAACACTTCTGGTGATGAATCTACCCTCATGTTTGAAATTACTCCTTTGTGGTCATCGAATGAAGAGTGCCAGTATGATATTGCTTTGATGC
>JBMOHR010000257.1:0-4193 GCA_049317745.1 Ignavibacteria bacterium
ATAATATGCCACTCAACACAGTAGAAGAGCGGCGCCGTGCAATAAAGGGATGGGTTTACAGTCCGTACCGTATGAACGATTTAATGATGGGGATTCTTGGAAGATGGGAGATGCAGGAAGATATCGGTATTCATATACATATATACGACGGCGATTCTCTGTCAGCAGAGACTTTATTGTACGAGTCTAAGAGCGGTGATACAACAAAGTTAAAAGAAACGCTCCGGCTGACAATGCCTCTGGAATTCAACGGAAAGCGCTGGACACTCGATTTTGTCAAGAATGACGAGAGTTCCGTAGTATTCACTCCTGTAATATTCTTATTAGCAGGCGGAATATTAATAAGCATATTAATATACTTCCTGATTATATCTTACGTAAATACGCGAAGAAGAGCAGAAGTACTGAGCGAAAGCGAGAAGCAGTATAAATATTTATCCAACCAGCTTGAAGCAATTTTAGACCATATCCCAGGACTGGTATTCTATAAGGACAGGAATAATAATTTTATCCGTATAAATAAATATTATGCAGATGGTCACGGCAAAGAGAAGTCTGAACTGGAAGGAAAAAACCTTTTTGATATATACCCGAAAGAGGATGCAGAAAAATATTATGAGGACGATTTATCTGTAATAAATTCTGGTCAGGCGAGATTGAATATTGAAGAACCCTGGAATACAGATGGCAACAGAAAATGGGTCAGTACGAGTAAAATACCTTTTGTCGATTCTAACGGCGAAATAATAGGAATTATCGGAATTGCTTTGGACATCACCGAACGCAAACTTGCAGAGGAATTAATACGTGAAAGTGAGGAGAAATACAGGAATCTTGTGGAACTCACAAAGACAGGATTTCTTATCATGGACAGCCGCGGAATAGTTCTTGAAGCGAACGATGAGTACGTAAGACTCTCAGGGCACAAATCATTCTCAGAGATAGAAGGCAGGAGTGTGCTGGAATGGACTGCAGAATATGAGAAGGAAAAAAACATAGCGGCTGTGGAAGAAGTGAGCCGCAAGGGATTCATCAATAACTTTGAAATTGATTATGTTGACAGCGGGGGACATATTACACCGATAGAAATCAACGGATACGTGGAAGGGCAGGGAAAAGAAATACGAATTATCAGTCTGTGTTACGACATCACCAAACGCAAGCAGGCGGAAATTGCATTGCGTGAGACAGAATCGCAGTACAGGGATCTTGCAAATTCAGGTATGGCGCTAATATGGAAATCGGGAACGGATATGCTTTGCAACTACTTCAACGAACCATGGCTTAGATTTACGGGCCGTACACTCGAACAGGAAATGGGTAACGGCTGGACAGAAGGCGTACATCCTGATGATATGGATTTCTGCATGAAAACATACGATGGTGCATTCGAAAAACGCGAGAAGTTCTCGATGGAATACCGTCTGCGGAATGCACTCGGCGAATACAGATGGCTTCTGGATATGGGTACTCCTTATTTTAAAACCGATGGAGAATTTACAGGTTACATAGGACATTGTTTTGATATATCAGAACTCAAGCACGCAGAAGAACAACTTAAATATCTCTCAACACGTCTGATTCTTGCAACAGTTGCAGGCGGAGTGGGTATATGGGAATGGGATATAGTAAATAATGTGTTAATGTGGGACGATCAGATGTATGCACTTTACGGAATTGAGAAAGATAAATTCAGCGGAGTATATGAAGCGTGGCGTTCGGGATTACATCCTGATGATATTGAACGGTGTGATATTGATATTCAGCTTGCATTGAGCAATGATAAGGAGTTTGACTCAGAATTCCGAAACATCTGGCCCGACGGTTCTGTGCACACAATCAGGGCACTCGCCACTGTTCAGCGCGATGCGACAGGTAAACCTCTGCGTATGCTGGGAACTAACTGGGATATCACGGAACAGAAGAAAGCAGAGGCAGTGCTTTTAATAGCTATGAAGGAAGCTGAAACAGCAAATAAGGCTAAGAGCAGATTTCTTGCAAATATGAGCCACGAAATAAGAACCCCTTTGAATGCTATAATAGGATTCTCGCAACTGCTGAACCGCGATAAAATGTTATCGGAATCACAAAAAGAATACAGTGTATCAATCATACGTGCAGGGGAACATCTTCTTGCGCTTATTAATGACATTCTGGAATTGTCGAAAGTGGAAGCAGGCCGCGTATCATTAAGGCCTGTGAATGTAGATTTGCACACGTTCCTAAGAGATATGCAGATGATATTCAAGGAACGTGCTTCATCAAAACATATTTATATAAAATTTGAAACGGATGAAAATCTTCCAAGGTTTGCAGAAGTTGACGAAAGCAAACTTCGCCAGATATTCATAAACTTAATCGGTAACGCGGTAAAGTTCACCGATGAAGGCGGTGTTGAAGTGCATTCAAGGATTGAAAAGGGAAATGATAAAACAAGCAGACTGATTGTTGAAATCAGGGATACGGGTCCAGGAATATCCAAAGATGAAATGGGAAACCTTTTCCAGCACTTCGTACAAACGAGTGCGGGAATAAAGAAAGGCAGCGGTACAGGTCTGGGGCTTGTTCTCAGCCGTGAACTTGCTGTTCTGATGGGAGGTAACATTACCGTGCAGAGCGAAGCAGGCAAAGGTTCTGTGTTTACTTTAGAAGTGGAAATACAGGAAACAGATAATTTAGCTTTACAGAATATTCCAATTAAAAGAGTGACATGTATTGAAGATGACGGGAAGACTTACCGAATTCTTGTTGTTGATGATAAGAAAGAAAACATGAAAGTTGCAGTAGGAATTCTTAAAATTGCAGGGTTTGCGACGAATGAGGCTGTGAACGGAGAAGATGCAATCGTAAAATTCAAAGAATGGAAACCAGACCTTATACTGATGGATATGATTATGCCCGTGATGGACGGTTATGAAGCCACGCGTCTGATTAAATTAACGCAAGAGGGAAAGCATACACCTATAATAGCACTGACTGCGAGTTCTTTTGAAGAAGAGCAGAGCAGAACAAGTTTAACAGAACTTGCGGGATACATACGCAAACCTTTCAGGGAAAATGATTTGTTCAGTACGATAGGAAAAGTTCTCGGTATAAAATATATTTATGAAGAAGACAGTACTTCAGAGTATGAATCCCTTTACATCGGAGAAGATATCAGAGACGACATCGCAGAAACTGACGGGAGACTACTGAAACAAATGACTGATGCTATTGATATTGCGGATTTAGACAAATTGATTAATCTTATTAAAAGTATAGAATCAGTAAAGCCGGAATTGTCGCGGCAACTAATGGTTCTTGCGAAGGATTACGACTACAATAAATTACGTTTGATTTTAAGAAAGAAGGATAAAGAATAATGACTTACACGAATAAGATACCTGACATACTGATTGTAGATGATATACACGCTAACCTTAAAGTACTCAGCGACATACTGAAGGAAAAAGATTATAAAGTGAGACCTGTTCCTGGCGGGGAAATGGCTTTGAAGGCAATTGAGAAAGAGATGCCCGACCTTATACTTCTTGATATTATGATGCCCGGTATGGGGGGACTGGAAGTATGCCGAAGATTAAAGGAGAGTGATAAATACAGAGATATTCCGATAATATTTATCAGTGCCCTTACCGACAAGGTTGATATTGTTAATGCGTTGAAATGCGGCGGGGTGGACTATATCACAAAACCATTTATGGCTGAAGAAGTACTCGCAAGAGTAGAGATTCATCTGAAAATATTTCAGCAGAAGAATGAACTGAAACAAATCAATGCAGAGAAGGATAAAATATTTACTATAATTGCACACGACCTGCGGAGTCCCTTCAATGGTTTTCTGGGACTGACCGAACTGATGGCAACGGGCAGTAATAACTTATCCGCTGATGATTTGTCTGGAATTGCAGGAAAGATGTATGCGAGTGCTAATAACCTTTACAAACTTCTGACGAATCTTCTTGAATGGTCGAAAATGCAAAGGGGACTCACAGAATATAATCCTGAAAATATTAACGTAGCAGAAATAATAAATTACAGTGCAGACGTTTTCAGGGAAACAGCTTTTCTTAAATCAGTTGAATTACGGACGGAAGTAACGGGTGATTTACACGTGACTGCTGATAAATTTATGACGGAAACTATTGTAAGGAACCTTGTATCCAATGCTCTTAAGTTTACGGTTAAAGGCGGCA
>JBMOHR010000258.1:0-4169 GCA_049317745.1 Ignavibacteria bacterium
TATTCCACATTGTCACCGTCAATAATGCGGAAGATATTTTAAACTAATTAATAATTATTCCTGCAGTATTCCTCCAGCATTTCCTCAGCATCGTCGTTTCCGAGCGCCTTTGCTTTTGTAAAATCAGCACAGGCCTTGTTGTCTTCGCCAAACTGTGTGTATATAAGTCCACGGTTGAAATATGCATATGAGTATTTCGGATTGAGTTCAAGTGCACGTGAGTAGAAATAAACTGCTTTATCAAGACTGTCAATTTTGGCATACGAGAAGCCGCAATAGAAATACGTCCTTGAGTCTTCCTTGAAAAGTTCGATTGCTTTCAGATAATCTGTGATTGCTCTGCTGTGGTCTTCGGAACCGAATGCGTATGCATAACCGCGGTAAAAGTATGCTTCATCACTTTCGGGAGAAAGTTTTATTGCTTTGTTGAGGTTGGTTATTGCTTTTACGTAATCTTTCAGGTAAAGATAAGTGTCACCAAGTTTCAGGTAAATACTATAGTCATCGGGTACTATTCCGAGGGCAGTGTTGAGGTCGGTTATTGCTTTTATGTGTTCATTCGTGTTATTGTAAACTTCTGCACGATAGTAATATGCATAAGTATTTCTGCTGTTTAGTTCGATGGATTTATTTAAATCTGACATTGCTTTCTTATCATCTGATAATTCAATGTATACCTTTGCCCTGTTTAAATACAGATCACTGTTTTTTGGGCTGGACTTAAGTGCAGTGTTGTAGTCTGTAAGAGCCTCTTTAAAAAGGTATAAATTATAAAAGGCAAATCCGCGATGTTCATATACAGAGGAATCGGACGGGTTTAATCTCAATGCCTCTGAATAATCTGATACAGCATTTGAATATTCGTGTAACATTTCACATAAAAGCCCGCGAATAAAGTAGTAATAGTCATAGGAAGGATTAAGATTTATACATACACTGATATCAAACTTTGCAGTGCTGTAATCCTGTAAAGCAATATAAGTGTTTGCACGTTCGTAGTATACTTCTTCATTTTTGGGTTCAAGATTTATAGCGATAGAATAATCGTCGAGTGCCTTTTTATAGTCCTTTAGAGTTTGCGAGTATAACTTACCCCTGCTTATGTATGCATTTACTGATGCAGAATCCTGAGTGATGGCTTTGTTATAATCAGCCATTGCAAGTTCTGTCTGTTTTGCACCTTCATAGCAATCGCCGCGGAATACAAGACCATCTGTAAAAGAGGGATTTATTTCAAGTGCTTTATTATAATCCGCGAGTGCTTCAGTATATTTTTTCTGATACATATAGTTGTGTCCGCGGTTGTTATACGCCTGCCAGAAAGTGCTGTCAAGCGATATAGCTTTTGAATAGAAAACTGATGATCGTTCTTCTTCGTTTGCGCTCGAAAGGAACCATGCTTTGCAGAACAACCCATACTTTGAATCAGGGGACTGTTTTAATATATCCTCGCGGATGGATTTTTTTACAACTGTATCTTTTGTTTCCCAGGAGTACTCGAACATTTTCTTTATGTCTTCCTGTCCGTTTGCTGCAAGAACAGCAATGAAGAGGATTACAAGAACTGATATTAGCTTTTTCATTGGATGATATATTTAGTTTTTAAAATTGTTTGTTGTTCAAAAGTAAGTGTTCTAATTATGCGGATATTATCATTTGGTGATAGTTTTTAAAGAGCGGTAACGGGGTTTTCAGTTATGAATTATGAGTTATGAGTTACGAAATGTATTCCCTCTAAGAAACGCTTCGCGTATCTGCTTCGCGAGTGGGAATGATCCGCCCAATAAGACGGCGGACCTACGGCAGAGGTAGAAGAGAAACCACCCCATCTCCGCCACGGCGGACGTCCACCCCTCCAGAGGATGGGAATAAGGAGTGGATTAGTCGTCCCACCAGAATTCGAAGGCATCAAATTCAATGTACTGAATGAACTTTTCAAGGAATTCGGGACTGATACCCGGTATGACCAGAACATTACTTCCTGTAGAAGAAGAATCACTGTCTACAAATATTACAGGTCCTTTAACTTCCACGGAAAGTTCTCCTGCATCCATTCTCTGTTTTACTTTCCTCAATGCCTTTGCCATGTTCTTTGCATCTTCTGCTGAAACCCTTTTTGAATCAGGATAATCGGGGTCATAATTGTTAATGAACCTATGAGCATCATTGCCACTTTCAGGACCCATTACTGTTCCCATCGGTTCCCATCCTTCTGATTCTGCAATTTCAAGGAGTTTGCTCCAGGTTGAGCCGTGGAATTTCATATCTATGCCGTTTGTCCTTATTCCGGGGACTCTGAATATTTCTACGATGAATGCCATGATGTTTTCCTTTCTGATTTAGTTTTTAGATTTGTTTGGTGAATTGTTATTATAATATAATGTGTACGGGTAAGGGAATGCTATCATTTGGTGATAATTTTTTAATAGATAACAACCTGGATGGTTGTCTTACTCTTTTTTGAAACAAATCGGAATGCTCGGCATGATTTCCTAATTTGTTACCGACAGGAATGTTAAGAGCGAGCCGCTTCACGGGTTCGGTACTATAATTGATGCGAGGGGAATCTTTTTTTACCGGAAGGAATGACAGATAGTGGAACACCCACCCCGTCTCCGTCTAAAGAACAGACGGAGACACCCCTCCAAGGAGGGGAATCTATTGTTACCGGCAGGAATGCTGGTACTACAAATATCGGTTTGAAATCTTTGATGATTTATTATCATTGAATGATAATGTTTTGCAGAATAATATTCATATATTGAAATGCTCCTTGTGAAGAATGATTAGGATACAAATGCGGATTCTGAAAACCAGTTTTGAAATTAAAAGGAGAAAGATAATGTACAAGGAGAGTTATAATTTTCATGTGGGGGAATTGATTGATTATTACACTGATATCTGGAATGGTGAGAAGAAGGTTGAAAAGGATTTTGCGAATGAGTTTGTTCTGTCGCTGCTGAAACTGGATACTATGCTTACAAAGATGAAGTATATGCAGGATATGCCTGAGCTGGATACTTCGCTGCTGAATACCGATATGATTAAGGACAGTTTTATGAATGTGAAGAGCGATGAATATTTCAGACCTGAAGATTATCAGTTACATTTTCTGGTGTATTCCCTTTTGAAGCATAATGAAATTGCAAATCAGTCGATGCTTCAGATTATTGACGGGTTTTTTAAGTACAGAAAAGTGAGGAGAAACCTGAAGTTCAGGGATATTGAAAGGACAGGTACAGGCTCGGTGAGGTGCAAGACTAATCTGCGGTTCGCAATTTTCCAGCTTAGGGGTTTTGGTCTGATTAACTATCACGAGAAAAATAAAAGGGCTTGGTCGCTGACTTTGCCGGGTTTTATGATTGCTACTGCATTGTGTGTGAAGGAAACTGGTACGTGTTCTTATGCATTCGGTTTTGATATCAGAAGAATGTACAGGTCTTATTACAGAGCATACGGTAATTTCGATGTAAGGATTGTGAGTATTGTTAATTATTTCTGTCAGGAGGAAAATCTTAACTGGGTTTTCGATTTTGTTGATGATTTAAGTCCGGATAAGAATATGAAGCAGATGACACGTGATATATTTATTTCCTACAGGGATTTTCTGATGAAGGCAAGCAAAAACAATGAGTTTGCAAATTTTTCGACAAAGAAGTATTTTTTAAGCATGAATGAATTTATGCAGGTACAGAAAACCAAAAACGTGATTGACATTTTTAAAGCGGGTTTCTCTGATTTAATAAATGCTGATAGATTTTTTAAAGAATTAATCGGGAGTGTAATTGACAAAGAAAACTGATTTACTTGAAAAGGCAATTGAGGTTGCTTTGAAAGCCCATGCCGGACAGAAAGATAAGGCGGGTGAACCGTATATTCTGCATTGCCTGAGTGTGATGCTGAAAGGGAAGACTGACGATGAGAAGATTGTTGGGGTTCTGCACGATATAATTGAAGATACTGAGACCAATGCAGATGACCTTCGGGAAAAGGGATTTCCGGAAGAGATAATAAATGCAGTTGTGTGCCTGACAAAAGTGAAGGGAGAAAAATATGATGTTTATCTGGAAAGAGTGAAGAAGAATATTCTCGCAGTGAGAGTGAAGCTGAATGACCTGGAGGATAATATGAATCTGCTTCGGCTTGAAAAGGTAACAGAAAAAGATTTG
>JBMOHR010000259.1:0-4160 GCA_049317745.1 Ignavibacteria bacterium
CCGATGCCTGTCCAGACAGCGTAAGCTGTTCCGATGGGAATTTCCTTTTGCGCCACCCACAGAAAATATCCGCTTGCCGCCATCGAAAGTACGCCGACAGCAATCCACAAAAACTTTTGTTCGGTCACCTGTGAAAGTTTAAACCCGAGCGGCCAGCCCATTTCAAAAACTCCTGCTACTATTAAATATATCCAAGCCATACATTTCTTCAGTTTATTTTTGCATTAATATAAAACATCCGTTTTTAAATGTGTATTCATTAAAACATTTCATTTTCATTTTACATTTCTGATTTTTGTAAAAGTATTTCTCAAAAATTAAATTGATTAATAATGAGTGGTGAAAAAAACTTTATTCCCTTTGTCTCTGCCGAAACTAATATGAAAGAATTTTCTTTCCGCGCAGTTGTACTCGGCGTGTTCATGGCAATGCTTATGGGCGCTGCAAATGCTTACCTCGGGCTTAAGGCCGGAATGACCATCGCCGCAACGTACACAACAGCCGTGCTTGCAATGGCAGTTTTAAAAGCACTGAAGGGAACCATCCTTGAAGAAAATGCCGCGAGAACAATCGGCTCCATCGGCGGAAACATAGCAGCAGGTGCGATATTTGTCCTGCCCGCATTCTTCATCGCAAACATCTGGAATCCGTTTTATTCGGTAACAAACTACATCATCTCAACAATACTTTTAATCTTTGCGGGAATACTTGGAATAATGTTCGTCACATTATTAAGAAGAGTTTTAATCGAAGATAAAGAGTTACCTTTTCCTGAATCCATTGCCGCAGCAGAAATTCATAAGTCGGGACAAAAAGGAACGGGCGGCTCAAAGTTCCTTCTCTCGGGAATGGGCGTCGGCGCAATACTTACAGCGTTAGTTGATTTTAAATTTATAGCAGGCTCGTGGCAGAAAGTTGTGTCGTTCGGCAAAGGCTCGCTGCTGCTTCGTTCACCGGGAATGGCGCCCGCATACTTCGGCGTCGGGTATATTATCGGTCCACGCCTCGGTGCAATAAACTTCAGCGGAGGTGTTCTTGCGTGGGGACTGCTTGCACCTGCAATCGCATACTTTATTAATTATAATAATCCCGCAGGTATTCAGGACTGGGGACTTGAAATAGCGCGTGTATGGAAAGCATACGTTCGTTACATCGCAATCGGTGGAATGCTCGTCGGTGCTTTCTATACACTCTATAAAATGCACAAGAGTTTGTTCGAAGGTATCTCGCGTTCATTTGCAAATTTAAAACGCGCAGCATCGGGTGCGAGTGATGTTCAAAGAACAGATAAAGATTTAAACATGAAGATTGCGCTTCCGATTTTAAGCGTAGTTGCAGTAGTAATGTTTTTCATATTTAATTATTTCACCGGTTCAGTTTTACCAGCCTTAATAGCAACTATCGTAATGATATTCCTCGGCTTCGTGTTTGCCGCAGTGTCTGGTTACCTTGTCGGAATCATCGGAGTCAGCAATAATCCAACGAGCGGACTTACCGTTTCTGTTTTAATCGTTGTAGCATTCTTAATGGTTGCTCTTGGAATGTCGGGTAACGCAGGTATTGCCGCAGTACTTGGTGTCGCAGCGTTTACGTGTGTGTCTGTATCGGTTGCGGGTGAAATGATGCAGGACTTAAAAGCAGGACACATACTTGGCTGTACGCCTTGGAAGATGCAGGTCGGTGATATCTTCGGAGTCATCTCATCGTCGCTCGTAATGTTTCTTGTTTTATCATTATTACATCTTGGCGATATCAAGCAGGCAACTTCAGATGAGTTGATTAAACTGCAATCTGCAGGTACAAGCACAATCACATATAAAGGCAAGAATCCTGAATTTATAGGAAAGACATATCAGCTTACTGATGTTAAACAACTCGCTCCGGAAATTCAGAACGATATACTCGGAACAAATGCTGGCTTCGGCGGAGAAAAACTTCCCGCCCCACAGGCGAGCTTAATGGCAATAATGGCAAAGGGCATTGTCGAAGGAAAAACGGAAATGATTCTTATTATTATAGGTATGTTTATGGGCATCGGATTTATTCTGATGCAGGTGAAAAGTCCAATGCTGATAAGCGTTGGTATGTACCTGCCCATCGACACGTCCTTCGCAATCTTTCTCGGAGGGCTGATGAAGGGTATTATTGATAAGCGGGTTGAAAAAGGAAACTACACGGCCGAGCAGAAAGAAAAAATCAGCAACACGGGAATACTACTTTCGTCAGGGCTTATTGCCGGTGAAGCTCTTATTGGACTTCTCTTTGCAGGTCTTGCATTTGCAGACATTAAACTATTTCATATGTTCAGCGAGCCTTCGTTTATTGGCAGCGTAATTGCAATATTTTTAATCGGAGTGTTTCTTGTAAGGATTCCACTGAGCAAGAAGAACATAGATTAGAATTTAAACAAACATTTTTAAGGGTTAATGGTTTAATACCATTGGCCCTTTTGTTTTTTAAAGAACTATCTGCATGCCAACTCTGTTAAAGGTAGTATAAGATACTCTTTAATAACAACTAATTAGAAGAAATATTAAAATGTTAGCATGTAACGTAGGAAAAACAGATAAAATCATTCGTGTAATAATCGGTGTAGTAATACTCGGACTTGGTTATGCATTTCACAGCTGGCTGGGATTAATCGGACTCGTGCCAATCCTTACTGCAGTTTTTGGCAGATGCGGTTTGTATTATCCGTTCAAAATTAACACCGTAACAAAAACAGAAGACAAATAGGTGATTATTTAAATTAGCATTCTTAAATTCATTATACCAAAAGTTCTTTCTTGTAAATATTGTACTAATATTTCCATTGAACTATTAGTATATCTTGCCTAATTTTGTATAGTTTATTTTTAAGGTTCTTTGTTTGCGTTTCCCCAACACTCATCCGAGGACACAAATAAGACACCGAAAATATTAGAACCCAAGGCGGATATATTTATGTTCGTATATACTGTGAAGAAACAAAAAGAGTCCAAACCAACTTTTCGTAACCTCCTTTTGCCAATTTTAAAAATTCTATCTATATGAGCTCACATAACCCTAATCACGTTCATACTATAGCTGATGATATTAAAGACAAAACTTTTCAGGATGTTAGTCTTTGTTATCAGTGCGGCAAATGTTCGGCCGGTTGTCCTATCAGATATTACATGGACGTAGCGCCGAATAAGGTTGTACGTCTGATTCAGCTTGGCTTTTATGAAGAGGCGTTAAAATCAACTACTCCCTGGCTTTGTGCGGGATGTATGACCTGTTCGTCACGCTGCCCTCAGGAATTCGACCTTGCAAAGTTTATGGATGCCGTGCGCGAAACTGCAATTGAAAAAGGTGTTAAAGTAAAGGATAAGGATATTATCACATTCCATAAAGCATTCTTGAATCAGATAAAGAATTTCGGGCGTGCTTATGAAGTTGGTCTTGTTGCTGAATACAAACTGAAAACGATGCACTTATTTGATGATGTAGATTCTTCACCGGGTATGCTATTAAAAGGAAAGTTAAAAGTTTTACCTCATAACATTAAAGATAAAGAGTCCGTTAAGAAAATATTTAAGAAGACGGCTAAAAAATAATTCTAAACCCTCAATGGAGGCAATTTTGAAAGTAGGATATTTCCCCGGTTGTTCACAAACCGGAACAGCAAGAGAGTACGATATCTCTCTTAGAAAAGTTGTAGAAAAACTCGGTGCTTCGTTCGATGAAGTCAAAGACTGGTCGTGCTGCGGAGCGACTTCTGCCCACGTTACAAACCACAAACTTGCAAGTGCTCTTGCTATGCGAAACGTTATGCTTGCAGAGCAGCAGGGTCTCGATGATATGGTCGCCCCTTGCGCTGCCTGTTATAACAGACTTGTTTCATCACAGTATGAAATGAAAAAGCATCCGGAAGTTAAACAGGAAGTTGAATCTATTCTTGAAACAAAATTTCAAAAAGATGTTAAGGTGATGAACCTTATCGAGCTCTTTATGAAAATTGGATTAGAAAAGATTACGGAGAACAGAAAAGAAGAACTTAAGAACTTAAAGGTTGCCTGTTATTACGGCTGTCTTCTTGTCCGCCCCGCTGAAATCACAAAGTTCGATGATGCAGAACAGCCAACCTCTATGGAAAAACTTGTTGAACTTACAGGTGCCAAAACAGTTGACTGGAATTC
>JBMOHR010000260.1:0-4118 GCA_049317745.1 Ignavibacteria bacterium
CATATAATCTTCCCGCGCCATTCTCTGAAAACGAACTAACATATTTAGTTGAATTCTGAACTGATACCCACTGAGCATAACTATTGCTTATCAATAATGTAACATTAAGAATCATTACAATTAGTAAAATTAGTTTTTTCATATCTGTATAGTTTGCTTTCATAATCTTTTAAATTTATTTTATTAAAACCCTTTGTTTGTTTTATGTGGTGTTGCATGTAATTATCTTAAAAATACATTCCGTTCTATAAAGAATCACCGTTAAATAATACCTCTCTCATTCTCTGCTAAATATTTTATTATATATGTATTAATATTCAAAAACTTGAATACCAAATATTGTATATCTAAACATAACCTTTTTCTCCCTGTTTCATAACGAATAATATACCCTGCCACATAAAGCAGCAGGGTAAGAAATATAAAAGTGCTTACTTAATTAACACCATACGTTTTGTCATTACAAAATCGTTACTTTGTATGCGATAGAAATAAACTCCGCTTGCAAGATTTGAAGCATTGAATTGAACCTGATAATTTCCTGCCTTCTTTACTTCATTCACAAGTTTTGCAACTTCACGGCCAGCTAAATCATAAATTTTCATTGTCACTAATCCGTCTTTTGGCAATGAGTATTTTATTGTTGTTGATGGATTAAACGGGTTCGGGTAATTCTGTGACAAAGAGTATTCTTTTGGAATCTGGTTGCCGGATGTAAGAGAATTTGAACTGTTCTCAAAGAACACTTTTGTTTTGTAGTTTATAGGAGCATCACCTTGCGGAGGTGTATCGTCTGAATAAACTCCTGACATCATATAATCTCCGTCTCCTGCATCAACAGTATCAACAACCATCTGAACGTAAAACTGGTCTGTACCGCTTGAAATGCCATTGATAATGTATCCTCTTAAGAATTCTATCCCTACAGAATCTTCCACATTGATCGTATCTCTGAAAAGTTCTCTGTGAATTTGATTAGTTGTTGCGTTAACAAGATTCACGTGATATTTCAGGGGCTGCATTGACTGACCAAACGATGTTGCATATTTTCCGTGAGCACCGAGTATTAGAGTATCATTATTGCTTAAAGAAAATACTGCGGATACCATAGTTTCGTTGAACTCAACCGGGTTTTGAACAGTTTGAGGCGGTGTATCGTCTTCAAATCCGTATGTTGTATTACTGGCTATAATAGGTCCCAGTGTGAGTGAATATTGAGTATTATCTTTTTCAATAACACCGTCGAGGTTATTATAGCCATCAGTCCCATTACTATAAGGATCAATTGAAAAAGATCGTTCATTTATTGTAAATCGAGAATTATCAGGGTCAGATAATGTTAACAATGAGGGGTTAAAATTACTTCCAAATTGTCCTATATAGCTTCCTCTTACAAGTTTTGCATCTGTTTCGGAAAATGAACCAGGGTTGCAGTAATATGGTTGTTGTAATCCATAAATTTTAGCATATTGAAAATATGAACCGTTTTTTCTAAAGCTTAACAAATATGCCAGAGCATTCTTTGAACCTTCAACATTTGGATTCTCTTGGGGGTTTAGCCCTGTAAATCTTTCATATTCACTCCACGCACCATTATTGGATGTTTTAATGCGGGTAATTGTAGTATGTTTTAATAGGCTTATCATGTTATCACCAACTGTTTCATCTTCATATTGAATTATTCTGTTATCGTAATAATTACCGCAATAAGTAACAACTGGTAATCCGTTTTGTACTGATATATCAGGTGAAAATCTTGCACGCATGCCATCAAGATTTCCTAAATTTTCATTCGTTAATCCACTATATGGTTGAATTGATATTCCAATATTAGAATCATAACCAACTTCTACATATTTATAAACAATATTATTTACTGTATTATCTTTTTGATAAACAATATGAAGCCCGAAAATTCCATTATTATTTGAATAAGGGGATGATACTGCAAAGTTAGAAATTAAACCATCGCTTCCTTGATCAACAACATAATTATCACTATTATTTTGACATTTTACTGTAATAACCAATTTTTTGTTGTTCCCAATTCCATTTGGTTCAAGGTGTGGAACTACAATTGCACTATTGAATAAATTCTGACCACTTGAGCTAAGTATAAATATTTTTGGATTACTAACAAAGTCTGACCCGCTTTTAAATTTAACAAAAGCTTTATTGGTTGGATTTGAATATCTTTCCCAGTGATAACCAGTAGAAGGGATTGGATTAGCGACTCTTTCTGCTACATGAATCTCAGTAGAATCGAACCCATTAGTTTGTCTTTCCCATGTTACTGCAACATTTTGTTCGGGATCTATCTGAGTATAAAGACCACTACTGTATTTGACCCTTTTTAAAGCAATGCTGGGATTTCTATTATTAGAGGCATCACTTAAAAAGTCAGAATAGTTTACTACTTCATCTCTTTGGAAATTAGAGCCGCCGTTTGAAGAACGCGAATAGAAAATACCCCCTATAGTTTCACATACTTGATGTATAATTCCGTTATAAATTGTATTAGTATCTCTTATCGATTTTGTCTGATTTGCATTATTAATCGCCCATGCATTATCTGCTTTTTGGAAAGTTTTATAATAATTATTAATGGTAGTTTCGTTATTTAATAAATTATAATTATTACGAGTTGGCAAGAAACTCCCATCCCCCCATCGGTAAAATATTTTATCTGTGTAATCATCTTTAGCATAAAAACTCACATTTCCACCACGCAAATAACCGTTAAAAGGAGTAACCGTTGGTTGAGTATTGCCATCATAAAAAATTGCTGCTCCACCGGTTAAATTATCTTCAAACGTGTTAAAGTGCAAATTTAAATTGTTGTAATATATTCTTTGGGTAAGTTTATTGCCACAATATACAATATCACCAAAACCTACCAAATTATTTTCATCAACAGTTGAACCATTTTCAAATGTTAAAGCTTGACTCCAATTATTTTCTAGGTTTGCAGTCTTAAATAATTTATCTCCAATATATGCATAACTAACACCATTTTCATTTATTGATGCACCACTCACATAATCCCAAATAGTATTATCACAAACTTTATAATAATTTTCATTAGGGTTATTTATGTTAAAGAAAACATAAGTCCCATTTGTTTGAGAGCCTTGCGAGTTCCTTGTGCCAATAATTTTTATTCCATTATTATTCGTCTTTGCAAAAAACTTGTATCCCCCATCACCGCTAGATATTGCATCCACTAGATTTCCGCTATTTATATCAATTGAAATATATAAGCACTTTCTCCAATTTCCAAATAACTCACTTTCGAATCCGCAAAAGTAAGCTAAATTACCTGAAAAAGTTATATCGGAAAAATATGAATAGCTTGAGTAATAATTTTGAGATTGATAAACTTGTTGAAAGGTATTTCCGCCATCTGTAGTCCTATAAATTTTAGTACCGGTTTTAGTATGTGCCGGATCTGTGTATGTAAAAAAACCAGTTGTTTCGTTTAAAAATTTGATAGATTGCAGGCAATTTCTATTATTTAACCAATAATATGAATATGTTCTACTCCAAGTGGAACCTCCATCTGTTGTGCCATAAATTGTGTTTCCATAATAAATAAAGCCTAAAGCACCATTAACCAAATCAATAGCGGGGCGAGGATTAAAATTTTGAAGTTCGCTTTGAATAATATCTAAATCCTTAATCAATGACCATGTTAATCCTTTGTTAGTTGTTTTCTTAACGTGAACCTTTGTACCACTATACCCGGCTACCCAACCTGTATTCGTATTTAAAAAATTGATAGTTACCGGATAAAGACCCATATTGTCCATATAAGCCCATTCAGATTGGCTCAGAACTAATTTCGCTGAGCACAATATTATAAATATTATTATTACTTTAAAATATTTCATAATGAATTTAATTAAATTTATAAAATTATTTTCTTCTGCCTATATATAGCCATGTTTGGCCACTCCAATTATAGGCAACATAAAAATTATCATTCACTCTGTTTAATCTTGTTTCAAAAGCATCAAAGTTTCTTACTTCTTTACTCCATTTTTTACCGTTCCAATGAAACAGTAAACCAGCATTTGGAAAATCATTTCCTCTGCCTAATCCAACAAAATCATTTAACG
>JBMOHR010000261.1:0-4115 GCA_049317745.1 Ignavibacteria bacterium
CTTGGAGCTGGCAGAGGGACTTGAACCCCCGACCTGCTGATTACAAATCAGCTGCTCTACCAGCTGAGCTATGCCAGCGTCAATAATCTACAATTTAACTAATTAGAAATATTTTTTCAATAACAATCTCAATCCTATTGAAATATATTTCATTTCCCGTTTTACTTCTTTTTGGTCTTCGTGCTGTCGTATATTTTTAATGTCTGTCCGATGTATATAGTTCCGTCGCTCTCAAGATCATTCCATTTCTTAAGGTCTTTTATTGATACATCGTATTCTTCACTTATCGATGCCAGTGTGTCACCCTTCTTTACCTTATGTGTCTTCTTGCTCGTTTCCTTTGTCGTTTCTTTCTTTGTCGTTGTCTTTGATACTATCAGTTCCTGCCCAGGGACAATTACGTCTTTCTTAAGGTTGTTCCATTCTCTCAAATCTTCTACGCTTACGTCGTATTTATCAGCTATCCCTGTAAGGTTCTCGCCTTCCTTCACTTTGTGTGTTTTGGCCTTCTTGTTGCTGGTCTTTTCTTTCGTGTTCTTTTCTTTTGTAGTCTTGGGTTCCGCAACGACTAATTTCTGACCAACCATTATTTTGTCATTCTCTAAGTCATTCCAGTCTTTCAGATCTGCTACAGTAACATCGTAACTATTTGCAATATCCGATAAGTTGTCGCCTTCTTCCACTACGTGATAAGTTGCTTTCTTATTAGTTGTCTTTTCTTTGGTCTCGGTTACTTTCTTGTTGGAATATATCTTTAGTTTCTGTCCAATTAATATTTTGTCACCTTCAATCCCGTTCCACTCTCTTAGCTCCGCAGTTGTAACTCCGTAACTTTCTGCAATCACAATTAAATAATCGCCTTCTTTAACTGTGTAGTTCTGAAGCTTTTCAGTAGGTGTTTTCTTCTCTTTCTTTTCAGTCTTTACTTTTTCTTCTTTTTTCTCGGTTACTTTTTCCTCTTTCTTCTTTACTTCCGTATCTTTCTTGCCGTAATCATTTCTTATAGTTTCAGTATCATCTATTTTAACATCTTCCACATCATCTTTTGGTTCTTCTTTTATTCCGTAGAATGCATTGTACTGTTTATCGGTAAAGTAAACCGCAAGCTGCTGATTCGGCTTTGGCTTAACTCCCCACGAAAGATAATTCCATCTCCTGATGTCAGACTCTCTTACTTTAAATGAATCTGCTACATTCTTCAGGTTCTCGTTTCCCCTGTAAGTGTATGTTAATTTATTTTTCTTCTCCGCACTCGATATGTGTACAGGGTCTCCGGGACTGTAACCAGCAACTTCGTAAGTTACTACAGATACTTCAGCAGAATAATATGACGATGCCTCGTTGCCCGCAAACTCAGGCTCGAGAGAACCGTTACTTTTGAATTCAGGTGAGTTTTTGTAGTTCTTTATAAATGTTTTGTACGTTCCTTTCGGAAGTCTTAACTGATAGGGGAGTTCATAATCTGGTACTACGTCCGTTACTAATTCCGAATTCAATTCTCTGATTGTCTCTATATCACTTTCTGAATATGAAGCCACTTTTTCCAATGTGAGTTCTCCGTCTATATTTACCCTGTCGAAAGATATTGCCTTCCCAAGTTCAGGGTTTTTGAAACCATAGTCAGCAGGATTTCTGTAAATGAAAGATAATGCTAATATCGATGGTACATAATTTTTTGTTTCACCGGGCAGATAACTTCTAAGCGTCCAGAAATCTTTTGAACCGCTCTTGCTAATCGCTCCGTTTATCCTTCCGGGACCTGCATTGTAAGCTCCCCACGCAAGATACCAGTCTCCGAACGTTCTGTATAAATCCTTAAGGTGTCTTGCCGCCGCATCTGTCGATTTTTCCACGTCGCGTCTGTCATCCCTGTACTGGTCCTGGTATAATCCGTACGACTTTCCCGTTGCAGGCATAAACTGCCAGAGGCCGACTGCACCAGCTTTTGAAACTATAGTCGGGTTTAATCCCGATTCCTGAACCGAAAGATATATCATCTCTTCAGGTGCTTTGTGGAATTTTAATATCTTTCTCATTATCGGAAAATATTTCCCCGACCTGTACATCGTTTTATCTATAAAGTTTTTGCCTCTGTCTGTCTTCGAGAAAAACTCAATGTATTCATCTACCGTGCTGTTCCTTACAAGAGGTACATCACTGCCGTTTGGCAATGGTTCTACGTCACCTTCTACTTCAGAACTAAGTACAATCTTATCGTAAGCGACATTAAACTTCTTCGCAAACTTAAACACCTGGCTGTTGTCAGGTATATCTTTCTGAGTGTATAAGTAATCCTGAGTAACGCTCGTTGCCAGTTTTATGTAATCGTTCTTCCATTGTACATTGGCACTGTCTTCAAGCGTCCTGTAATTTATTCCCTTCAGTGTATTTAAGGATTCTTCGAAAAAGCTCGATGCCTTCTTTGGGTTTTCCTTTTCAACGTAATCCAGAGAAGTCTTATACTCTGTGAAAGCTTTTTCTATTTGCGTGTATATATTAAGTGAATCTTTTGCTCTCGCAATTGCAGGGTCTTCAGGTTTGGCACCCGTACAACCTGAAACGTACACACTCGCTATTAAAATAGCAGCACAAGAGAAATAATAAAAAAACTTCTTGTTCTTCAATTTTGAAAAAGTTTTTTCCATATTTAGTTATTTAATTTAAGTGAAATATATATCATAATTATAATAAATTCAAGTTAAAATTTAACAAACGTTCATAACTACTATATTTATAAGGTATCTAATATCTGACTTTACCTCCCAATTTTATACCTTCCTATTATACTCTGTTAATATTAATTTGTTCTGTTAGTAACTATTATTTCTTTTTGTACGTATAATTAAGTAAATCATGCAGGAATATGACAAATAATACCGATAAAGAACCGGGTTTCAGGGAAACTCTGAAATCTGATATGTACGATCAGGGATTGTTCAGGAATCTGTTAAACGACTTGAAGGATATCATTGATTTTTATCTTGCTCCGTCTTCAAAAGAGATGCTGAAGAAAATGAACCCTGTCAAAAGAGTTTTCTTCTACTTCTTCTGGATTCTGAAAAGTATGATTCTTAAACTTACCCCGGTTCGTAGACTTCTTCTGCTTATCGGAATTCTTTTCCTTGTGACGGCAAACGAAATCACTTTCGGCTCAAAAGGCTCTTCTGTTTCTTCAAACTGGGACCAACTCGGAGGTGCAATTATGCTCTTAGTCCTTATGCTCGAACTGAAAGATAAACTTCTCGCAAAAGATGAACTTTCCGCAGGTCGCAAGATTCAGGAAGCTCTTATGCCCGAACAGAATCCATACCTCGACGGCTGGTCGGTCTGGCTCTATTCCCAGCCCGCGAATGAAGTCTGCGGTGATTTAGTGGATTTCGTCCGTCCTGACAATGAACGGTCATTGATTCTTATGGCAGACGTCGCTGGCAAAGGACTTAACGCAGCACTCGTCACGGCTAAACTTCAGGCAATCATACGTGCACTCGCACCCGATTCTACTGACACAAAACTTATTGCAAAAGTAAATAATACTTTCTACCGCGAAAGTCTCAGGAATATATTCGCAACACTATTTTACATAGAATGCAGTAAGGCAAGCAGCGAAATTAAAATCGTAAACGCAGGACATCTTCCTGCATTCATCTTAAAAAAGAATGAAATCCGCGAACTCTCAAAAGGGAACACTGCTCTCGGACTTATGAAAAATGCAGAATATAAACTCCATCAGGAAACAATCGAAACAGGCGAAGTACTCTTAGTCTTCTCGGACGGCGTCACCGAAGCCCGTAACCGTCAAGGCGACTTCTTCGGCACCGATAGACTCAAATCACTATTGCTAAACAAAAATGAAATGTCAGTAAACAACCTCGGAAACAAAATCATAGACGAAATAAACAACTTTTCATCCGATTCCCGCCTCAGCGATGACTTATCTCTTATAATATTAAAAAAGATGTAAATCCTTCTTACAGTATTAGAAAGATTCCCCTCCTTGGAGGGGTGGACGTCCGCACCAGCGGACGGACGGGGTGGGTCAAAACAATATAATCCTGTAGTTCCGGCATTCTTGTCGGAAACAAAATTAAAGGTTCTTAAAATTCCCCTCCTTGGAG
>JBMOHR010000262.1:0-4111 GCA_049317745.1 Ignavibacteria bacterium
TAGTTAAATAAATTTTTCTTAAAAGAAAAGCCCGCAGTGAAAGCTGCGGGCTTTTTTCATTTATAAACCTAATTAACTTTTAAGCAGGTGAATTGTAAGTGTCGGTAAACATATCCTTATAATCCTTTTTTAACAATGCATTCTTCACGTCTTTTGAAATCGTAACGCATTTGTTCAGCGTCATATAAACGTTATCAACGTAGAGCCTGATTTCGTCGAAGTCCATTGCCTGCGGCTTTTGAGCTATGGCACCGAAAAGTTCCGACTGAAGTTTATCGAGCAGTGCAACTTCAAGCGCAAACATTTTCTGTGCAGGCTTCAATACAGTTTTAACAACTGTCTTTTTAACCGCTTTCTTTACAACCTTTTTTGGAGCAACTTTCTTTACTGCTTTCTTAATTGTCTTAGCCATAATAATTGTATTTAAAAAGAGGCGGTACTTTTATACCGCCTCACAATAATAATTTTACGAAATGAATTTTCCTCTTGGAGTATAGTGTGTGTGTAAAAGCTTATGCGATATATGTCCGCAAGGTCCGTCTGTCAAGAACTTTTCATAAATCATCGTAACGTACGGATTCTCGTGCGACTTTCTGAGTTCGAGAGATTCGTCCTCGGCATAGATTGCTTTTGCACGTGCTTTACGGATATCAAGCGAAGTTGGAATAGGCTGTCCGCCGCCGCCAATACAGCCGCCCGGGCACGCCATAAATTCTATGAAGTGACACTGGCTGAATATTCCGCCTGCTTTAATGTCGTCCATAATCTTCTTTGCATTCGCAGTTCCGTGTGCAACGGCAACTTTCAGCGTTGCGCCCTTAAGCCAGTCCCAGTTTGGAACGAGGTGCTTAATCAATTCAGGAACAGGACCAACTTTATCGCCGAGTGGAAGTTCAACGTATTTCACGCCTTCAAAGCCACGAACAGGTGTAACGTTTGCATTCGCAAAAATATCTTCTGCTTTATTACCTGTTACGAATTCAACGACTGAACGGATAGCAGCTTCCATAACACCGCCTGTAGCGCCGAAGATTAAACCTGCGCCAGATGCATCGCCGAACGGACTGTCGAAGTGTGACTTCGGCATTTCAGGAAGGAAGATACCTGCTTCTTTAATCATCTTTGCCATTTCGCGTGTTGTTAAACCGTAGTCAACATCCTTGTAGCCGGATGAATCCATTTCAGGTCTGTTGCATTCAAACTTTTTAGCCGAGCAAGGCATCAATGCGACCGAGACGACGTCTTTCGGGTCAACGTTAACCTGCTGTGCGTAGAAAGTTTTCAGGATTGCACCAAACATCTGCTGCGGTGATTTTGCAGAGGACATATTATCAAGATACTCAGGATAATAATGTTCAATGTATTTCACCCAACCCGGTGAACAGCTCGTGAACTGCGGAAGAGCAACGCTCTTATCACCGCCAACGAGTGCTTTGTAAAGTCTAATGATTAACTCTGTGCCTTCTTCAATGATAGTTAAGTCAGCAGTGAAGTTTGTATCGAAGACTCCGTCGAAGCCGATTCTCTTTAATGCTGTATTTAATTCTTGTGTCATTGACGTTCCTGCTTCCATACCAAAACACTCTGCTATCGCTGCTCTTGGGGAAGGAGCGGTCTGAATAACAACGTGCTTTTTAGGATCGTCAATGGCAGCCCAGATTTCATCGGACGGGTCGTTTGCTTTCAAAGCCGCAGTAGGACAACGGTTAATGCACTGACCGCAATTAATACAGATAACATCTGCGAGAGGTTTTTCCATAAAAGTACCGATGTGGGTTTTATCACCTCTGTCTATTGATTCGAGCACGCCGACTTCCTGCAAATCAATACAGGTTCTGACGCATCTTTTGCAAAGAACGCATTTACTCATATCGCGAACGACAGAATAAGACGACTTATCGATTTCATAAGCCGGTTTATCGCAATGACCGAAAGTATATTCATCAACGCCGTATTCCTGAGCGAGTGACTGCAGTTCGCAGTTACCGTTTCTGAGGCACGAATAACATTCGCCGTAGTGTTCGGAGAGCATTAAGTCAATAATGTGTCTTCTTGCTTTTCTAACCTGCGAAGTAGAAGTTTTAACTTTAATAGATGCAGTAATAGGAAAAGCACAAGCAGCCTGCAATGTTTTCATACCCTCAACTTCAACAGCGCAAACACGGCAGACACCCGCAACGCAGAGGTCTTCGTGATGGCAAAGAGTAGGAATATGAATCTGATTTTGTTTGCACGCTTCTAATATAGTAGTCCCTAAAGGAACCGAAACTTTTTTCTCATTAAGTTCAACAGTAATCATACCGCCAATTGAAGTAGGATCGGTTGGCTTTTCAACCTTTAAAGACTGCTGGCTCATTGGAGCTCTTGATTTTTTATTCTTATCCATTTTTATGCTTCAATTTTATTTAATATTTCATCTTTAAAATTTTCGAGAATCGAAATGAAAGAGTTAGGGCTGGACTGGCCGAGACCGCATTTCGAAGCGACCTGCATAGTTGCACCAAGTTCTTTTAATTTATTTATATACTCAAATGTGAATGTACCTTTTTCAATCATTTCAACACCTTCGAGTAACTTTACATTACCTATTCTGCAAGGAGTACACTGACCACAGGATTCTTCAACAAAGAACTCCATAAAGTTTTTAAGAACTCTGAGCATATCCCTGTTCTTACTAAAAATCATAATAGAACCGCCTGTTCCAATATCCTCATAAGCTAATGTTCTGTTGAATTGAGAAGCAGGAATGCAGATACCCGATGCGCCGCCAACCTGAACGGCTTTTGTATCCGATGCATCGACTAATTTCAGGAGTTCGGAAACCTTTGTGCCCCAGGGAAGTTCGTAAACTCCGGGTTTGCTACAATCGCCTGAAATGGAGAACAATTTCGAGCCACTTGATTTATCAGTACCGACTTTAGCGTACCAGTCACCGCCTTTAACAACGATGTGAGCTGCTACTGCCAGAGTTTCAACATTATTTACCGAAGTAGGTCTTCCATTATAACCTGTGTTAACAGGATAAGGAGGACGATTTCGGGCTTCGCCTCTGTTACCTTCGAGAGATTCAATAAGGGCCGTTTCTTCGCCACAGACGTAAGCACCTGCACCCATACGAATCTTAATATCATAATTAAAATCTGAAACACCGAGAATATTTTTGCCGAGCAAATTATCATTACGCATCTGTTCAAGATAGTCTTCAAGAAATTTCTTCATATACTCATATTCACCGCGAAGGTAAACGATACCTTCTTTTGCACCTATAGTGTATCCGGCAACAACCATACCGTCAAAAACGAGCTCAGGATATTCAGTTAATAAAACCCTGTCTTTGAATGTACCGGGTTCACCTTCATCTGCATTACAGACTAAAAACTTTTGTTCTGCTTTTGCAGCGGCAGTTAACATCCATTTAGTTGAAGTAGGAAAACCTGCACCGCCTCTGCCTTTTAATTTTGAAGATTTTATTTCAAACAGAACGTTTTCTCTGCCAATTTCGAGAGCTTTCTTTATGGCATCTCCTCGATTATATTTAGAAAATAAAACCGGTCCTGTTCTTTGCTGTTTGCTAAAAATTGGTTCCATGGAAGATATTTTTTAAATTAGAAGTATGTTTAATAAATATGAATTTGTGAATTGATAACAGAAGAAGAATAAAAGAATAACAAAGGTCTGGTATATACATACACGAACCTTTATTGCAATGCTTGTTCAATATACGAAATGGGTTTGGTAACAAATTTTATTCCTCAGCTTTGAACAAAATTAGATAATCTAACCCGATTACTCAAGACTAAAAACATTACCTAAATTACAGAAATTATAAAGCGCTTTTAAATTTTTTCTTTGAATTATAAAGTATAAATTGTATCAAAATTAATTAATTGGAATTACTTAGACATTCATATTCGGTATTTAAGAAGGACATAAAATCAGAGATAAAAAACAGGTACGTAATAAACTCTTTGCTGATGTTTGTGATTATTACTATTTCAATAATCCGTTTTTCATTGGGAGATGAAAAAGTTGAAGATACAATTCTATCAGGTCTATTCTGGATAGTGATATTCTTCACTGCTATAAGCGGTCTTTCAAGAGTTTTCATCAA
>JBMOHR010000263.1:0-4097 GCA_049317745.1 Ignavibacteria bacterium
ATATCGAGCGCTGACTTGTCTTTTGTAGAATGATAATACGTAAGAAGAAAATCGAGTAAAACTGGTCTTGGGAATTTGTTGCCCGAACCAAAGCCACCTTGTTCTTCATCGTATAACTGAGTTGAATAATTATAAGCGTCTGAAAAGACCTCTTCGTTTAAATCTGAATCAGACTGTGAAGCTGTGTTGCTTAGCACTTCTGTAATTTTTAAAGAACTGTTAATAATATCTGTTCTCTGGTTTTTCCAGAGTTCTTTTATCTGGTTTATTACATCTTCGAATCCTGACCTGCCGTATTTTGCTTTTGGCGGAATGTAGGTAGCACCATAGAATGGTTTTAAATCCGGTGTTAAAAACATACTCAAAGGCCATCCACCCGAACCTGAAATTGACTGAAGCGCAGACATATATATACGATCGATATCAGGTCTTTCTTCGCGGTCTACTTTGATGTTTACAAATGTATCGTTTAGTAATTCAGCGATTTCCTGATTCTCAAAGCACTCACGCTCCATAACGTGGCACCAGTAGCAGGTGGAATATCCGATGGAAAGGAAAATCGGTTTATCGAGTTCTTTTGCGAGTTGCAGAGTTTCGTTATTCCATGCATTCCAGTTTACAGGATTGTAAGCGTGCTGCAATAAATACGGACTTTTTTCGTTTATTAGTTTGTTTGGTTTAATATCAGACATTTAAAAGTATTTGAATTTGTTAAAAAATACAACAATTACAGATATTTAATAATTCAAAAAATGTATTAAATTAACTTTATTTTGAGTTAATACTTATTTATTTTTAAAAAAATTAACTATTAAATATGAATATTTTATTCGAGATTAAATACACTATTAAAGATAGTAAGAGGGAAGACTATTTAAACCTGCTTACTAAGATTAAAGAGTATTACAAAAAAGACGGTGTTGACAGGTACATGGCATTCGAAGACGAGAAGAAAAAGAACGAATTCACAGAGATATTTATTTTTGCGAGTGAATCGGACTTTGAAAAATTCGAAGAGGGTGCTACTGAAGAGATAAACGATATGCTCTCGAATCTGGTGAGCGAGATGGTTGTTGACAAGAAAATAAAGTACAGAACGAAGAAGGAAGTTTAAGATAAGTATTTAATATACATATCACATTATGCAAAAGTCCGGCAAACCTGCTAATATTTGGGATAAACTGAATATTTCAGAACCTATAACTAATATTAATGTCAAAGTTACGCTCGCAGTAGTAACTGTATTAATCATTAGTCTATTCCTGCCATCATACAAAAGTATAGATACAAACTTCGAAGTTGGAACGATATGGTCGAATGAAGACCTTATTGCCACTTTTACTTTCCCTATATATAAAAATGACGATGTACTTGAAAAAGAAAAGAAGGAAGTGATTAATAATGTGATTCCTGTTTTCCTGGAAGCGGATATTCATAACGGAGAAATACGTGATTCGCTGAAATCATATTTGTCATTGTTAAATGAATACCTGAGGGAGAATGCAAAACCGGAAAAGAATGCAGCAAAGGTTAATGAATATAAAGCAAGACTGGGACTGAGCATCAGCGATGAACAATGGGCTTATCTACTTAAGTCTTACAAGGGAGAGTTAAAAGAAAACCCAATGAGTTACTCTGCATACACAGAGTACATAAAGAAATCAATTGAAGAATTATTAAAAACTCAAATAATTAATTATAAAAGATCTGACATACTTTCCAATAAAATAGCTGTAAAGCGTGTAGATGATAAATTGCAGAGGATTGAATCGCTCGATAAAGTGAGTACAGTAAGTGAAGTGCTGCTGAAGTTTGACTTGAAGATAGGAACGAGTATAAAAGATAATAATCTGAAGATAATTGCGAGTGAGATAGCAAGAGTATTCATAAAAGAGAATTTAATTTACGATAAAGAGTTAACTGATTTAGAAATACAGAACAGAGTTGAACAGATTCCAAAGACAATTGGGATAGTAAAAGAAAATGAGAGGATAATAAGTAAGCACGACCCGATTACAGAGATGACTAAACAGAAACTTGATTCGTACAAGAAAGTAAGGTTTGAAAGAATAGGTGTTCAGGATTATTTCTCACAGATAATCGGAAAGGTACTTGCCGTAATAGTCTTAATCATAATACTAGGATTTTATTTGTTCTATCTACGGAATGATATATTTAACGATAATCTGAAGCTGGCGCTGATTAGTTCGCTGATGATACTTGTGAGTTTCTTTGCATTTATGAGTATGCGGTTGAAAGTGAACTCACCCATTGAATTATTAATATTTATTTCTGTTGCATCGATACTGCTGACTATTATATTTGATTCCAGATTATCATTTTTTGTGATAGTAATTATTACATTCCTAATCTCTGCAATCAGGGGCGGGGATTATACAATAACTTTTATCTCTTTCTGTGGTTCTGTGCTGGCTATATTCAGCGTCAGGGACATAAAAAACAGGTCGCAGATATTCCGTTCTTTCTTTTTCATATTAGGCGGTTACGTAATTGCAATACTCGCTATTGGGCTGGACAGGTCTGAGGGATTTTCAAAGATTGCAGTGAACCTTGCATACGTCGGAATAAATTCTGTAATGTCACCTGTGATAGCTTACGGACTACTGATATTTTACGAAAAGGTTTTCAGGATAACGACTGATTTAACTTTGATAGAACTGGCAGATTTTAATCAACCTTTGCTAAGACAACTTTCGACAAAAGCCCCCGGAACATTCCACCACAGCGTAGTGATGGGTAACCTTGCAGAAGAGGCTGCTGCCTCTATAGGTGCAAACAGAATACTCGCGAGGGTCGGATGTTATTATCACGATATAGGAAAGATTGCTAAACCAGATTTCTTCGTAGAAAACCAGCTGGATAAACTTAACAAACACGAAGCACTTAATCCTAATCTTAGCGCAAGAATAATAATAGCGCACGTGAAAGAAGGTATAGAGTTAGGTAAGAAATATAAGTTACCGCAGGAAGTTATCAATTTTATTCCGATGCATCACGGTACGACTCTCGTTTCATATTTTTACAATAAGGCAAAGAATTCAACGGACGAAAACAAAGAGGATGTGCTGGACTATATCTACAGGTATCCAGGCCCAAAACCTTCATCCAGGGAGACGGCAATTGCGATGTTAGCTGATACGGTTGAAGCAGCAACTAAGGTTGTCGAAGACCCGACACCTAAAAAGCTTGAGGATAAGATTGACGAAATCATAAAGAAAAGGTTTATAGAAGGCGAACTGGATGAATGTGAGTTGACGCTACGGGATTTAACAAAGATTAAAAAGAGTTTTCTTAAGATATTAGTAGGGATTTACCATCAAAGGATAAAATATCCTGAAGAGAAGAAGCAAGATGAGTGACGTAGATTTTTTCAGGAAGCAGTTTGTAAATTACTTAAGGCTTGAGAAATCACTATCCGAGAATACACTTTCCAATTACCTGTTCGATTTAGATAGATTCATTAACTATTTGAAAGAGGAACTGTCTGTTGAAAACGTAAATGAAGTAACGGACAAGACTATTGAATCTTATGTTTATTACTTAAGAAACAAGAAAAGTAAGACGGGTGACTATTATTCGATTAAATCTATAAACAGGCATATTTCATCTCTTAAAACATTCTTCAAGTATCTGCTTGCAGAGAAGAATATTGAAACAAACCCTACTGATATAATAGATTCACCTAAAACTACAAGAAAATTACCTGATGTATTAACGATTCAGGAAATAGACAAAATGTTTATGCAGACTAACCTTGAAGATAAGTATGAATTAAGGGACAGAGCAATTATGGAAACTATGTATGCATCGGGATTAAGAGTTAGTGAAACCGTGAACTTAAGGATTAATGATATATTCTTTAAAGAGGGAATTCTAAGGGTGTTTGGTAAAGGCTCGAAGGAAAGAATAGTACCGATAGGCAGTTCAGCTATAAGGTTTATAAATCAATATCTGGAAAACAGCCGGCCATATTTTGCAAAGTCTTTATCGGAAGATTTTGTTTTCCTTAATTTCAGGGGAAAGTATCTTACGAGGATGGCAATATGGAACATCATACAAAAATATTCAAAGAAAGC
>JBMOHR010000264.1:0-4080 GCA_049317745.1 Ignavibacteria bacterium
CTTTCCGTTTTCTATTTTGGCGTCCATTGTTTTCTACTGTTTAGTTGATGTAAGGTGAAATATACGATTAAAATAATCAAGCTATTATTATGAACCCAAAATTATTACTCGCCACCAGCAAATAAACTACTAATAAACTTCCTGCTCTTTTCCCGGCTCACCTTTGAGTTTTACTAAACTGGCGATAGTAACATATCCCGACCGTTTCGCGGGAAATTTCAAATAGTCAATTAATCCCTGACGCAACGCACAGAAAGCCCTTCGCCCTTATTGGTGACGAAGAGGTGCACGTTTGAACTGCCGTAAACCATTCTGCGAAGCCATGAGCTGTCGGTATAGTACTTCGACGACGACCAGAACCAACCGCTCTCGCCAATGGTATTGAAACTCCCAACGAAGTCGCGGAGACCACCAGGAAACGCCGTAAAGCCGCTGCTATTTATTGCTTCTGTGTTTGGACTTGTCCATAACGTAGTTGCTTTCAGTTTACCGCCGGCTGCTTTATACCCCCCCAGATAGTCTGTAAGTTGTGTCCACTCAGCATCGCTTGGTATGTGCCATCCCTCAGGAGCGAGGCCACAATAATCATTTACAGCATACCAATTATAAAGTTTGCCGTAAGTTTTTTCGTTTGATGTTTTATTTTCATAATAACACCACGCACCTGTTTTTAAGTCTGCCCAATCCTCATTACTTTGGACCTGCGGAATAACATCGCCATTTCTGTAATGTTCAACATTTAAGTTTTCAGCCATCCATTCCTGGTTGCCGATTACAACGGTTTTATATTTGTTGCCGTCATAATCAGTTACCTGTGAGATAGATTGACTCACGCCGAAAGAAGTAATCATTGCAACCATTAGAACCGCAAGCAGTGCTGTGTTTGATTTCTTCATTTTAGCTTTCCTAATGTTTTATGAATGCAATTTAAATATTTCTTTGACATTATAAATTATTAATATAATTAAATATTGCAGGTGCCTGCACAGGTGTAACCAGGTGCATATGGTCAATATATAATTGAGAGGATGGGAAAGGTAAATTTACGCCAAGCCCATCATAAAATAATGCTGATGTTACGTTTACTAACCCGTCATTTGGTCCAAAAGGTTTTAACAGTTTCCAGCCTAAACACACAATTCCATTCATAATATCCTTGTAATAAGTCTCATTCCAGACCCAACGAACTGGAAGAGGTAAATATTGTATATGCCCGCCCATTTCGCCGGCGATACAATAGTATTTATTTCTGTTTTGCAAATCTAATGTGTTTGTGTACATATTTTGTATAAAACTGCCTGAAGTGTTCATATCCTGAGGACCGGGAGTATTCAATGAAGGCGCTACAAACAGGAGTTTTACTAATTCCGTACCGCGATGCGGCGTGCCGAGTGTAATAAGTTTCGTAATCTGTCCGCCGTTTGCAATATAAGCACGTGACACTAATCCGCCCATAGAATGAGCTACAATAATCGGATTAACCAATCCCTTTGCAGTTATAGAGTCTTTTAATATTCTGCCGTTTATCATTATTGAATCCTGCCAGTTATATTGATAGGCATATACGTTGTGCCTGCTTTTAAAATTTGCATCAAGAGAATTCAGAAGGCTGTTCCATTCCCCGATGGTTGCGCCCATACCGTGTACAAAAACAACAGGCGGACCTGTAGGATTAGGGGTTGAAAAAACAGTTTTAAACATATACGGGTTTGGCGGCGGGGTAGCACCAAAATCAAATATTGGTTTATTAGCTGACAACAAAGTTACATCGATCGTGTCGGAAACAGGATTTTTAAAAATTAATTTACCTGCGATGATATTATCTGTTTTTGTACCTATAAACTCAAAATTATATTTAGCAGCAGTGAAAACCGCGTTTAATATAATTAGATTTCCATCTCTTGTACCTGTCAAGACACCTGTGTTTCTTGACAAGGAATCAATTAATTCCACCGAGCCTGTCACGTCTCTGTATTTTTCTGAGATTACAAGACCGTATAAATGTGTAAGCGAGGAGTCGTTTCCAATAGATTTGCCGTAATCATAAATTGGAAGTTCCCAGTATGAACTATAATCATCTGAATATACGGGGCCTAAAGAATCGTTCTGGCATCCGGAAAGTAATAAAAAAAATAATGCAAATGACAAAATAACTTTTTTCATGTGTCTTTAAATTTTATGTTTTTAAACGAATATATTTGTTCTGTTGTATTCTTATTTTAGATATTTTAAAATCAGATAACTTAAACCGTAACATTTTACAAAAGCCTCAATTCATAGTGAGGGAAATTATGTGTATAGCAGAGGGAAACGAAGCACATAACCGTTTAATGGAAAATATTATCATTCTTTGTAATTATCAAGTTATTATTTCCCTCACCTCCACTCCCTGCTAATAAACTCCCAGTGCATTTCCTGCACTTTTCCCGGGTCTCCTTTTAGTTTTACAATGCTGTACATTATTATATGTTTGTTTAGTTGTCTTTTTTGCAGCTAATTGATATTGTGGCAGCACAAAATGCTAATAATAAAAGATTTCTTGTCATTTTTTACTTTAATTTGATTCACAAGGTCTGTCCAATATTGCAGACAACTCGTTTATAGGTCTGATAAAAGGAGGCGTATACACATAAAATTGTGTGTATAGTTCTGAGCAGTCTGACTTTATGTTTTAAAAAATGTTTTATTACTTTACAACAATCTTTCTTTCACCATTATACATTTTTCGTTGACTCTATAACATCTGTGCAGCGTTTTCAACAGTGATTTCCAGCACTCTGGTAAGAAACGAGAACTTCTTTTTCATAAAATTGTATTCATCACCCGAGCTGATATATTTTGCCGTTCCATTTATAAGAAACCCTGTACCCTGATAATCATTATTCCCTATCACGTCTTTACTGCCCAGTGTTAATTTCACTTTATTGTTTACGTTTACGTTCTTCTCTGTTTTTCTGAAACCATAAGCAGGTATCAGGATGCGCTCATCATCTGTAACAACGAGATACGAATTCCAGGTATTAGCAACGTGAGTTTCCAGGCCCCACGACACGATTGAAACAACGCCTTCGTGCTGCAATACTTCTAAGAACTTTTCGGATAATTTTTTCTCTTCGCTCATTTTTGATTTTATAATCTTTAATAAAAGCGGCAGGTTAGTAACGTTTGCCGGAGGTTGTTTCTACACAGTTACTCGCACGGGATTATCTGTGTAGCTTCCTTCAGTACGATTTGAGGTTTCTCTTTATACATTTCAATCTTTCCATAGATTACGATGTTTTTGCATTTATTTAAGACTGTAAAATCAAAGGCGTCTTTGTAATCTTTAAAAATGACTGCGGAAAAAATATTGTCGGGATATTTGGCGTCAAGGTTAATGTAAGTCATTCCGCTCTTAGTTGTTGTTACTGCCGCCACCAGCCCTTTAACGTATTTAAACTCACCGACAAAATCTTTTGCCTGACTTGTAGTTATTGTGTCCTGTGCAAAAGATAAATTTAATGCTATAAAACAAAACGTTAGTGCTAATAATATATTTTTCATGTTGATTTATTATTTGTAATAAAAATAGCAGAAACCGATAAGAAAAGATAATGATAAAAACACCCACCGTTTCATCTATGTAAATCTTTACTCACTTTTGTGATCCATTATAATATCAGTTCTTATCAAAATCCTTCATTAAAATCAGTGTGCCAATCTCTTCCTTTCATATACAAAATACAGACACGGTATTCTTCGTTTCAAAATACAATACTCACTTTATCTGATTATTGGAAACTAAAAAAGTACCTTTAAGTGACTCGGAACACCCCTCAAAAACGGCACACAAAACATCTAACCGTATTATATTTATAGCAGTTATAATTACCTTTATGTGACTCCGTTGTTGTGCTATTTCCGACAGTTTTTAAGTTTTAATTCCGTGATTAGAAAAGTGAAGAGCAAAATGTGGGTAATAAATGGTGATTCTATTACATATAAATTTAATTCTCCCCACCACCCCTTCACTTGTGAAACATCTCTTTCTTTTTGTTTAGCATAAAATATTTACTATAACTATATTTACATTTTCTAAAT
>JBMOHR010000265.1:0-4070 GCA_049317745.1 Ignavibacteria bacterium
TGGAACATCAGAATTGTTCTTCCGCACCTTGAAGCCTTTGCCAAGCTAGTAGCTCAGCGCACATGGGTAGGGCTGACGGATGAGGAGATCATGCAGTGCCTCGATCAAGGTTATGGAATCAATATGCGCCTTGATGGGTTTGCCAGAATCATTGAAGCCAAACTCAAGGAGAAGAACAATGGCAAAGCTGAGTGAAACAACTGCAAGAACAACCATAGGCATGATGCGCTCAATTGCTAGTCACGTACCAATTAGTCCATTTCATTTAGCCGCCGCAGATGATATGGAAAGTTTATTAAATGAGGTATTGGAATACAGAAAGGGAAAAAATGAAAAGCCTACACGTAACGATCTACACAAGAGAGAACTGCCCAAACTGCGTAACGGCAAAGCAACTGCTAACGGCTAAAGATATCCCGTATATCGAGGTAGACATTGAACTTGGAGAAAGGCTCGCTAACTTTCTTGAAGAGTTTCCCGATGCTAGGCAAATGCCACAAATCTTTATCAATGACCAACGTGTCGGTGGTCTTGTAGGGTTGCGTAATGCGCTGAAGCAATTAGGCGTACTAGGGAGTGATTAAGAATGAATGGTTTTGTTAGACGGCAGTTGGATATTGGTAGCAAGCAACCATTTCATAAGTATAAAGAGTGCTCGCAGTGCAATGAGATGAAACCCCCTGAGGGTGGGATTCAAATGAGCCATACCAAATGGCACTGCGTAGTATGTTGGTCTAACAGAGTAACAAGGAGGAACCTAAAAAATGCCGAGACCAAAGAAACAATTGCCAATGCTACAATTGAATTAGTACCAGGTCAGTTCAGAGCAAAGACAGATGCTAATGGTTCTTACGAAATCAAGGGTTTAAGCCCTGTGAACTATACGATAGTAGTAAACTACGTCGGATTTGAGCAGTATACTGCAGTTTTTGACATGAAAGCAGATATGACTTACGACGTTCTTTTAAAAGGTGGCGGTTTAACGACAGATGTCATTGAAATCAATCGTGCTGTTGACCGTGAAACACCTGTAGCATTTACAGATGTAGACGGAAAGACACTTGAAAAAAGAATGCAGGGACAGGATGCTCCGTTGCTATTGAGGAACGTTCCTGGATTTTACTCATTTTCAACTGACGGTGTTGGTAACGGAGAGGGTAAGCTTTTAATCAGAGGTTTTAGCCAGAACTATGTACAGGTTCTGATAAACGGTATACCAACAAATGACCCAGAGTCAAATTCAGTATACTGGTCAAACTGGGGTTCGGTATCTTCGAACGCAGGCTCTATTCAGATTCAAAGAGGTGCCGGTTCATCTTTATACGGTTCAGGTTCTTTTGGCGGTTCGTTTAATATCTTAACCGAAAATCCTGCATTAGTAAAATACATAGGATTAAAAGGTAATGTTGGATCGCCAAAAAACACAATGTACGGGATTAACATGTCATCTGGATTAATCGGGGGCAAATTTGCAGGTGCATTGAATATTGAAAGAAAGATTGGTGAAGGTTCAAGAACAAGCGGCAGATATGAAGGATTAAATTATTATCTTTCTGCAGCATTCTTACCTACAATTAACCAAACTTTTAAGTTAGTATTGCACGGTGCTCCGCAAGTACACGGATATTCATTCAGTAATGATATTGCATACTTTAAAAAATTCGGATACACTGCAAACTCAGCACCTTTTGTATCAAGAGACGTTGCTAATCAATGGGATGCAAAATATAATGCGCAACCGGAAGCGACATCACAATACAGAAGCATTACCGATGGCTGGAGAGAACTTGCTGATGATAATTTTGTTAACTTATCACATAACATGTTCCATAAACCTCAGATTGAGCTTCACTGGAACTACAACTTAAAAGATAATTCCACACTCAGAGCAACTGCATTCTGGTCAGCAGGACGCGGAGGCGGTTCAAGCATTAACGGTAACGGTTCTGTCTGGGGATGGAAAGGTAAAGGCATCGGTTCAAACGGTTTCAGAACTGATACATTATCAACCAATTACTACAATACATTCGGTTACATTAACAGCTTTGGTGTATTCGATACTATTTATTCGAAGAATGCTTATCAGAGAAACAGTTATTCAATTCATAATCAGTCAGGTATCCTGGCTTCTTATGAAAAAGAGTTTAATAAGAATTTAAAGGTAACAGGCGGTGCCGAGTTCAGATACTGGAAAGCAGACCATCCGGGATATTTCACAAATTTATTCGGTAAAACAAACGTTACACAGAATTATGCACTCAGAGACACTGCAGGCAGAGTTACAGGTGCAACATTCAGCAGAAAAGTTTATCAGGGTGATATAGACGGACCAAAGTATGATGTTGGTGCAGACGTGTTTGGCTGGAAATCAGACGGCGACCCATCATACAACAGTCAGTACAGAAACTATCTTGGTGAAACACCACAGATGACAATTTTTGCACAGGGAAATTATGTTGTAAGCAAATTTAATTTTATGGGTTCATTACAGTATGTATGGTACAACTATAAGATTAAAGAAAATATGCCGAGTGAAAATGCTATCGGTCAGAGACTTACATTAGCTGAGGCACAACAACTTGGATTAACACAAGAAGGTCTTAAAGACGGAAAGTTTTATATGAAAGACAATGCAGCAACCACACGCTGGTATGCATTTGACTTAATTGATGCTAACCGTTCAAGAGGTTTCTTACAGCCAAAGTTCGGTATTAACTTCAACGCTACACCTAACTTAAACGTATTCGGTAATTTTTCACACGTTGAAAGATTTGCAGACCTTGGTGTTTATTACAATCAGGGAAGAATAAATCCTGATGCACAGGACGAGAAATCAAATCAGTTTGAACTTGGTTTAGGCTGGAACTCAGATGATTTCTATGCAAAGGTCAACGGTTATTATATGTTGTGGGATAACAAAGCAGCAAGCATTCAGGACCAGTCACAGGCAGGGCAACCGGGATACGACAGAAACGGTTTCAGGACTGAACTCGTCGGTTCTTCACGTCATATGGGTGGTGAACTTGAACTAAGTGCAAGTTTGAATAAATTATTACCTGTAAAAGGATTCGGTTTAAAAGGTTCATTTACTTTAATGGATAATAAATGGCAAACAGTTCTTGATGCAGTTAAGCTTGATAACACCGGAGCGAGAAGAATTTTTAATGCGTCTGCACTGGACGAAAACGGGAACAAGAAACCAATTTACTTTGATGAACTCGAAGGAACGCAGGTTGCTTCTGGACCACAACTTATGTCATCATTAAGTTTGACTTATGATAATAATAATTTCTTTGGTTCTTTTGATATGAGTTTCTTCGCAAAAGACTATTTACTTGATGGTGGAACATATTCAGCAGTAAAAGGAGAATTTATTGGTGTTGATAACGTAAAAAGGGATATTTTCCAATTCGGATATGACAATCAATTACCATCCAGATTCTTATTTGATGCAAATTTAGGTTTTAATTTCACTACAAGTAATTCACCAATAAAAGGTACAATAGTATTCCAGGTACTTAACATTTTCGGTACTGATTATTTAGCATCAGCTGACAGATTTGGTGTAATCCCGGGAATGGGAAGAACTTTCAGAGCAAATCTTTCTTTAGGATTATAAAACAGTAATACTTTCTAAGATGAGGGGTGTCCTGCGAAAGCGGGCACCCTTTTTTAATTAAAACTTTACCTAAAATAAATTGTTATATTTATTAATACACATTCAATGAAATAACTAATCATATGAAAATAACAGTTGTGGGAGCTGGAAACATTGGGGCAACTTGCGCCAATGAAATTGCAATTAAAGAACTTGCCGAAGAGCTTGTTCTCCTTGATTTAAACGAAAGTGTTACAAAAGGTAAAGCTCTTGACCTTTGGCAGACATCACCTATTTTAAGTTTTGATACAAGAGTAACTCTAGCATATGATAATTATGAACTTACTAAGGATTCTGGAGTAGTTGTTATAGCAGCCGGTTTGCCCAGGAAACCAGGAATGAGCAGAGATGATCTGATACAAACAAATGCGATAATCGTAAAAGATGTTACAAGTAAAATAGTAAAATATTC
>JBMOHR010000266.1:0-4065 GCA_049317745.1 Ignavibacteria bacterium
ACGAATTTACACGAATTACTCGAATTAAAGATCTTTTTTAGGGTTAGAGACAAGATAGAAAAGTAATGGAGTAGGGAGTAGGGAGTAGGGAGTAGGGAGTAAGGAGTAGTGAGGAAGTGAGGAAGTGAGGAAGTGAGGAAGTGAGGGATTGATTTTCGTGCCGGAATTAAGATTGTATTATTAGTTTCATATTTCACATTATTTATATAATTTTTGAAAGATAATAACTTATTCCCTAAAAGATAAATTGTGATTTTTATGAAGCATAGAATATTTACATCGGTTATTGCATTTGGAATGCTTATGATTTTGCAGAGTGTTTCATTTTCACAGGTGAGCAGGGTGGAGGTGAAGTCGTTTTATTCACCGAAACTTGGAATCACTAAATCTTACTATGTGTATCTGCCTGCGGGTTATGACAGTACGACAGAAAGGTTTCCCGTTGTTTATCTTTTCAGGGCTGCTGAATATGAATGGTTTACTGCTTCGTACAGGTCATACAATAAGATGATTAAGCAGGTGGCCGATTCGCTTTATGCGAACGGGCTGACGGGTAAGATGATTTTAATCGGTGCGAGTACTTTCGGGAACAGTTTGTATGCACCTGGTGTGAATATGCTGCGTCCTGACCTTGCGGCATCAGACCCGGGAATAGGGCAGGGAAAGTTTGAAGATTATATTATAACGGATTTGATTCATAATGTTGATTCAGTATACAGAACAGTTGCTGATTTTAACCACCGTGCTGCAGATGGTTTTTCACTCGGCGGTTATACTTCCACGATGCTTATATTAAAGAACCCGGGTGTGTTCAGTTCGGTCGGCTCTTATGACGGCACATTAATCTGGTATAACCTTCACGACCCGGGAGCACCAGGGACGGGGTACAATGACGAGACGTGGATTACAGATAATGCAGCGTACTTCTCTCCGATTTTTAACAATCCGAGAAACTTTCCTTATATGCTGCAACACGATGCGGCAAATATTTTATACGATGCGAGTCCGATAAAACTTGACAGCATAAAGAATTTGAGGTTTCATGTAACGTGCGGAGATGAGTTTACTTTAACTAACCGCGACAGGAATACACAGTTTGTCGGGTTTCTGAGTCAGAAGCATATTCATAACAGTTTCAGGAATTTCATTCTTACGCCAGGTGCCGTACATTTATGGGATTATGCCGACCTGCACGCTTCGAAAACTCTGATAAGACACTGGCAGAAATTCAAGGGAGTGAAAATATCTGCACCGCTTTCGATAGACTTTTCGAACGTTGAGATTGGTACTGCCGATACGGCGAGATTCCTTGTCTTTAATTACGGACCTGCTTCAGTGCTTGTAAACAGTGCTGTGTGCAGTCCTTCGGTTTACACTTTAAACAGTTCGCCGTCACTGCCATATACGTTACCCGGCAGGTATGATTCGATGGTTGTGAAAGCAATATTTAAGCCCGTTGCGACGGGGCAGACGACGGGAACGGTTTCGATATCGAGCAGTGATACGGCAAGTCCTGTGACAACGGTAAATTTATCGGGGAAAGGTTTTGCAATTACACGTACAACGGCAGATGTGCTTTACGGAGTATCGGGACAGGTAGATACTGTTGCTCTGGTAAGACTTGATACGGCTTCGGGTACGGGAACGAAGATTGGCAAGACAGGAATTACAAAGTTGAGAGGGCTGAGTATCAGGCCGACGACGGGGAAGTTGTTTGCGACGTATCCGAATATAAGTTCAACTTATTTAGTAAAGATTAATGCAGCTGACGGAAGCGCTTTTCAGTATTCGGAAATACCGATATCGAACATAAGTTCGGTAGCGTTTGACCTGAACGATGATTTGTATGCGGCACTGGATACGAACGGATTTTTATACAGGATAAATCCTTTAAACGGAGATACAACATTTATAGGTGCAACAGGAATAAGCAACCTTGCAGGTATTGCGATAAACCCCGTGAACAGGCAATTGTTCGGAGTATCATTAAGCGGCGGAGTTTATAAGATTAATAAAGTAACAGGTGCGGCGGTTTTAGTCGGGAATACCGGTTTTGCAAACACGAGGTATGCGGCTTTTAATTTACAGGGTAAGATGTACGGAGTGTACGGTTCGGAAACACAGATAAGCAATCTGATAAGCATAGATACTTCAACGGGTGCGGGAACGCTGATAGGTACAACGGGGAAACGCGGGATATACGGGATTGCAATACAGACGAATCCTATATCGGGAGTTGTGAGTACGAATACGATAGCGGAGAGATATTCGTTGAATCAGAATTATCCGAACCCGTTTAATGCAATATCAAAAATAAAATATCAAATATCAAAAAGTTCAAACGTAAAAATAACTTTAATGGATATATTAGGCAGAGAGATAATTACATTAGTAAATGAAAAGAAAAGTCCGGGGATGTATGATGTTATTTTCGATGGTAGTACGTTAAGCAGCGGAGTGTATTTTTACAAGTTAGAGGCAGATGAATATACAGAGACACGAAGAATGGTGCTTCTGAAATAAAATGTACAGTAAACAAAAGGGGAGTTCATAATAAACATACGGACTCCCCTTTTAACAATGAATAATTTACTTGGTTAAGATCATTTTTTTAGTAATAACGTTTGAACCTGCTGCAAGTGTATAGAAGTATATACCCGTTGAAAGGTTTGCTCCGTTAAGCTGATACTCATAAACTCCTGCACTTAACTTTCCGTTGAATGCTTTATCGATTACCCTGCCGCTAATGTCATAAATAGTAAGTGTTGCGAAAGCACTTTCAGGTAAAGAGAATCTGATGTTTGTAGTCGGATTAAACGGGTTTGGAAAGTTCTGGTCCAGTTTGAACGATGCAGGTACTTCAGAGCTGATATTCTGAATACCAACAGAATTTTTTACGATGATTTTCTTTTCGGGAGCCCAGTTCCAGTCATCACCGCTGGTTGAGCCGTCGCTGTTAGTTGCTAAACCTGTAGCAAAGAGTGAGTCTGTTCCTGCAGTTGACGGTGCAGTGTAAGTAAATTGGAATGAGACAGTTCCTGAAGTCATAGGTCTGTTGCTTGAATGAGTTAATTCAGTACCCGATAAAATCATTCCTGAAGATACGGGTGCAAGAACACCTCTTCTTGTAGCAATATCAAACCCTGCACCATTTTTACTTGCTCTCGAAATAGTGAGAGTATAGGTTTTAGTTTGTGAGACTGTAACAGTGTCGGGACCTGTAATACTGACAGTAACATCAGCTGCAAAAGTGCCACCATGGCATCCTCCGCAGCCGTTAAGACCGGTCTTTCTTGTTCTGTTTACAAAGCCTGTGGATGAGGCATAAAGATAAACAGAGCTTGTTATTAATACCAGCAGAAAAAATACTGATACTGTAATTGTAGATTTCGATTTCATTGTTAATCTCCTTTAGTGTTTTATGAATAATTATATTTATTAAAACACACCTATACCTATATAGTTTCTGATGGCAGGGAGAATATTTTATCGAACATCTGCAGGCAGTAACAAACCTTTGATTTAACATTGTTCAGAACACAAGATTGAGAATACTTTTTTTGTTCTTACTTTTAAATTTGCCTGCTTTGTTAGTTTTAATATGCTTTGTTGATATAGAGGATTTTTCCAGCGAAAGACACGAAATTATGAAGAGATTTTTAGAGATAGAGAAGGATTGGAACGCGGTGGAAGAGCAATTATCAATGAAGAGATAAAGAAGGATTGGAACGCGGATGACGCTGAAAGAACGGATAAGAGCGGATAGAGATTTTTTTAGGGTAAGAGACAAGATAAGAGAAGAGATTTTTTAGGGTAAGAGACAAAAAGGAAAGGGAAAGAACTTTTCCCGCGAAATACACGAAAGAAAGATAGAGATAAAGAAGGATTGGAACGCGGATGACGCTGAAAGAACGGATAAGAGCGGATAGAGATTTTTTTAGGGTTAGAGACAAGAATTTTTCCCCGCGAAATACACGAAATTATGAAGAAGTTTTTAGAGATAGAGATAAAGAAGGATTGGAACGCGGATGACGCCGAAAGAACGGATAAGAGCGGATAGAGATT
>JBMOHR010000267.1:0-4052 GCA_049317745.1 Ignavibacteria bacterium
TTTTCACCTGTAACTTTATAAATCTAATATATTTTATCTTTTATATTTGATTTTTGATATTAAAAAAGGGTGCCCGGCTTTTGCCAGACACCCTTTCATCATAGAAAGTATTGCTGTAATTTTATAGCCCTAAAGATAGATTTGCTCTGAAGGTTCTTCCCATTCCCGGAATAACGCCGAATCTGTCAGCCGAAGCTAAATAATCCGTGCCGAAAATGTTTAGTACCTGGAATACTAATGTACCTTTAATTGGTGACTTGGCGGTTGTGAAATTGAAACCGAGATTACCGTCGAAGATAAACCTTGATGGTAACTTGTTGTCATAACCGAACTGGAATATATCCCTGTTCAGGTTATCATAACCGATAAATTCACCCGATGTTGCTGAATACGTACCACCGTCGAGTAAATAATCTTTAGCGAAGAAACTCATATCGAATGAACCGAAGAATCCTGCGTTGTCATAAGTCAAACTTAAAGATGACATAAGCTGTGGTCCTGAGGCAACAGGTGTACCTTCGAGTTCGTCGAAATAAATAGCTTTCTTGTTACCGTTTTCGTCAAGTGATGAAGCGTTGAAAATTCTTCTTGCACCTGTGTTATCAGTCTTTACTGCATCAAGAACTGTCTGCCATTTATTATCCATCAAAGTGAACGAACCTTTCAGTCCGAATCCTTTTACCGGAACCACTTTGTTAAGGCTTATACCGAGTTCAAGCTCACCACCCATATGACGTGAAGAACCGACGAGTTCAGTCCTGAAACCGTTTCTGTCGTATCCCGGTTGCCCTGCCTGTGACTGGTCCTGAATGCTTGCTGCTTTGTTATCCCACAACATATAATAACCGTTGACCTTTGCATAGAAATCATCTGAGTTCCAGCCTAAACCAAGTTCAAACTGATTTGATTTCTCGTCCTGTGCATCAGGATTTATTCTTCCCTGATTGTAATAAACACCAAGGTCTGCAAATCTTTCAACGTGTGAAAAATTACCGAATACGTTTAAGTTAGGTGTAGCGTTGAAGTTAATACCGAACTTTGGCTGTAAGAAACCTCTTGAACGGTTAGCATCAATTAAGTCAAATGCATACCAGCGTGTGGTTGCTGCATTGTCTTTCATATAAAACTTTCCGTCTTTAAGACCTTCTTGTGTTAATCCAAGTTGTTGTGCCTCAGCTAATGTAAGTCTCTGACCGATAGCATTTTCACTCGGCATATTTTCTTTAATCTTATAGTTGTACCATACATACTGTAATGAACCCATAAAATTAAATTTGCTTACAACATAATTTCCCTGTGCAAAAATTGTCATCTGTGGTGTTTCACCAAGATAGTTTCTGTACTGACTGTTGTATGATGGGTCGCCGTCTGATTTCCAGCCAAACACGTCTGCACCAACATCATACTTTGGTCCGTCTATATCACCCTGATAAACTTTTCTGCTGAATGTTGCACCTGTAACTCTGCCTGCAGTGTCTCTGAGTGCATAATTCTGTGTAACGTTTGTTTTACCGAATAAATTTGTGAAATATCCCGGATGGTCTGCTTTCCAGTATCTGAACTCGGCACCGCCTGTTACCTTTAAATTCTTATTAAACTCTTTTTCATAAGAAGCCAGGATACCTGACTGATTATGAATTGAATAACTGTTTCTCTGATAAGCATTCTTCGAATAAATAGTATCGAATACACCAAAGCTGTTAATGTAACCGAATGTATTGTAGTAATTGGTTGATAATGTATCAGTTCTGAAACCGTTTGAACCGATGCCTTTACCTTTCCATCCCCAGACAGAACCGTTACCGTTAATGCTTGAACCGCCTCCGCGTCCTGCTGACCAGAATGCAGTTGCTCTGAGTGTGGAATTATCTTTTAAGTTGTAGTTCCAGTGCAATTCAACCTGAGGTTTGTGGAACATATTATGTGATAAGTTAACAAAATTATCATCAGCAAGTTCTCTCCAACCGTCAGTTATACTTCTGTACTTTGAAGTTGCTTCAGGCTGGGCATTGTACTTGGTATCCCATTGATTTGCAACGTCTCTTGAAACCAAAGGAGCCGAATTAGCAGTGTATCCGAATTTCTTGAAGTAACCGATATCATTGCTGAAAGAATATCCGTGTACCTGCGGTGCACCGTGGAGTACAAGTTTGAAAGTCTGATTTGCTGCCGGCAGGAATGCTGCAGAAAGATAATAGTTTAATCCTTCATATCTTCCGCTCGTTCTTGAACCTTCGCCGATCTTTCTTTCTATGTTTAATGCAGCTGCAAATTTGCCTGCTATTAAACCTGATGACATATTGATTCCGTACATAGTGTTTTTCGGTGAACCAACATTTCCTTTTAAACCTATATATTTTACTAAAGCAGGATTTTCAGTTAATATATTAAATGATCCACCGAAAGAACCTGAACCATATAATGATGAACCTGCACCTCTTTGGATCTGTATCGAACCTGCGTTCGAAGAAACAGAACCCCAGTTTGACCAGTATACTGAATTCGATTCAGGGTCATTAGTTGGAATTCCGTTTATCAGAACCTGAACATAGTTCTGACTAAAACCTCTGATTAAAAGCTTACCCTCTCCGTTACCGACACCGTCAGTTGAGAACGAATAAAAGCCAGGTACGTTTCTAAGTAGCAATGGCGCATCCTGTCCCTGCATTCTTTTCTCCAAAGTTTTTGAATCAATGTCAGTAAATGCAACAGGTGTTTCACGGTCAACTGCACGGTTGATTTCGATAACATCTGTCGTTAAACTGCCGCCTTTTAAAAGGACTTCGTAGTTAAAATCACCCTTCAGTTCAAATACGGCGGTATAAGGCTCATAACCGACATAATTTACAGTGATGGAATAATTTAAAGGGCTCAACCCTTTAATTTCAAATGAACCATTGGCATCTGTCTTTACCCTGTGCTGTCCCGGTGAAAGTTCAACAGTGGCATCGGCAATTGCTTCTCTGGTATCAGCGTTTTTTACTGCTCCCGATAACTTGTAAGTTTGCGCATTAGCACTTACCGTTATTAAGGTGACAAGTAAAATAAGTAGAAAAATTTTCCTCATTCCTCTTCCCGATTTAGTTAATAAATATGATTAATTAAAGTAAAGCAAAAATTGTAATTGTCTGTGTATCTTTTGTACGTGTAAATATCCAAAATTGGTGTTAACATTTTGTTACGAAAACATTAATAAATCTTGTTGATTTCATATCACCATTCTTAACTAATTTATCTTAATATTTTTTGAGGTTCTTTGCAATTTATATTCAGTAAAGTATACTATCAAGAGATATATTGTGACTTAAAAAGATTTTATTCCTGTCAAAATTAATGGTATCATTAAATCGTCAATTGTATATATTGGCTGAATTGGCTAATTTCCAACAATCAAATATCAATGAAAAAATCGTTTCTCGTTTTAGTATCGTTATTTATAATCTCAAATGTTTATTCGTATCCTATTATAAATAGTAATCATCCCCGTTTATACATCTCTCAGGAACGATTTAACTTTCTTGATTCACATAAAACCCAGCTCCCCGTAAGCACTTTTTACAATCAGTTCGTCAGCAATTATTTCGGATGGTGGTACAACGTACCAGATTTCTACCTCGTTGGAACTGATTCCACAAACTGGAACTACAACTTCAGATATTTTAACGCTAATGAAGCAGGTTACCGCGATGATGTCCTGTATACTGGATTGTTTACTGCATTCATCTTTAAATTAAACCATGACCCTATTCAGTTAAAAAGAACACGGTACGTTATCAGGCGATTCAACTCTGCCGTGGATACTATGAACTATAACGGCTACACAGGCGATAATCTGGAATCAATGCTGCGATATTATGGTATGCTTGGGAGCGCCCTGTACGACTGGTGCTATAGCGATATCGACTCTATATCACGTGACCAGCTTGTACGTGCAATGTATAAACTGAACCGTAAGTATATGACATCGTTTATAAACACTTCGGGCGGCAATAGTTATGTGTCGAGTCATAATGCCTGGAACTGTGTGTTAACACTTCAGAATATAATTTCTA
>JBMOHR010000268.1:0-3974 GCA_049317745.1 Ignavibacteria bacterium
GGAGCAGTCCTCTGGACAGTATAATAAGTTTTGAAGTAAAATTGTACGAGACAACGAATTTAATTGAATTTGTCTACAGACAAGACCCAAACCCTCCCAATTTAGGGGGTGGTCCTACCGGTGCATCAATCGGTTTAAATTCTACTGCAACAGGAAACGGAAATTTTCTGTCGGTACAAAGTGCAGGAACAAATCCGCTGGTAAGTTCAACAGTTGAGAATGATACAATCCGCCAGAAACCAGCAACAGGACAGATTTACAGGTTTACTCCTCCTGTATCAGGAATCAGTATTATTAGTTCTGAGATACCCGGTAATTATTCACTCGGACAGAATTATCCTAATCCGTTTAATCCTGTAACGAACATTCATTTCGCTTTACCGAAGAGCGGATTAGTAAGACTGAGCGTATATGATGTATTGGGAAGAGAAGTGGAATCACTAGTAAACGAATTTAAACAGGCAGGAAGTTATTCAGTAGATTTCAGTGCGTCAAAATTATCGAGCGGAATATATTTCTACAAGATACAGTCCGGTGATTTCAGCAACGTAAAGAAAATGATATTAACAAAGTAAAGAATTGTTTCCTGAAATATGGGATATGAGTCTTAGAAAAATAAGACAAGGATTTTAAAAGAGAGTTCATTCCTGAATTATAAATCCTGGATAAACTCTCTTTTGTTTTATAAGTGTCCGCTTAAATGCAGCCGAAGAATAGAAAGATATTTCCTACAAAAATGAGTACGCATATCATTCAACCGGAATGCGAACAGGATTTCGAAATGCAATATATTAACTATTTGCAGGATAAAGACGTTGCTTGCGAAACGTAAATATTATTTAAACTTATATCCAATTCCTGCGAGGGAAATATACATATTCGAGGGCAGTTCAACGCCGAGTCTGTACATCATTCCTGATTCATCGGGCTGATATCTGTAACCCAGTCTGATAGACGGGAAAAAGATATTTGTGTTTTCATCGGTAAGGCTGATTCGCGGACCACCGCCAAGTCCTGCCTCAAATTTGTTTTTGTTGTTTGTCATGTAATTTATAGTCACGGGAAATCCGATGCTGGTACCAGCAACTTTATCACCGATTACGTAATTATTATATAAACCGAGATTCACACCTGCTCTTATGCTAAAATTATCGCTTAACATTCTTTCATAATTTAGTCCCACGCCAAAAGCATAAGGAGTGCCTGTAATTATTACACCTAAATCGAGATACACAATGTTTTTTGGTTTTGAGATATCCTGTGAATACAGATTCACAGACAGAAACAACGATAATATTATAATGAGCTTTTTCATATTCAATTTTTTAATCTATTTAAAATGATAACCTATACCTGCGAGTGAAATGTATAAGTTCGACGGAAACTCGACACCGGCTCTGTACATCATTCCATTTTCATCAGTCTGATATCTGTAACCTATCCTGACGGCGGGCATAAGTTTTACTTTCTTAGTGTCTAATCCGATATACGGGCCACCACCTGCACCGACTTCAAATTTATTCTTATTGTTAGTCATATAATTGAAAGAAACGGGAAAACCAATTCCATAGCCGCCAAAAGCATCTCCTCCTGAACCTGCTCCGAACATACCAAGATTTACTCCTGCTCTGATGCTAACATTATCGCTGAGCATTCTCTCATAATTTAAGCCGACACCTAATGCGCCTGAGCTTCCAGTGAAGATAATTCCGAGGTCAAGATATATAATGTTATTGGCTTTTGAGTTAACCTGAGAAAATGAATTATCCGCAGCAATAAACATTATTAATGCAAGAATGACTTTAAACGTTAGTCTCATATGTTTTATCGATTAATGTAGAAAATTAGAAATATTAGTCAGCAAAATCAATATTTAAAAAAATATTAACACAGTTGCAGTCGCAGTAAAAGATAAAAGAATAGAGCGCTGATTTACACGGATTGAACTGATTTACACTGATTTGTTTTTAGGATTATTAAGCTACCGACAATTTATTAAGTAATTGTGCAAATTAGTATTTAAATTTCTAAATTTTAATTACATTTAAGTATTATAATGTGGATAAAAAATATGAAGAAAGTAATTACTGTGTTGTTTTTCGTTTTGCTTTTTGCGCAATATAATTTATTTGCGCAGTGGGTTAATGTTTCTACAGGGATGGGTAATAAGCAGGTTTATTCCCTGGGCAGCAACGGAAGTGTATTGTTTGCGGGGACGTTTAACAACGGACTTTATTTGTCGTCGGATAATGGTTTGAGCTGGACTACTGCGGGAACAGGTTTATTTAACCGAATTGTTTATTCTCTGACAATGTTCGGCGGATATCTTTATGCAGGTACTGACCTTGGTGTCTGGAGGACTTCAAACAACGGTGCTTACTGGAGTGTTACTTCTATTAATAATGTTTCGGCATATTCACTGGCTTCTAATCTAACACGGGTATTTTGTGGGCTGCACGTATCAGGCTTGTTCTATTCGAGCGGGGGGACAGGATGGTTCATCAGTTCATTGAACGTAACAGACATAAGAGCAATAGCTGTTGCTGATAATCTTGTACTTGCAGGAGCGGGGAATAATGCAGGTATACATTTATCGAATAACAACGGAACTAACTGGGTTGCAACTTCATTGAGTAATAAGTCAATTTATGCTTTAGCTATAAACGGAAGCAAGGCTTACGCAGGAACGGGAAGCGGTATTTACCGTTCGGTTGACAGCGGATACACCTGGACACAGACTTCTATAAATAATGAACTGATTTATTCTCTTGCAGTGAGCGGAAACAATGTATTTGCCGGAAGTGAGCTAAACGGAGTTTATTTTTCAAGCAATAGCGGTTTAAACTGGGCACAGATAAATGATGGACTTGGGAGCATAGGCGTACTTTCTTTATATATTTTTAATAATTATGTTTATGCCGGTGCAACGGTAAACAGCGTGTACAGAAGACCGCTTAGTGAACTGGTGGGGATTTCTTCGAATGAGACCTTGAGTGGTTTTTCGTTGGAACAGAATTATCCGAATCCGTTTAATCCTGTTACAAGGATTTCATTCAGTGTTCCGACGCAGACTTTTGTCTCTTTGAAGATATATGACATTCTTGGCAACGAAGTGAGGACACTTTTCAAAGGGGTGAAAGCCACAGGAAGTTACTCGATTAATTTTGATGCTTCTGAATTTTCGTCAGGAATTTATTTCTACCGGATTCAGACAGATAACTTTACTGACATTAAGAAAATGACACTGTTAAAGTGATAAATTTCATTCTGAAGACTCTGAATGTTTTAAATAAGAATAATGTTGTTAGTTTTTAAATTAATTTATTAATATAATGATTAAAATCTTAAGTTGTTCAAAAGTAATTTCGGTACTTGCAGTTTTATGCATTGTATGTTTTTCGGACATATTCCTTTCATGCAATGTTTCAACGGCAAATTTGTCAGATGTAAAGTTATGTTCTTCTTTAAGCGTTAATGTATGTGATAACGACGTTTCTGCATTTCCTTCTAATGTAGCTGCAATATACTGCACTGCTAATCTTAACAATGCCCCTTCAAAGACAAAGGTAATATTCGAATGGAAGCAAGAGGGTGAAAGTATAGGAAAAACAGAAGTAGAAGCCGAAAGTGGATATGTCAGTTCTACATTCAAGCCTGAAACACCACTACCGCCGGGCAAGTATTCTATAACCGTAAAGATAGCAACAGATAACTCAAAACCAATAACAAAAGAGTATACAGTAGATTAGTGAATACCGCGTTTTCAGATTAATGAATGCTACTGTTAAGTTTACTTATAATTGATATTCTATATTCAAAAAGACTGAAATCTGATTTTGTTCACGGACAGCTTTAATTTAATTGAATGTTATTAGAAAGATATATGTTGTAAGATTTATAAATTAATTTAAACAACAATAGTATGGTAAAATCATTAGGGATTTCAAAAGTGCTGGCAGGAATGCTGGTCTTAT
>JBMOHR010000269.1:0-3925 GCA_049317745.1 Ignavibacteria bacterium
GATTCCAGGAATGCACAGTTCAACTGCCTTGGGGCAGAACTCGAATCGAGATAATCTGCATCATAGATTTTAAAAGGTACTTCTGTCATCCCCTGATAGACTAAATAATTGTCACTCGTTAAAGAAGTATCCCTGTACCTGTATGCATACTGCTTGTTTGTGTTCGAATATACTATTTTAATCTTCCTTAAAAATTCGGGTGTTATTGAAGACCGTAAGTTTGTAAATGTACCTGCACTTGGATATGATACTGACATCGATAAAGATTGCCATGGGCGTGATGCACTCCAAAGGAATTTGCTCCCTGTAACATAATTATTATTTGGCAGGTATTCCCATCCTTTATGCCTTGTCTGAATTGAATCGGGTCTTAATAACGGGTCTCTAATCATACCAAAATTTCCAACGTAATTTGGTGCCGTACCGCTGTATCTTATCTTGTCAACTTTAAATAATATTCCGTCAAATATTCTTGAATCATCGTGCGAAGTTGCATTAATTTTTGACGGGAACAGTCCTGATTTCAGTACTGTATAACTTACACCATTATTCGTTGACTTCAGAACGCTGTATGATGTATCGGGTGCATACGCAATCCTGTACTTTGCATTCTGTACAAATTGCTGACCAACAACAACAGGCGTCACACCAAGGTCTATCCTGTTATTCTTTATCGTATCACCGTTATAAAGGACAAAGGAAATGTTGCTTGAATATGGCACAGGCTGTGCGTTGAAAACAGCAGTTCCTATTGTTGTCCTTATCACTTTAAAACCTTTACGTATTCTGGTAGACCTACTGACTGCATAAGCACTAACAATATACTTATAAGTCTCACCATACTGGATTGTAGCGTTACCTCCATAGTTTCCAGGGAACATAGTCTGATTCATCTTCACCAGCCTGCTTAAACCGCTGTTCGGAAAATCAGTCGGCATTCCAAGACCGTAAGGCGGGACTATTGGCATAGGCGAATATAATTCGTTACCGTTTATAATCACACCTGTTGGCAATGTATCTATAACAACTCCTATGCTGTTTCTCTTATCGAATATTTTTACAAGTTTAATCTGGTTTGGGTCTATCGTTGTTGGTCTGCTGAAATCCGGCAAACTTATATTCGGCAGATTTTTATTCACTTCATATATTTCATAGCCTTCAAATTCATAAATATTTGAGTCGCTTGCAGGATAGAATATAGTATCCCAGTACCTGTAAGACTCAGGAGCATCATTCCAGTAAATGTTTAAATTACAAGTTGTGCTGTTTACAGGTGTAACACTCTGATACACATAAGGTACTGGCGGTTTCGGAATCACATCAAAATTTAAATCATAAATTAACTGTGCTGTTCTGCTTAATGACTTTAACTTTGTGACTGAATTCAGGTTCGATGAGCCTCTTGCAACCATTTGTGCAACGATGATTGTCTGAGTGTCATTAGGGAATACTTTGAAATCAAGTCTTCCTGAGCCCTGAATATATCTTCTATCCCCAGCCGGATTAATTGAAAGTACTGTTCCCGTTGTATCACCATTACAGTTTAGCATAGAACCTTTACTCTCCGTCCATCCGGACTGTGTTTCAGGGTCACCATAATAACAAAACTTTGTTCTCTTCGGTGGTATCTTTGTAATATCCATATACGGAGTTCTGTCCTTCTTCATACCTTGAAGCATTTGATAAGCAGGAATTGGTTCTCCGTTTGGGTCAGTTTCACAAGGCGGGCCTCCCGCTCCGTTACCTGTGAAAAATGTAAATGAAGTTAATCCAAGCGTATCGTTTGTATTCTTTTTCACTGCTCCTCTGAAATAATCAGTTCCCACTGCAGGCGGAGACGCACCGTATATAGCATCATTATTGTCTGCATTGTAACAGAAACCTAATTTCAAAGTTGTGTCACAGCCAATATAATCATCGTTCGCTTCACCAAGGTCGGGGTCAGTTACTACCCCTATAAATGTTGAGTCCCAGTTATTGCTTCCTTTATTAATAATACGCCATTTGATAAACTGTATATTCTCTAACCCCGGTGATGTATATGCCCACGAAGTCCAGGCAATTTCAGCTTTCAATAGCGGATTTGTAATCCCGCCGCCGAATCCTTCGCCGGGAGAGTGTGCTGAAGTATCAGCATCGGTCATCAATTCAAATATAGTCTGTGCTGCATCTTTCATTCCGGGTATGTCTATTCCCTGATCATAAACTCCATTATTGTTTTTGTCAAAGTAAGGTGCACCGTAAGGAACCATCTTGTACCAGTTAGCATAGTCAGGATTGCTTGAAGCGTTATCACCAATTCTCACAGTATACATTTTAAAATCCGCATCTGTATAGAATGAACCGTTCAGAACTCTCCCCGGAGAATATTCGCCTTTGTAAGATGCCATCACCTGTGCATACTGCCCGTTAATCCCGCAGCCAATGCAAAGACCCGCCGTGAACATTGCAGTCTTACCCGAACCTTTCGGCCATTCCATACCCGCAGTGTTGCCGCTTGTGGTGTTCTGGTTGAATATACCCGTGTTCTGGAAGTATGCAGAAATATCGTTCGCATTAAGAATTATTCTTTGAATTATTGGTGCATCAGGATTGTAAGAACTGGGAGCAATAAGTTTTACTTGTTTCTGAGCATTTACCGATGAAACAAGAAGTGCAAAGAAAAACAGAAAGAATTTAATGGTTTTCATAGAGTGTAATAATTTAGTTTTAAATAAATCCTACACAAGATTAGTATCTGTTTAAGTGAAATAGTATTTACTAATCAAACTAATCTTTTCAATGAAATTTCTATAGATTCTTATTTAAATGCAAGTAATTTTTTTATCGCTTATTTTTGAACAATAAAAAACGACCTCTTCGAGGTCGTCTTTTATTGTCAATATTTAAAATAATTAATTACACAAAGTCACCAAACTTAGTCGGGGCTAATTCCGTCAGTGCAATCTTTCCCTGCTCTTCGTTAGGAGGCATTCCGTGCCATCTGTAATCGTCTTCCATAAACGAAACTCCGCGTCCCATCTTTGTATTAGCGATTATTACCACAGGTTTTCCTTTGAAGTTCTTTGCCTTGTTCACAGTGTCGAGTATATTCTGCATATCGTGTCCGTCCATTTCCATCACTTCCCAGTTGAATGCTTTGAACTTGTCTGCCATAGGGTCAAGGTTCATAACTTGCTGAACTCTGTTATCTATCTGGCAGTCGTTCTTGTCAACTATCATTATCACATTATCTGTCTTGTGATGTGCTGCAGTCATTACTGCTTCCCAGATTTGTCCTTCCTGAAGTTCACCGTCGCCGTTTATACAGATTACTTTATTCGGTTTTTTATCAAGTTTTAATGCAAGTGCTGTACCTACTGCAATCGATAATCCCTGACCGAGTGAACCTGAAGCCAACTCAACTCCCGGAACTCCGTGAGTCTTGAACGGTGCAGGATGTCCCTGAAGTCTTCCGTTTACTTTTCTTAAAGTCTTTAGTTCTTCAATAGGAATGTATCCTCTGCGTGCAAGAGTTGCATACCATACAGGTGCAATGTGACCTATAGATAAATAAACATAGTCTCTGTCATCCATGTATGGATTTTCATTGTCTACATTCAGCAGATTAAAATACAGTGCTGTAAATATGTCAGCAGTTCCAAGCGGACCGCCCGAATGCCCTGTCTTTGCTATTAAAAGCATATTAATTATATCACGTCTTATCTGACGAGCCATTTCATTTAGTTCTTCAACAGTACCTAATTGTGGATTTTTACTCATTATTAAAGTTTATTTTTGGTTTTCAATTATTATATGTTAAAACAATTATTCACTATATAAATTCACTTCCTAATATTTCCTAACTGACTCCTAACTCCTAGATTCTAAATTCTGACTCCTATCTCCTTGATTCCAAATTCTAACTCCTAACTCCTAAATTCTA
>JBMOHR010000270.1:0-3918 GCA_049317745.1 Ignavibacteria bacterium
GGTTTATATATGACATGAAAGTATTCGATATGGATGGAGACGGAAAAGAAGAAATACTGTTGGGTGATACACAGTTTGGAACAAGTTATTTCGGGTATCTTGATTCAACGGGAGTAGGTACAAATTTAGGGTATGAATATAAACATGTTCTTCCAAACGAACCCCTTGCGGCAGGATATATATTCCAGAAAGACTATGACAATGACGGAATAAAAGAGTTTTATCTTGCCGGACCGGGCGAAGGAACAGGCTGTATAGGAGTAGTAAAACACACAGGTGCTCCGGGAAGTGATAATTATTCAGTTGTATGGTGGGATTCAACGGGAATCGTTGGTGCCCCTATTAACGGTATGGACAGTGGTTATGTTGATGGTAGATATTCATTTGTTCATCCGGCTTTAAGATATATAGGGGGAACTTATGCGAGAAGACATTTGTATGTTTTCACACGCGATGGAATGTATAGTTTCATAAAGACTTTTTATATATCCACAGATTCTGTTGTTAATATACAACCGCATTTAACCGATGTAGAGCACACGGGGAAAGCATACATAGTTGCCCCTCAGTCCGCCGGTTATTTTGGTCATTTAGAAAACTTTATCGCCGTATATAAACAAAATGGTACAATAGGTATCAACGACCCGGTAGTAAGCGTCCCAAAAGACTATGTTCTATATCAGAATTATCCAAACCCTTTTAATCCAACGACAAAAATAAAGTTTGAAATTCCTAAAAGCGGATTAGTTACATTAAAAGTTTATGATATCACTGGTCGTGAAATTCAAATATTGATAAATGAAGTTAAGAAAGCTGGCTCATATGATGTTTTGTTCAATGCCTCAAACCTTGCTTCTGGTGTTTACTTCTACAGAATACAAAGCAATGACAATGTGATGACAAAACGTATGGTGCTAATTAAATGACAATTTCTCTTTTTCCTGCTGATTCCCTCGGCAGGGAAGTTTATAACACTATGGAAAATAAAGAGAAGAACTATGCAGTTATTAATTGTATTTTCAATCTGGATATTGACAGTAATTCTTTGAGTGTCAAATTAAATGAAGTTGATATAAGAAAGATATTTAGAATACTAAATAATCTTACTAATGATTTGTCAGTTGAATTTGATGACAGAGAAATGGAAACACTGACCTATGTTATCTTTATAGATAATAATATTCGTATAAAAATCGTTAATGATCAATTATATGTATTTAGAAACGATGTACTGGAATTTCTGGTTGATCAAAATTATCTCGTTAGAAATATTATTCTTAAAAAAGCAATCCGGAATAATTATGATGATATGAGAAAAATTATGCGTCTGATTTATCCCGTCCCTGGGGCAAAACGGAAAAACCAAATGCCTAAATCATCTAAGCGCAAAAATTCCTCTTTATGGTAAAAATTATAATAGTAAACATTCATCAGGCATTGATTCCAAGAATATACTTTTTCTTAGAAATAATAAAATTATAATTTATACTCTAAATTTTTACAGGATTTATTGTGTTATATTAATTAACTTATGTAAAACTAATTATTATATATGCCTTTTTATCATAAACTTGGAAAGATTCCGCAGAAGCGGCATACACAGTTCAGACAACCTGACGGTTCTTTGTACAAAGAAGAACTGTTCTCCACAATAGGCTTCGACAGTATTCTTACGAATGCATACCATATTTATTCGCCTGCGAAAATAGATTCAATAGATTCTGAAATCATAGACCTTACTCCAAAAGAGTGGTCTGATGCAGGTCTACGCCCTTACCATTTCAAGACGAAGGATACTAAGTTCAATTCAGATTTTGTATTTGGCAGAAATCAGATTATGTTCAACAGCGATGTTATTATGAGCACTTGCCGTCCCGAAAAGCAGGCAGACTTCTTCTATAAAAACGCGACCTGTGATGAGCTCATTTTTGTTCACGAAGGAGAAGGTACTCTCGAAACAAACCTCGGTGTTATGAATTTTGTAAAAGGGGATTATATAGTTATTCCGAGAAGTGTGATTTACAGGCTTGTTCATAAATCGCCGTTGCGTCTTGTTATTTTTGAATCCGCAGGACCTATAACCACCCCAAAAAGGTACAGGAATGAATTCGGTCAACTGCTCGAACACTCGCCGTATTGCGAGCGCGATATACGCGTTCCGCAGGAACTGCAGACTTTCTCAGGCAAAGGTGACTTTGTAGTAAAGATTAAGAAAGAAAACAAAATACATTCACTGCATTATGATTACCATCCGTTCGATGTTATCGGATACGACGGTTATTACTTCCCGTGGATATTTAACATAGATGACTTTATGCCGCTCACAGGAAAGATTCATATGCCGCCGCCTATACATCAGACCTTTGCCGCTCCCGGATTTGTAATATGTTCATTCGTTACCCGTTTACTCGACTATCATCCATTAGCAATTACAGTACCTTACAATCACAGCAATATCGACAGCGATGAAATGCTTTATTATGCCGACGGAAATTTCTTCAGTAGAAAGGGAATCGATTATGCTTCTATCAGTCTTCATCCGGGAGGCTTGACACATGGTCCTCATCCGGGCACTGTCGAAGCAGCACTGGGAAAACTCGAAACGGTCGAAACAGCAGTAATGATGGACACCTTCAGACCGCTTAAATTAACTGACTATGCTAAGCAGATTAACAACGAGTCCTATTATCTAAGCTGGAAAGAATAAAGTTCTTTATTTTTATTGTTTGATATTAAATAATGTGTTTATTATATTTGTATACAATAGTATACATATGTATACAATAGTAAACAATAGAATATGCAGACAAACAACATACTTGACTCTGTTTTCTCGGCGCAGTCGAACATCATCATTCTGAGGGCAATGATAAACTATAATATTGGTATATCAGGGAGGGAAGTGTCCCGAATTTCCGGTCTGAGTCCAAGAGCATGCTTTAACACACTCACTTCTTTAGAAAACATTGGTGTAGTAAAACGGGTCAGGGGAGGCAGAGACCATTTGTTTGCTATAAACAGAGACAGCTATATAGTCTCAGAAGCAATTCTTCCTTTGCTCAATGCCGAATCAGCCTTTCTTGAATCCATTAAAAAGGATATTAAATCAAGAATAAAAAACAAATGTAACAGCGTGTACATCTATGGAAGTGTAGCCAGAAAAGATGAATCGGGTGAAAGCGATTTCGATATCTGTATAGTTATGAATAACTCAAAAGAACAGGCATTACTGGAAAAAGAAATGTCGGAACTGATGCATCAGACATTTCTTAAGTATGGAATTACTTTGTCGCCTGTATACTTCACAGTAAATGAGTTTACTAAAAGATATAATTCAAATAAACCCCCAATTCCCGATATTGTTAATGAAGGGATTGTGATTTATGGAAACAAACAAATAAACAATGGTAAGAAAACTTAAAATTGTTTCTGTTGAAAAACATAAGTCAAAAGACTTTGTAACTGTTGCAAGAAACTTTATGAATGGGGCAGAGGTAGCCGCCGAATATGAATACTGGAATGCCGCAGGAGTTTTAATAGTTCATTCTGCAATTGCGTTCAGTGATGCAATAACGGTTAAGTTTGGTAAAGTTAAAAGTAAAAGCGAGGACCATCAGGATGTAATAAACTTAATAAACACCCTGGTTGCCGATAGTGATGAAAAGAAGAAAGCAATGTTACAGCTTTCAAAAATCATATCGCATAAAAATATGGTTTCGTACAGCGGTGACATTTATTCTAAAACAGACATCGACAAACTATGGAAATATTTAGAAAGATTTGTTTCCTGGGCTGATAATATTCTAAAGAATTAATTCATCTCTTTGCCAAAAACATCTCTGTGTTCTCTGTGGTGAAAATATTTTTATCAGTTAAAATCAGTTATCATCGTCTTTTATCAGTGTGCTATTTTCTGAT
>JBMOHR010000271.1:0-3876 GCA_049317745.1 Ignavibacteria bacterium
GAAATGGTTAATGAAGACGAAGTGAAAGCACTCGCAGCACTTATGACATACAAATGCGCAGTCGCAAACGTTCCGTTTGGCGGTGCCAAAGGCGGTATCAAGATTGACCCGTGGAAGTTCAGAGTCGGCGAACTTGAAAGAATAACAAGAAGATACACATCTGAATTAATTAAGAAGAATTTTATAGGGCCAGGAATTGACGTCCCCGCCCCTGATTACGGAACGGGTCCGCGCGAAATGGCATGGATTGCAGATACATACGCAACGTTTAATTCATCGAACACATCACAAACAGACTCGATGGCTTGCGTAACAGGTAAACCTTTAAGCCAGCACGGAATACAGGGAAGAAAGGAAGCAACAGGACGCGGTGTTTATTATGCAACCAGGGAAGCCTGCAGAGTCGGCGAGGATATGAAGAAACTCGGATTAACAGAAGGAATATCAGGAAAGAAAGTTATCGTACAGGGACTCGGTAACGTAGGTTACTGGGCAAGTTATTTAATGCAGAACGAAGGCGGAGCAATAATCGTCGGTCTTGCAGAGCGCGAAGGTGCAATCTATGACGCAAACGGATTAAACGTAGAAGAAGTATTCAAACACAGAAAAGAAACAGGTTCAATTTTAAACTTCAAGAAAGCAAAGAACATTACAAATTCAGTTGACGCGCTTGAAATGGACTGCGACATACTCGTTCCTGCAGCACTTGAAAATCAAATCACTGCAAAGAACGCCGGCAACATAAAAGCAAAGATAGTTGTTGAAGGAGCAAACGGACCTGTAACAGCAGAGGCAGAAGAAATACTTTTAAAGAAAGGTATACTCGTACTTGCCGATATGTACGCAAACGCAGGCGGTGTAACTGTTTCATATTTTGAATGGCTTAAGAATCTTTCACATGTATCCTTCGGAAGAATGGACAGAAGGTACGACGAATCAACACACACTAACCTTGTTAACGTAATTGAAAACATAACAGGCAAGTCATTGACTCAGCATCAGAGAAGCATCGTAATTACAGGACCAAGCGAACTCGACCTCGTTAACTCAGGACTTGAGGATACAATGATTCATTCATACCATCAGATAAGAGACGTGAAGATGAAGAATCCAAAGATAGACAGTTTCAGAACAGCCGCATTCGTTGTCGCAATAGATAAGATTGCAGTGTCTTATATGGACCTCGGAATATTCCCGTAACAAAATCGCAACAGATTAAATATAACATAGACCTGTAAGAATAACTTACAGGTCTTTTTTGTTTACCATAATTTGAATTTAATCTCTCGTATATATTGTATAATTTGAATGTAATCTACTTTATCAATTTATAACATTTACAATAGCAAACGGGTTATTCAACATAAACTGAATTGTCAAATTATATACTCATATCTATTTTAAGAACTTCCAGCAAATTAATTTATACATTTTATAACTTTATTAAAATCAAATGAAAGTAAATCGGATCTTTTCTATGTCAGCGATGATTATTTTCTCGCTCTTTTTTGGTTCTTCATTTGCGCAGGATGTGTCCATCAACAATATTGCTTCTCTTATAGAAGTGGAACAATATAATCGCGCAATACACATCATGGCAATGCTTCTTTTGGGTTTTGGTTTTTTAATGGTGTTCGTAAGAAAATACGGGCGCTCGGCATTAACGGCTTCATTTTTATTAGTAAGTGTTTCCCTGCCTTTATATTTCTTAATAAGCGACTCGGGACTTTTGTCCCATACGCAAGGCGAGATAAAGAAACTCATCCTTGCAGAGTTTGGTGCGGCGAGTTTGCTAATCGCAGCAGGTGCGGTTTTAGGACGGCTTAAAATGCATCAGTATATTGTACTGGGGCTTTTGTTTATTCCGTTTTATATGATTAACGAATGGATAATTCTTGATAACGGACTTGGAATTATAAAGAGCGGTTTTGCCGATACCGGCGGCTCGATAGTAATTCATACCTTCGGTGCTTTATTCGGCGTTGCCGCGGCATACACAATGACCACAAAAAACGAACTGGAAACACCAGTTGAAGTGGACGCGAACAGCGACAGGTATTCAATGCTTGGAAGCATGGTTTTATGGGTATTCTGGCCGAGTTTTTGTGCGGCACTTGTTCCTTTACAGGCAATACCAGCAACAGTAATAAATGTTTTTCTTGCGTTATGCGGTTCAACCATAATCACATATATTCTATCCGTAAAAATCAGAGGAAAGATTAACATTGCAGACATAGCTAATGCAGCATTAGCAGGAGGGGTGGCAATTGGTGCAACCTGTGACTTTGCAAATCACTGGAGCGCATTTATTATTGGAATAATTGCAGGTGCAATTTCCACAATCGGGTTTGCGGTTATTAAAGACAGACAGCAGAGAATACTTAAAACTGTTGATACGTGCGGTGTAACAAACCTTCACGGCTTGCCGGGTATTTTTGGCGGACTTGCAGCGATACCTGTCATTAGCGGTTTAAACATTGGAAATCAATTGCTGGGAATTGCAATAACCATAACACTTGCTGTCGTAACAGGATTATTCACAGGAAAAGTGGTTTCGTTGTTCGGACGCAGAAAAGAAGTTTATGTAGACAGCGAGGAGTTTGAAGATGCAGAATATTAAGAATGCAGATTACTTGCGGGTTTTACACAAACCCTTTAAATTCAATTTCAATAATGCAGAATGTTTATTAACTTTAAATGAATTTTAAAAACGGAGCATGAAGACAAGTAAAATATTTTTAGCAATTGTAATTGTTGTCTTTCTTTCGTCAGCAGTATTTTCGCAGGACAAGGAAAGTATTTTAAAGTACTTTGAGAACTTTAAACTCTCTGCTTATGCGGATGCTTATTACGGCTGGAATACTGACAAAACCAGTAAGGTTAGAAAATTTGACGGTATGGATATGACAAGAGATGAATTCAGGCTAAACATAGCACAACTTTCGCTTGCTTACAATAGCGGCGGCGCAAGAGGTATTGTAACATTCCATTACGGCGACTACGTAAAGTATAACTGGCTTACAGAGAATCCAAACCTGCAGGAAGCAAATGTAGGGTTTAAAATGGCAAAAGGATTATGGTTTGATGCGGGATATTTCCTGACGCATATAGGTCCCGAAGGAATGCTTAAGAATAACTTTGTAAATTCATTCTCTCTTCCTTCGTTCTACGAACCGTTCTATCAAAGCGGAGCGAAAGTAAGTTATGAAGCAAATAAATTCAGTGGAAGTTTTTATCTGATAAACGGCTACAATGTTATTGAAGACAACAACAAGAATAAATCAATTGGTGTACAGTTAAACTATCAGGTACACGACTTTGTAAAACTTACTTACAATAACATCATTGGTAATGAACAGCCAAGTCCGTTACCGGGAAAGACAAGAATATTAAATAACTTCATCGTAAACTACGGCTGTCCATGTGCAAAATGGGATGCAATCTTAAGCGGTGAACTCGGTTCACAGGAAGGTTCAAAGTTATCAGACCGAACTAAAACTGCATACACATACGGCGGAATGCTTTCAGTACGCTACCGTTTCACGAAGAAATTCAGCGCAACAGTCAGAGGCGATTATTACCAGGACCTCGACGGAGTTTATTCAGGCCTCATTACAAACAATTCAGGTATAAAAGGAAATGGATTAACACTCGGACTGGAATACAAACCAATTGATGCAGCATACGTGAGATTTCAAACACGTTACTTAAGACTTGGTGAAGAACAGAAAGTTTTCTATGACAACACAAACAGCAGAACAGACGTAAACGTATCTATGGGCTTTACATATTAAAACAATTATTATTTCTCCTTCCCGCACGGGAAGGAGAAATCTTTATAAATTAATTACTCTTTTCTCTTACCCTAAAAAATCT
>JBMOHR010000272.1:0-3867 GCA_049317745.1 Ignavibacteria bacterium
CAAAGGGGAAACTAAAAAGGCAACTAAACAGGACCTTGATAATAAACTCAAGGAACTAATGAATAAGTTCGGCAGAAATAATAAATGAACTTAGATGCCATAAGAGAGTATGCTTTAAAGAAGAGATGCGTCACCGAATGCCAGCCATTCGGTGACGACACCCTTGTCTATAAAGTTATGGATAAAATATTTATGCTGATGAGTATCGAGGTTCCTGTACAGGTAAATTTGAAGTGCGACCCTGAGCACGCTATTGAACTTCGCGAACGTTATGAATCTGTTATACCGGGATACCATATGAACAAAACACACTGGAACACTGTGATTCTTGATAACACGATTCCTGTCAGGGAAATCCTGAAAATGGTTGATGATTCTTACGACCTGATAGTAAAAGCATTTCCGAAGAAGAAGAAAGACGAGTATAATAAGTAATATGAAAATACTGAAAAGAGTATTGTTGATGTCGGTCGTATTCGTTGTTTTAATTATTACAAATTCTTCTGCACAGGATAAGAATTTTACGCAGCGTAAAACATCAAAGTACCTGACATGGTCACTGCTTCAGTTTATTCCATCGCCGACTCTTGTGAGCGATGCAAATAAAGATAATGCACGTGTACAGTTTGGGTTTCAGTGGCAGATTATTCCTGTTAACTTTTCTTTCCGTGCAAACAAATTTGTTTCGCCCGTTCAGTTCTTTATGATTAATCCCGTCAGAAGGGTGACGGGCTCTGCAGAGCTTTTTGTTCAGCCCGAATTAGTTACATCGGGGTTTAAGTATTCTGGTTTTAATAATTTTGCCCTGAGTACAGGAGGGCGGTTTATTATTCCCATACAGGAACTCGGTGAAAACATCTCTGCATCTGTCGGAGCAAAATATACGTTCAGAAAAAATGATTTAACAGGTGAGGACGGATATTCAGGCATAGAGGCGGGTGTGTATTTCTTCGGCGGTATGATGGGTTTTCAGTTTGTTAAGAATCTTCACGAGAACAATAAGTTTTCTGTCTCAATTTATCTAAAATACTTTTAATGAGAAGGAAACCTCTTTACATATTATTAATCATACTTTCGGTTACTCTATCGGGCTGCTGGGTTACGCGTATTGCTGTTAACAGTATTGAAGATTCTATTTTTGATGATCCGCGCAAAGTGAAAAAGATAAACAACCCTGTTCTTGACAGCGTCAAGATTGCCGTGCTCTGGGCAGGTCACTCCACTTCGCTTGTACAACTATATGACAAAGTAATTATATTCGACCCGTTCTTCAATAAAAGATTCAGCGGACTTATGCTGAGAAAAACCGAACTCGGACTTTATATTGACAGTCTTAAAAAACTTGACGCTATTTTTGTGTCTCATCCGCATATTGACCATTTAAGTTTTTCCTCTATAGATAAACTGGCTGGTTTATTTCCTAAGGCTAAACTTGTTTTTCCAGAAGGCGTAGAATACTATCTTCCTGATTATAACCTTAAAATGGTGAGAGTCCAAAAAGCAGATACTAAGTTTAAAAGATTTATTGGCGAATCGGTATACGTTGATGGAATGAAAGTTACTCCTGTCTTTGCTTATCATTTCGGTGGTCGTTACGGTTTTGATACATATTCATGGCTCGAGGAAGGTGTGACGGGTTACATAGTCGAATACAAGGATGTCAGTGTTTACTATTCAGGGGACACAGGTTATTATGATAAGGCATTTAAGGAAATTGGAAAAAACTTTAAAATAAACGTTGCTATAATACCAATAGGCCCCTGCAGGAATTGCGACTCAATAGGTTTCAGGTTTCATACTTCATCAATCGAGGCACTTGAACTGTTTAAGGATTTAAATGCCGACTTTATGATTCCTGTTCATTATGGTGCTGCAAAATATTTTACTGATGAAAATAAACCTCTCGATGTAATGAATCAGTTATTGAACGATTCCACTTATGCTTTCCGTGACCTCCGTGACAAAGTCATTCCGTTAAAAGTAGGTGAGCAAAAAGCCTGGAAATAAAAAAGGTCTCCGATTATCAGAGACCCTTTAATTACAATCTTATATTAAATATTTCAACAAACCTACCGTACCTATAGCACGGAATTGCTTTAATCTTATTTCTCTTAACTCAGAACTCTTAATTCTGAACTCTGAATTGTTAGAACGGCATATCATCACCTGCGACTAAATCATCAGGTGGTGCAGAACTGCTGCCCGCGGATGAAGCAGAGGAACCCGAACCTTCTCCTTCAAGTTTCCACGCAACGAGAGAATTAAAGTAAACAACTTTTCCTTCCGGATTTGTCCATTCTCTACCGTTAAGGTTAAAATAAACTTTTACGGTATCGCCTTCGCCGTACTTATCAATCAGCGTACATTTATCTTTTAACAACTGAAAAGTTATGTACTGCGGGAACTGATCGCTCGAGTCATCTATGATTACAAACTCTCTCTTTGTAAAGTTGTTTTTGAATTCCTGTACGGGGAATACTTTGTGTAATTTTCCTGTTATATCCATTTTATGTGTTTAATTAAATTATATTAAATCGAATTTTGCCGTGAAATGCTTTAAGAACTTTGGTTCTTCTACAATCTTCACGCCTCGAATCTTGTCTTTATTCTTGCTTATTTCTATTAAAACTTCTGCTACGTAATCTATATGACTCTGAGTGTAAACGCGCCTTGGAATGGCAAGTCTTACAAGTTCCATATCTCCGGGAATAAGTTTTCCTTTCTCATCATATTTTCCAAACATCACGCTTCCTATTTCAACAGCTCTTATTCCGCCAAGTTTATACAACTCTACAACCAGTGCCTGTCCGGGATACTGCTCAACAGGTATGTTAGGAAGAAAACTTTTTGCGTCCAGATAAATTGCGTGTCCACCCACGGGTTTAATAAAAGGAATACCGTTTGCTTCAAGTTTATCACCAAGATATTTTGAAGAATGTATTCTGTAATGCAGGTAACTCTCGTCAAGTATTTCTTCAAGACCCTGTGCAATCGCTGCCATATCACGTCCCGCAAGACCTCCGTATGTTTCGTAACCTTCCGTAATAATCAAAAGGTTTTTACAGTTCTGGTACCAGTCTTCGTTATTCATCGAAAGGAATCCGCCGATGTTTGCAAATGCATCTTTCTTCGCCGACATAGTGCAACCGTCTGCGTACGAAAACATCTCGTTGCAGATTTCAAGTATTTCTTTATTCTCGTAACCTTTTTCTCTTATCTTTATAAAGTAAGCGTTTTCTGCAAATCTGCATGCATCGATGAAGAACGGAATCTTGTATTCCTTGCAAATCTTGCTGACTTCGCGTATGTTTTCCATCGAAACCGGTTGACCGCCTCCTGCATTGTTCGTAATCGTATGCATACAAACAGGAATATTCTTTGCACCAACTTTTTCGATAAAAGCGCGGAGTTTTTTAGTATCCATGTTTCCTTTGAAGGGATGTATTAAATCAGGCTGTTTGCCTTCTTCGATTACAAGGTCAACTGCTTCGCCGCCGTTAAACTCAATGTTTGCACGTGTTGTGTCAAAATGGTTATTGCTCGGAATGTATTTTCCTTTTCCTGAATTAACAAACCTGCCGTCTTTATCGATATCGCTGAGTAAAAAAGTAAAAAGAATCCTTTCTGCCGCGCGCCCCTGATGAACAGGAATACAGTGCTTAAACCCGAATATCTTCTTTGTTACTTCTTCAAACTTAAAATATGATTTTGAGCCTGCATAGGATTCGTCACCGTCCATCATTGCCGCCCATTGCTTTGAACTCATTGCAGATGTTCCGCTGTCAGTGAGAAGGTCAATAAGCACATCTTCCGCAGGAATTAAAAACGGATTGTAATGTGCTTTCTTTATAATCTCATCTCTCTGTT
>JBMOHR010000273.1:0-3866 GCA_049317745.1 Ignavibacteria bacterium
GGAAGTTACTGTTACTCGTATTTTGAGAAAGGGAATAAGAAGATATTAGATAAAATACCGACTGCAATAGAAAATCTGAAGACCTTAAAACTTAATGATAAGAATTTAAAGTTAGTTCAGGAATTTATTTTAGACAGCCATTTTATTCATACCTCAAAGCATCAATAGGATTCAACTTTGCTGCTTTGTATGCAGGATATACTCCGAATATCAATCCAACGATAGTACAGATTACCAGACCGATTATAATCCAGTCTATCGGAATAACCACAGGAGAACTGAGATAAATTGCGAGTAAGTTGCCAGAAAGAATTCCAAGCAATATCCCAACAATACCACCCATTAGTGAAAGAATCACAGCTTCGAAAAGGAACTGGTAAAGAATATTCTTGCGCTTTGCACCGATCGATTTCCTTATACCTATTTCCTTCGTTCTTTCAGTTACCGATACAAGCATAATATTCATAATACCTATACCTGCGGCAAGAAGAGCAATGAAGGAAATGAAACCTGCTCCGTACTTAAAATACTTCGTAAAAGCACTTACCTGCGTTATTAAAGATTCGTTAGAGTATATTTCAAAATTATTTTCTTCTCCGGGTTTAACTTTTCTAATAACTCTCATCATACCCGTGATATGCTCTACAGTTTCATTGTACAGTTCTCTGCTTGGTGCCTGAACAGCAATGTTGATTGAATGATGTTCTTCACCTCGGTATATCTGAAGTGTTTTTGTTATAGGAACTAAAGCAATGTTATCTCGGCTTTGTCCGAAACTTTCGCCCTTAGGTTCAAGGATTCCAATAACAGTAAATTCATTCTTGTCGAGAATAACTTTCTTCCCTATCGGAGTTTCCTTTGGAAAAAGTTTATCGACAACTTCCATTCCGATAACAGTAACGGAACTTGCGCTATTCATCTCCGAGTTTGTAAAATATCTTCCCTCTTTTACAGTATAATCATTGCAAGGCATGAAATCCATATTGACTCCGCCGAGCTGCATATTAGGATTAGTAGAATTTTGTCCGCTCTTAAATACTTTAGCACCTTTCCAGTCTTCAAGAGAAATATATTTGTACATCGTAGCTCTTTCCATAAGCTGAACGCCCTGATCATAAGTAATGTCAGGCCTGTTTCTGAATTTCATCGAAGGAGGACCTCCGAAGTTCATTGCAGGGAACTTCTGTATCTGGAATGTATTGCTTCCAAGCTGACTCAGACCTGAGTCTATTCCAGACTGTAAGGCATTCAGTAAAGTCATAATTGCAATTATAGAAAACACACCAATTGCAATACCTGCAAGTGTTAATGAAGTCCTTAACTTATTACTTCTGATTGTATCGACCGATAATCTTAATGTTTCACCTACTATCATAATTATTCATACCTTAAAGATTCAACAGGATCAAGTTTTGCGGCATTGTATGCAGGGAAGAAACCCGACAACACACCGAAGAACATTGAAATAAATAAACCGAGAACAACAACCCATAAAGGCATTGCAGTTGGCAATACATATGCATCTATTATCAGACTTATAGGAAATGAAATCATAAGTCCTATCAAACCTCCTCCAAGACAAATCACAACTGACTCAATCAGGAACTGTATCATTATTGTCCTTCGCCTGGCACCGATTGCCTTTCTAATACCAATTTCCTTGGTTCTTTCCTTGACCGAAACAAACATAATGTTTGCAATACCTACAGAACCAACGATTAATGATAAACCTGTTATTAATAATCCGATTACCTTTATCAGAGAAGTTAACTGATTGTATGTATCCGTAAACGCCGCCTGTTCATTAACTCCAAAATCATCTCTCCCTCCGGCAGGTATTTTTCTTGCCTTTCGCATTATGGATTTCACTTCTTCTTTAGTTTCTTCGAGGTTATTTAAATCATTTGCTTTAATATTAATGGAAATACTTCGTCTTGTTCCGAAAAGTTTATAAAACTTGGTAATAGGAATAATTACCCTGTTATCAAGACTGAAAAGCCCGAGCATACTTCCCTGCTTTTCGATTACACCTACAACACGAAAAGAATAACTTCCAACTTTAATAATCTTTCCGATTGGGTTCATATTGTTAAAAAAACCATTCTTCACATCAGTACCAATCATACAAACGGGATATCCGCCTTCTGATTCCTTTGAAGTAAAGAATCTTCCTTCATCAACATTCAGACCCACTGTTTTCTGGTATTCTTCAGTTGTACCGATAATAAAAACACTCTCAAGACTCAGACTTCCGTACTGAACAGTTCTTGGTGAACCGACTGTAGGACTTACAGAGGAAGCTGATTGGATATACTTCTTAAGAAATTCAAAATGCTGAAGGTTCAAGTCTTTTCTGTTTCTGTAAACTTCGAAATCTTCTTTACCGAACCACTCAAATTTCTGAACATAAAGCACATCTGCTCCTATTGCACCAATACTGCTTTCAAAAGCACGGTTAATGCCTTCGATTGCTGTCTGCATAAGTGTTACGGCGGTTATACCGATAACTATTCCCAGAGCAGCAAGAATAGAACGCATCTTGTTTCCGGTTATAGCATTGTAAGCGATTATGAAACTCTCTTTTATTTCAACGAATATATTCATCTGTTAGTGTCTCGCAGTTTGATAAGTGTCGGATTCTATCATACCGTCACGGATTTTAATAATACGGTTTGCGCGCTTTGCAATATCCTCTTCGTGAGTAACAACTATTATTGTATTTCCCTTTTTATTCAGTTCAGCGAACAGCGCCATGATTTCCTCACCCGTTTTTGAATCCAGGTTACCCGTAGGTTCGTCTGCAAGTATAATAGAAGGATTATTAACTAAAGCTCTTGCAACAGCGACACGCTGTCTTTGTCCGCCCGAGAGCTCATTAGGCTTATGCTTCATTCTGTCTGCAAGCCCTACGTTTGCAAGAGATTCTTCTGCGCGTCTGATTCTGTCGCTTTTTGAAAGTCCCGAATAAATCAAAGGTAACTCTACGTTATGAAGAGCATTGCTCCTTGGCAGCAGATTAAATGTCTGGAAAACAAACCCGATTTCCTTATTACGGATTTCAGCAAGTTCATCATCATCCATTTCGTGTACATCTTTTCCGTTTAAAACATAATCACCAGATGTTGGTGTATCCAGACATCCTATTATATTCATCAGTGTTGATTTTCCTGAACCCGAAGGTCCCATTATTGCTACGTATTCGTTTCTTTCTATAACCACATCCACTCCTTTTAAGGCATACAGTTTTTCTGTGCCCATCTCATAGAGCTTTGTGATATTCTTTATGTCAATTATAGTACTCATTATTATTCTTTATCTTTTTTCACAACTTTCTTCTCGTTGTTAACTTTCACTTTCATATTATTATCAAGGTCCTTATTGATTGCTTTAAAGCTCCCTTTTATCACTTCCACACCGTCGGGTACGCCTTCAATTATTTCAATGTAAGCATCATTACTGATACCTGTTTTAACTTCTTTCTTTACTGCCGTACCGTTTTCAACTACGAAGACTATTTCTTTTGGTTTTTGTTTCTTCATAATCTTATCGTCGCGCTGGCTTGAGAGATTATCCGGCATTGATTTATCTTTATCATCACCCTTAAGTGTCATTTGTCCCTGCATATCATCTTCACGTGTTGTGACAGACTGGATAGGAACTGCGATAACATTATCTTTTCTTTGAACTTCAATATCCACTGTACAGCTCATACCCGGACGAAGTTCATAATCTTCCTTACTGACTCTGATTTTTACTATAAAGTTTACAACTTCTTCCTGCGTTCCTGTATTCTTTGCCTTTGCTGTATTTGCTATTTCATAAACATAACCAGTAAATGTTTTTCCGGGGAATGCATCAATCTGTAT
>JBMOHR010000274.1:0-3857 GCA_049317745.1 Ignavibacteria bacterium
AAAAAAGGGAAGCTGATAAAATAAGCATGCTGACATTTGGGTTCTGGGATTATGCAATAATTATAGGTTATTTTGTAACTGCGGTATGGATTGGGTTTCGTTCGGGTAAGAAAGACGGTAATGCTGAAGACTATTTAGTAATGGGCAGGCGTCTGACTTTGCCTGCATTTGTTGCAACATTGGTGGCTTCTTTCTATGGCGGTATACTTGGAGTTGGTGAATTTACATACAAGTATGGAGTCTCGAGCTGGTTCCTGAATGCATTTCCTTATTATATTTTTATATTTCTGTTTGCAATATTTCTTGCGAAGAAAATCAGACAGTCCAAACTATATACGATAGCCGATAAACTTGAATTAACTTACGGCAGGAACGTGAGTATTTTCGGTGCTTCGATGGTATTCCTTCTTGTTACTCCTGCCCCTTATGTGTTTATGCTTGGATTACTAACTTCAATGGTATTTGGTTTTCCATTATGGATATCAATGGTAATCACATTAGTATTCTCAATTATTTTTCTGTTTAAAGGAGGATTGAATGCAGATGTTCGAGTTAATGTTTTCGAATTTATTCTTATGTTCGCAGGATTCGGTATTATACTGCCGTTTTGCTATTCGACGTTTGGAGGTGCAGATTATCTGAACGCAAACCTACCGACAACACATTTATCATTGACGGGCGGCAATTCAGTAACTTATATACTCGTATGGTTTTTTATAGGTGCCTGGGCAATAGTTGACCCGGGGTTTCATCAGAGATGCTATGCAGCTAAAGATGAAAATACTGCGAGAAAAGGGATATTCGTTTCACTGATATTCTGGTTTATATTCGATGCGATGACAACGATAACGGGGCTTTATGCAGTATCAAGCTTGAATAACTTGCAGGACCCTGCGATGTCATATCCGCTGCTTGCTGAGAGCATATTACCGCAGTTTGCAAAAGGATTTTTCTTCATTGGTTTGCTTGCGACGATAATGTCAACCTTGCATTCGAACTTATTCATATCTGCAACCACATTAGGCAAAGATATTATACAGCGTTTCAAGAATACGAAGGATGAAGAGAACAAGTACACAAAGTTTGGGATAGTAATAACATCGATAATTTCATTGTTAATAGCATTTTTAGTCCCGTCAGTAGTACAGATATGGTATCTGGTAGGGAGTCTTACGATTCCTTCATTGCTGATTGGTGTAGTGAGTTCATACTTTGAAGTATTGCAGATTGACAGGAAGTGGATATTTAGTGCAATGATTGTGTCATTTCTATTTTCATTAATTTGGGTAATCTTCAGTATAGGTATAATTGAGCCGATGTATCCTGGTCTGGTATCAGGATTAATGGTTTATTTAATCGGTAGATTATTTAAGAAGAAATGATGAATTTTACGAAAAAAGCGATATTCAGATATTGAATGAATAAAAGAAGACTTATATATGTTTTGTTTTTTGGTGTACTGATTTTCGGAACTCCATTGATGAATTATGCCCAGAATGACAGTATAGTAAGCAAGGTTGAAATCATAAAACGACAGAATCCTATATTCGATTCCACAAAGTTCAATATATTCCCTGAAAAACTGAATCAACGGAAAGTAGCACTGGTATTAAGCGGAGGCGGTGCCAGGGGTTTAGCTCAGATAGGTGTAATAGATGTTTTAGAAAAGTATGGTGTAAACATTGATATGATAGTCGGCACGAGTATAGGTGCTATTACAGGCGGATTATATTCATCGGGGTATAGTCCCGAAGAAATGATTGAAATAACCAGCGGTGTTGACTGGAAATCAAAGTTATCGCTCACAAATAAATACGAACGCGAGTTCCTTTTTGTAGACCAGAAGAAATCGCAGGACAGGGGATTTATTACGATTTCTCTTGATGGGTTTAAACCAAGGCTGCCGACATCCCTGTCGAGCGGTCAGCAAATGTCTGACCTTATAAATGTATTACTGATGAATGCAAGGTTCAAACCTAAGAAGGATTTCTCTGATTTAAAAATTCCGTTTTATTCTGTTGCAACCGACCTTGATAAAGGTATAAGGGTAGTTTTATACAAGGGAAACATAAGTGAGTGCATAAAGGCATCTTTCACTTATCCGTTATTGTATTCGCCTACTAAAGTTGACGGCAATGATTTAGTCGACGGCGGATTAACTGCAAACATTCCTGTCGACGTAGCTAAGGAATACGGTGCTGATTTAACTATTACGGTTAATTCAACTTCTCCTTTGAAAACTTCCGAAGAGTTGAAAGATCCGATTAATACTGCAGACCAGATATTATCGATAACGATGGCACAGTTGAACGAAGAGCAGTTACGGAAATCCGATTTTGTTATTAATCCTAAACTTGGGAATTTAGGGGCAACTGATTTTAACGATATTAATAATATTTTTGAGAAAGGTAAGACAGCCGCAGAGTTAATGATAAATGAAATCATTAATAAAATAGATACATTAGAAGACAAGGCATCACCTAATTTTAATAATTTTCTTTTCAATGGTAATGTCTCTTTTGGGTTTAATAATGTATCCGACTCCCTGATAAACATCATCAAAGATGAGCAAATGAATACTTTTGTCAGGTATGTGACTATTGAGAAGCGTCTCAGGGAAATTTATAAACTTGGAAGTTTTAAAGATGTATGGGCTGAAATTTATAAAACCGTTAATACAACAGAAATTGTTTACAAAGCAAATCCGAATTTTAAATTACGGGCTATAAGGGTATCCTTCAACAATGGCAAAGATATAAGTGATTTTGATTACAAAGTTGTTTACTCGGATACATTAAATGCAGGCAGTTTTGAGTTAGTCAATCGAAAAGTATCGGGTAATTTAAACCCTTTGGTGTTTAGTGAGATATCCGAAAGAGTAAAAGCATTCGGGAAAGAGAATATCAGCAAGGCCGCCAACAGAAATAAGATGTATTCATTTTATGAGAACCTGCTGGGCGGACTGAGACAAATAAATTTCTCAGCAATAGATATCAGTAAGTTTTATTTAGACGAGAATGGTATTTTAAATGTAGAATTTACTGAAGGACTGATATCTGAGATAAAAGTTAACGGTAACTTTAAGACAAAAAAGAGGCTATTGTTGAGTGAAACTGATATACCATTAGATAAACCTGTAGTGAAAAGTTCTTTAGTTGAAAGTTTAGGTGGAATAGTCGGGACTAATCTGTTTCAGCAGGCAAGTATGTATTTTGATTACCGTGACACTTCTGAATATCCTTCATTAAATTTTAATGTTGTTGAAAAGAGCACAAGGAATATAAGACTTTCATTCAGAGTTGATAATGAGAGAAAATTTCAGGGGTATTTTGATTTAAGGAATGAAAATATTTTCGGAACAGGGAATGAAATAGGATTAACGCTAAAAGGCGGACTGAGGGACAGGGAATACATGACCGAAATTAAGTCCAACAGGTTCTTCGGTACGATATTTACTTACAACTGGTCAATATATTACAGGTTCAGAAATATTTATGATTATACTCAATTGATAGAAAACAGGGATTTAATAAGAGTACAGAATGGCGAATACAGAGATTTCAGGTTAGGAAGCAGTTTCCTGTTAGGAACACAGGTCAGGAGATTTGGAACAGTTTTCGGACAATTAGTTTACGAAGACCTGTCACGGGAAAGTCTGCAGGGATTAATACCAGCTGAGAATGATTTAAAGCTGGTTAAATTAAGAATCGGCGGAAGAATAGATACTGAAAATATTTATCCTTTTGCTACTAAGGGAACTACATTAAACTATATTTATGAATCGTCGCGGAATCAACTAATCAGCGGTGTTACTTTCACAAAGTTATCGTTCGATATTACTCACAACATTTATTTAG
>JBMOHR010000275.1:0-3844 GCA_049317745.1 Ignavibacteria bacterium
TTCAACCGCGACTGGGACAGTCCGTCTTACTGGAATGCAGTTCGCGATGTGAAAACAAAAATCATACAAACATCTGCTCAGAACAGAATTAAAATATTCATAGACAGTCACGACCCTTTCCCGAGCGCAGCGGATACGGCATCGCGCCTGTTTATGTACTCATTCACAGACACGGGCAGAAAGTCGGCAAACCTGAATATCTTCCGCAACAAACTATTTACAAACGGCGGATACTGGTTCGGCAGACAGACGATTTATCCAACGAGCGGACAAACATCATCGCGCTGGGTTGATTCAATGTTTGCATCAATAGACTTTTCAACGTCCATCGAAACGGGCTGGGTGAGTCGCACAGACGGAAACACATGGACAATTTATTTCTACACAAAACACGGCGAAGTGATAGGCAAAGGAATCAGCGATTACATAGGCCAGTCAACTCCCGTAATCGAAAACAACGAAGTAGTGAATAATTATTCAACTGCTTACCCGAATCCTTTCAATGCAGCTGTTAACATAAAATTCAGTATCAGCCAAAGGAATAAACTGAATCTTCTGGTATATGACATTAACGGCAGGGAGGTCTCACGGGTATACTTCGGTACTCTGAACACAGGAAACTATACATACAATTTTAATGCATTAAACCTTTCTTCAGGAGTTTATTTCTATACAATAAACGGCGAAGATGGAAATTCAATCTTCAAAGGAAAAATGCTCCTTCTAAAATAGTTATCGATAGAACCTGATTACCAGCACATCATTTATATAACATCCTGTAAAGAAAATTACATTACAAAAATATAGTTTTTGAATATGTATACGGTTAAACTATTAACTTGGATTGTATCTAGACACTCAAATCAGTACATTAATATATTTCTAAAACAAACAAGCTTTTGAAATCAGCCCCTAATATTCTGATCGTTGATGATAGTGAGTCTAATATTGCATTCCTTGAAATAGTTTTAAGGGAACTCAATGTGAATGTAATAACGTCAGAATCTGGTTTACAGGCACTGGAAAAGGTCAAGAAGCATAAAATCTCTCTGGCATTAATTGATATAATTATGCCTAATATGAACGGATTTGAACTTGCCATGAAAATTAATGAAGATAAATCCTTAAAGAACATTCCTGTACTATTTATTACTGCAAGTTATTCATCCAAGGAAATAATCACAGAAGGATTCAGATGCGGTGCTGTTGATTTTTTATTCAAACCATTTGATATACAATTACTGATAAGCAAAATTAAAATGTTCCTTGAGTTATTCACTTATCAGGAACAACTGCTTAAGAATGAGAAGATATTATCCGAGAAGCAAATTACACTTAACGAAGCTCAATCTCTTGCACACGTTGGCAGCTGGAAGTGGGATATGGCATCAAACACAGTATTATGGTCTGATGAAATGTACAGAATATTTGATTTAAATCCGGATACTTACGACGATAAGCCGGAATCGCTGCTGAAAATAATTCACCCCGATGACAAAGACAGTTTTACAAAAAATATGGAAGATAATATTCTGAGTGGATATACTAATCCACTAGAATACAGGATTATTCGATCTGACGGTGAAGTGCGGTCAATATATGCGAAAGGTAAAACAATATTCAATGCGGAAGGAATACACACAGAGATAGTCGGTACTGTAATGGATATTACAGAACGTAAAAGGGCAGAGGAAACATTACTTGCATCAAAAGAATATCTTAATAAGATCATCAATACTGTAGCATCACCTATTTTTGTGAAAGACGAAAAACATAAATTCTGTCTCGTAAACGAAGCGTTTTGTTCAATGCTTAACCTTACGGATGAGAATATAATTAACACGACCGGATATGAATATTTCCCTGAAGAGCAATTGAAGGTATTCATAGCAAAGGACCAGCAAGTGTTTAACACAGGCGAAGAAAATATTAATGAAGAGTTCCTTACTGATGGTATGGGTAATGTGAGGACTATCGTTACGCGGAAAACACTTTACACAGACACTTCTGGGACAAAATTTCTGGTTGGAGTTATAAGTGATATAACTGAACGGAAGCAGGCAGAGGATAAACTTCGTGAGAGTGAAGAATTGTTCAAGTCAGTAGTGCATAACAGCATTGATCTGACAACATTAACCGACGCAAATGGCATAACAACATATGTCAGCCCTCAGTCCAAGAATGTTCTTGGGTACTCGCAGGATAAAATTATCGGTAAAGTAATGCCGGATATTATTCATCCTGATGACAGGGTGAAGTGTCAGCAAACCTGGGAAGAAGTAATGTTACAGGGTAAACATCTCCACGAATTTGAATACAGGGTTGTAGATGAAAAAGGTAAAGTAAGGATTGTTTCACATTCGGCAAAAATGATAAAACTGAATAACAGAACTTTAGGAATTCAGAATACCATTCGCAACATCACTGAACGAAGGCTGACAGAAGAAGCTCTGATACAGTCTGAAGAGATATACAGAACACTGTTAAAGGCTTCTCCTGACGGGATTGTAGTTGCAAACATGGGAGGCATAATTACGGATGTTTCTGAAATGGCGCTTGAAATGTACGGTACAAATGAGAATACTGATTTAATAGGCAAGAATATCTGGGATTTATTTCCTGCAGATTCTTTATTGAAAGCGAAAGATGTAATGAATAAAGCACTTACAGAAGGTATTGTACAGAATGTGGAGATAGTTCTGTCAACTAAGAAACAATTGTTAATCATTACGGAAGTAAGCATAACACTTATACAGGATAAGGACGGTTTTCCGATCTCTTTTATGATTACCATCCGTGATATTTCAAACAGGAAAAAAATTGAAAAGCAGAAGATGCATACTGAAAGAATGGTTGCACTCGGTGAAATGGCAACAGGAATAGCACACGAAATAAATCAGCCTCTGAATAACATGTCATTGGTTCTTGATAATGTAATGCTGGAATACTCAAAGGAAAAAACGATTGATGAGTTATACCTTAAATTAAAGTCAGAGAAAATGTATAAGAACATCGACAGGATTAAAAACATAATAGAGAATTTCAGATTATTCACAAGAATCGATAATCAGGAAATGTTTTCGACTTTCAGCATTAACAACTCAATATCGGAAGCAATATCGATTGTTTCTGAACAGGTCAGGAACAGGAATATAAAGATTGAAACTCAACTTGAAGATAATATTCCGTTTATCAATGGTAATTCATATAAGTTTGAGCAGGTAATGATAAACCTGATTCTTAACGCAAAGGATGCTCTGGTAGAAAAAGGGGATACACTTCAGGAAGATTACAACATGGTTATAGATATTTCAACTTATACCGAAAACGAATGTCTGGTATTAAAAGTACATGATAACGGTACGGGTATCAAAGCAGAGGACATTGATAATATAATGCTCCCTTTCTATACGACAAAAGAAGAGGGAAAGGGTACCGGTCTGGGACTTTCGATTTCATACGGAATAATAAGAGAATTAAACGGCACTATTGATATTGAGACAGAAATATCAGAAGGAACGACGATAAAAATAACATTACCGGTAAACAATTGACTATGCAGAATAAAATCAGAATACTGATTATTGACGATGAGAAGCATTTTACGGAAGAATTATTTGAATATCTTAATAATTCGGGCTTTGAGGCTTTTGAGGCCAACACAGGCGAAGAGGGACTGGATATTTTAAATACAAAAGATATAGATCTCTTAATACTAGATGTCCGCCTTCCAAGAATAAGCGGATTGGATATATTGCAGGAAGTCAAGATTAAATATCCTAAGTTAGAGGTGATAGTTGTTTCCGGACACGGCGATATGGATACAGTGATTAAAGCAATGCAG
>JBMOHR010000276.1:0-3823 GCA_049317745.1 Ignavibacteria bacterium
CTCAACTCTCACAAAATTCAGCATATCAAATATTAACATTTCTTTTTATATTAAGCATATATTATCGTAATATTATTTTTTAATTTACTTAAATTATTAAATTATGCCAAACGAAATCTCTAAAGAATTAATCAGACAGATAGATATTATTTCCATGGTGCTCGATAAATCAGGTCAATATTCAGAGGATGAAATAGCCGATTTATTTTCCGAAAGCCTGCCGACAGTAAGAAGAGATTTTGCGAAGATACGCGAGATGGGCATTGCACTGCACTCAACAAAAAGATGCTTGTTCATTGAACAGAAAATCCCCACTAAACTTTTAAACAAACTCATCAACACATACTTAGCTTTAAACGATACTGAGGCAATAAAGAACCTTCAGGGAATAAGCAAAATATTCAAAGACCACACATTAAGTTACTTTGTGCAGATTGTAAAATCTATTAATCAGAAGACGATAATAGAATTTGATTATGAAAAGGACAGTTACGGAACGTTTGTGCAGAGAAGAGTAACTCCGATAGGGTTCTTTAAGACAAACAGGTCATTTATTTTTGTGGGACTGGAAGATGAGGACCTTGATAAAGTAAGGTTTTACCTTATAGAAAAAATTCGCGATATAAAGTTTACAAACCGAAAGACAAAGATAAGAACTCTGCCGACAATGTACGAATTCCTGAAAGATTCCTGGGGCATTTATCAGGCGGGCGAAGTTGTGAACGTAGTGCTTCTATTCGACAAGAAATGTACTCACATAAAGAACCGCATATTCATTAACAATCAGGAGATTGAAGAAATGGATGAAGGAATTTACTTTAAAGCAAAGCTGAAAGTCTCAAATGAATTTATATCGTGGGTACTCGGCTGGGGAAAGAAGTGCAGGGTGGTGGAACCTGTTTCATTGAAGAATGATGTGAAAAGAATCGCAACGGAAATACTGGAGAATTATAAGGGGAAATAGGGATTAAAGAAAAATCGCACACTGATAAAAAGGGTTAGAGATTAAGATAAAAGATTTCACGACGAAAACACCAAGAAGAATGGCACACTGATAAAAAATGATTGAGACAGATTTTCACTGATCAAATAAATTCCAGGGTTAGAGATTAAGATAAAAGATTTCATTAGATGTTATAAATCCTGTGTTATTAATTTTGCGAGCGTTTGCAAACATCAGTTATACTCAATACGGAAAGTTTTTTCGGGTGATTCGATAGACGTTACCGTTTTGGGCTGTCTTGAAGGCGGACGTTCACCTTTTAAATAAATGCCTCCAGTTTCTGTCCAATGAACAGGGGAGCCGTATTCGTTCATAGTTATGACTGCGGGGAATGCAAGAATAGTGTTATAATCTTTAATAAAGGAGAAAGAGTTTTCGGGTATATCAAAACTGTAACTTGTGTATTCTTCACGGGATAAAGGTCCGGCATTTGAAAGTTCTTCAAGCATAAGATTGATTACTTTGTTTTCATTTTCCGGGTTTAGGGGATCTTTGACGTGAATCATACAAATGAATTTGTAAGGCGGGTTAAAATCAGAGAATTTAACATCGTATCCAGTCTGATTATCAACTGTAGTAAACGTAAACCTTAAACTACTTTTGCTAATAGCCACTTCGGTGTTGTTCATATAAATTGAGGGGGGAAGAATACGGCATCCCTGATTAATTCCATAATGTTTAAAAGTGTTGTGGTTGAACTTCAGGATTCTGCGATTGGAAGCAGAGCCCGGGAGTTTAGAATGTTTCCACACTTCTTTTATTAACATAGACCTGTTGACAAAGTTAGAGAATTTCACAAGTTTGCCAAATTCGAGTCTGTTATTCTGAGCCTTATCGGATTTGACCTTCAAAGGTTCATCTGACGCCTCGTAAGTGAAGATTTTCTTTTTGGTACGTCTGAAGACGGTTTTGCCATGTTTCCCGATTGGGATGCCTAAAGGTCCAGGTATAATTTCTGACATATTATTGTAATTGTAATTTAATAATAGTGTTAATTAATATATACAGCGACGACTGAAGGACGCTACATATACCACTAACCGAAAGATAAGCGATTAGTAACTGGAGTTCAAGTGGAATATGAATGGACGATAATTGGAATATCAGTGGAGAAATTGGGGTTTTATTGTATTATCAGTAAGTTATGCCATTAAAAGTAAGATATTGCTAATTTTAATGGGTTTTACTGATTAAATCAGAGTGTACTGATGTTAGAACAAAGATAAGCAATATTGTTTCAAATAGCAAGTCAAAAACAGATAAATGTAATAATTATTGAAAAAGATGATCGAGGAAAAAGCGACAAAAGATGATTTTTGCAGAAGAGGGGCGGAAACCCCAAAGAGATTAAAATATATATTAAAAACGGAGAAAATCCAAAATGGGAAAGAAGCAATTTGTCGCTTGTGACATTCGAAAAAATAACTTGTAAATGGCATAGAAGATTAATACCTTTGATGAGCGACGGAAGTTTTTAATTGGGTTAAAAATTTTCGTATTTATATACATATATTATTAGGGTTGGGGGTTAAAATACTGATTGATAAAATCGGCATTTTAAGCTTTAACCCTTTTGTGTTTTATAGAGACAGAGCGACAATAGAAATTGCAATGAATATTGCGACGATATTCCGAAAAAGAGTTAAACCGTAATATTATATAATATATAGCCATAAATTTATTATAAACTGGATAAGAAGAAGTTTAAACGATAATAAATGAAACTCAGAAACCAGGAGTATATGAAGCGATGTTCGATGCGAGTTCATTCCCAAGCGGAGTGTGTTTCTACAGGATAGTGACGAATGATTTTGTACAGACGAGAAGAATGGTTTTAATAAAATAGTGAATAAGCGTGATTGTTCAACCCGCCTGCCAAAATGACGGCGGGTCTTCGACTTTGGGGTTGAGGATTTAGGGTTCATAACCCCCGCTAAAGATATGAAATCTCTACGAGATTTTCGTTTAGAGGTGTTCATTGCCTACAGATATGAAATCTCTACGAGATTTTCTTTTAGGAGTATTCATTACCTACTGATATGAAATCTCTATGAGATTTAGATTTTAATATTGTTTCCGATAAGAATATATATAGCGAACCGCACGCCACGGCGCATCTTCGGCTTCGCGGGTTTGGAACTACGATATGAAATCTCCACGAGATGTTATTTATCGTTCAAACATATGTTTTTATATTTTGATGGCGAGATTACATCAAATATTCAGAGAAGTTTTCTGAATTTATTAAGCAGGTTTTATCTACAGCGTAATTGTTTGTGAATGTTTTTGGGATTTTAAGATTTACATTCTTATTCCATTTAATTTCAATAGCAGTAAGTCTCCCGCTATGCTCTTCAATTAAATCAATTTCCTGCTGTTGTTTTGTTCTCCAGAAATAATATTTTGTATCTCTGCAATTATAGAGATTGTATTTGATTCTTTCACTTATAATAAAGTTTTCCCATAAAGCTCCCAAATCCGTTCTTAATGAAAGAGGTGTAAAGTTTCCTATGACAGCATTTCTTAATCCGTTATCATAGAAATAATATTTTTTGGATTTTCTGATTTCGTTTCTCACATTATTGCTGAAAGAAGAAAGTTTGTGTATTACGTATGTTTGTTCAAGGATTGTCAAATATTTTTCTATGGTCTGGTGGTTTGCTCCCAAATGGCGCGAAAGTTCATTTATTGAAACTTCACTGCCTATTTGCAAGGCGATTGCTTTGATGAGTTTTTCGAGCAAAGAATGGTTCTTAACACCTTCAAGAGAAAATATGTCTTTGAATAAATAACTGCTTGTCAGGTTTTTTATTAAGTCCA
>JBMOHR010000277.1:0-3786 GCA_049317745.1 Ignavibacteria bacterium
GGAGCAAGTTACCACAATCATTCGTTGGCGGAACACCATTATCGTATGACTTCACCACAGCGATGACACAGGCATTCGGCGATAACATGAAACAGGTCGGAACTGTCTGGGTACTGTTTGGCGGTGACGCAAACACAGACGGCTCGATAGACGGACTTGATGTAACACTTCTTGTACCACAGTTTGGAACACAGGGATACCTGGCAGCAGACTTCGACGGAGACCTGGACGTAACAGGTCTTGACGTAGCACTGTTCGTACCAAACTTCGGAATGACGAAGGTAGTTCCGACACTCGTAGTAATTCCAGTAATAAAAACGAAAGACTTTGATTATTCAAGGATAGACAGCAGACTAACACAGAAGGATACAAAGAAACAGAATAATAACGTACAGGATAAGAGCACAAAGAAACAGGACGCAGTGAAGAAAAATAATAATTAAATAAACATTAAAATTGCAGTCAGGGGATAATCCTGACTGCAATATATTAAGTTGAAAACAAATATTAAAACAAATATTAAAATAAAATACATAACTATGAAAAAATTATTAACTCTTGCGGTGCTGATGATGTTGTTCTTAAACACACTTGAGGCACAACAGAAAGTAAACTTTACACTTGTAAACCCGAGAGTCTCTGGTGCATTCTTCCTGATGGACTTAAAGGCAACAATACCTGCAGGTCAGACCTGGAGAGTAGGCTCAAGTAATATCAGAGTAAACTTAGCCTGTACACCATCTGGTTCATTGACAGTCAAAGCAGACAATCCTGCAGTGAATGCCAACACGAACATCAGTAATGCAAACGGCTATATGGCAATGACGACAACTTCAGTCGCAGGCGGTGTAGCAATAGGATTAAACATACTTACAATCAATTCATCAGGATTCTATCCTTTTGCACCTGGAACATACACACTTGGTACATTAAGATGGAATATCGTAAGTAACTGTACTAACACAAACATGACGTTCAGAGTAACACCTCAGACGACACCGAGTGTAGTACTCGATAGTCTTACACCGCTTGTAAGCGGAACAACGTTCGGAACGACAAACCCTACAATAACAGGTAACTTTAACATAAGTAATGAAATACCGAAGGAATTTAAACTTTACGAGAACTATCCAAACCCGTTCAATCCAACGACATCGATAAAGTACGACCTTGCGAATAACTCATTCGTAAAGTTAGTAATATATGATGTAACAGGAAAAGAAGTAGAAACCTTAGTAAGCGACAACCTTCAGGCAGGCAGATACGAAGCAACCTGGAGTGGTGCAAAATACGCGAGCGGAATATATTTCGCAAAGATAGAAGCCGGGACTTATAAACATATTGTCAAGATGGTAATGTTGAAATAGGCATTAGGCACGAGGCAATAGTAAAGAGATAAAAGGTTTAAAAATAGAGGTGCAGTATTGATTTACTGCACCTCTATTCTTTTATGTGATTGATTCATTTCCGAATCGATTATTATACAGACATCATCACTACGGGATTAATTATATCTTACAACTCTGCGGCTTTTTCGGTGAACCATTTCCTGTCTAAGAGTGAATCGGTTTCCTTGTTTACAGATTCGATAAAACTATCAGCGGTTTCTTCAGAGGAAATAGTTTTTAGTTTAACCAGTCTGTCTAAAAGTCTGATAAAACTCAAAGCGCTGGTTTTCTGAATATCAACAAGGCCGTCTTTTCTCAGATAGGTTTTAAGGTTATCAGTAACTGCTTCAACCTCATCGAAATAATTCAGTTCATAATTAGTCAAAAGTTTATACTTATACACATCGATATTATGAACGTGGTTCTTTGATAGTTTATGTTTTTTAATAGTTAGCAGAACCCTGATAAAATCTTTTTTATCGTAATGGAATTTTAAAAGAGCCAGAGTCTTTTCCTCATCCCTGAATGCAGCAGGAAGGAGTCCTGAATATTTATTAATAAAATCCTCAACCCATTCGTATTCCCGAACCCTTAAGCCGACAGTTACAATATCCCTGAACTCCGAAGAAGGATAATCGAGCAGTGCAAAGTTAATAGTCTCACCATCGTCAAGCCTTGCTTTCATCAAATCAAAAAGTTTATTCAGGAATCCCTGCTCACCTTTGTTAATATGATGAACAAAATTTGCCTGCATCTTCTGAAAGTAATCAATCTTCACGTCGATGGAAATTTCATCTTTTATTATCTCAAAGTACTTCTCTGCAATATCTATTAAGCTGTGATTTTCAGGATTCACGATTGAATTATAGACGTGATACCTGAGCAGCACCGATTTATAGAATTCAGAATCATCGGGAGTAACCAGTTTAAAGAAAGAATCAAGGTCAACATCGCTTAACAGCTTTTTAACCCTTTTGGCTTCATACTTAATACCATAAATATCGGAAAAATAGAATTCAGTAGCGAAATACAGAAGTCTGTCCAGAAAGAAAGCAGTAAGGCAGTCACCCTGTTTACAGAACAGAGAAAACGTTGCAGGGTAATCCTGTTTATGCCTGTTGTAAAACCCTTCTGCCTGTATAATCCTGCTGTAAGGAATAAGGTCAGCCGTACTCTTTGGAAGCAGTTTATCCTTATTGGTTGAAAAACTTGTGCTGAAATTTGTGAATAATTCTCTGTTAACGAGTTCTTCATATAGAAGAGAAAAAGTGTTAACCTGATTCTTCTCGAAATTTTTCTGAATCAGGAATTTCTCAGCGAGTTTATTGATTTCGGAAAGTCTGTTTTCAATAGTCTGGCTGCTGAGAGAATTCTTAAACTTTTTAAGAATCAGGTCTTTTAAAATATCGGGAGTACTGCCCGGTTTCTGAAAATGTTTTTTAAGGAAGGCGTAAAGTTCAGAGTAATCGCGTCCTTTTACGAAGTAAGGCGAAGAAAGAAAATCACCGAACTCGTTCCATTCATTCTTAGAGAGCTTGCACAACAGGTTGAATAAATTCTTATTCATATATTCAGTTAAATTTATTACAATAATTTAATACTCAAGGCAACAAAAATAAAGATAAAAGAATATCAATTAACAATTATACAGATACGAGTGAAGGCGTGCATTTGCGGTGGCGGAGCAAAGAAATAGAGAATAGAAAAGATATCCGCGATTCCCTTTAAGAGCATAAGGGAATGTCAACGCGTGAATAAGAGAATTAATCTATGCGAATTAGAGATTTTTTAGTGTTAAAGATGAGCCTGAATTCCAATGAATCGGTAAGAAACTTCTAAAGAATGGAACGCGGATTTACACTGATTGAACTGATGAAAAACAATTATGAATTCATCCGCCAAAAAGACGGCGGACGCGAAGAGCGCGGAATTATACAGTTTCGAGTGAAAACGTGCACAAAATGGCAAGAAAAGATAAAAGAAGAAATGGCACACTGATAAAAGACGATTAGAGCTGATTTTCCCTGATTGTTTTTTAGGGTTAAAGATAAGAAAAGATAATTCTGGTTTACCAGCGTATGAATGATGAATTAAGAGAGTATAAAGATAGATAAAGAATTTCCCCACAAAAGTCACGAAATAGAGATAAGAGATTTTTCAGGGTTAGAGATAAAAAGAATGGAACGCGGATTTACACTGATTGAACTGATTTTAAAGAGCGATTAGCAAGCTAATTCACGGATAGAGATTTTTCAGGGTTAAAGATTAAAATTCTTGTTTACCAGCGTATCGATTATCAATTAACAATTATCAGGAATGCAGAAAAACCGGGTAGAAACAGAGGATAGATAACAAAAAGGGTGAGAAAAAAGTATCAGAATGAGAAGCCCGAATAGTC
>JBMOHR010000278.1:0-3774 GCA_049317745.1 Ignavibacteria bacterium
CAATATTTCCGTTCGTAGGATGAAAGGCAACATCAAAAGCTCCTGAATAATCACTTACCCTCGTCCAGTTAATTCCAGCATCAGTACTTCTCCATAATCCAAAATTATCAGGAGTCTGATTATTCCAGTTTCCCATTCCAATAGAGGCGAGAACGATATTAGAATTCGTAGGAGAGACCACTATATCTGAGAATTGTGTTTTTGTTCCGAATCCATTCGTAATTTTAGTCCAGTTATCTCCACCGTTTATTGACTTATAAAGTCCGTCACCTTCAAAAGTAATCATATTAAAGCCAAAGCGTGTTTCACCCGTTCCTGCATAGATGATGGCTGGATTTAAAGGGTCGATGGCAATCGCTCCGAAAGTTATAAGGTTAAAGTCTCCGCTTTTATCTATCCAGCTAACGCCTCCGTTTGTAGTTTTCCATACTCCGCCTGCAGCTGCACCAACATAAACTATATCGGGGTTTGTGGGGTGGATAGCAAGGCCTCTTATTCTTCCGCTGTTTACACCCCAGTGAGAAGCAATGCTGCCTGCCATATTAACACCAAGAGGTCCGATATTAGTCCAGACATTGTTCTTATCCATGCTGCTTACTTTACGCATTTCAATCTGCTTCTGCTCTTCGATAAACTCTTTCGGGAAATCGCCTCTTATATCAAGTCTCGACCTGTAGAACCATTCGAACCTTTTAAACGAATTCTTATTCCTTATTTCAGCGGGTACTTTATCCCATTCAGAAACGAATGGAGCAGATGAAGGATTTTTGAATAATCTCTGGTCTGCGTTATCGCTCTTGTTTTGCTGTGAATAAGCCTGCAGTGAAACAATTGTTAGCAGTACAAGTGTCAGAATAAATCTTTTCATATTATTTTATTTAATTTTAATAAATCTACCACTGTTAATTTATATTTCGTATTACTTAATAAACAATCCTCCCCGCCGCGGCGAGTCTTTGACACAGCGGATTGACCCAAAGGGTACCCCACCAAAGTAACTTACGTTACTTAATCATCAACATTTTCCTGATGTCGCTGAAACCGTTTGTCTCAAGTTTATAAAAGTATACTCCGCTTGTTAAGTTTGAAGCATCAAAACTGACTGAATGTATTCCTGCAGTTTTTGATTCACTGACAAGAGTTTTGACTTCTTTACCGAGTACATCATAAACTTTCAGAGATACAAATCCTGCTTTAGGTAAATTATAATTTATTTTTGTAACAGGGTTAAACGGGTTCGGATAATTCTGTGACAGAGAATAAGCCAGGACCTCTTCATTATTTCCCTGAATACCTACAGTACCTATAATATCAAGTTCATAAGCACCTCTGCCGTGAGTTGCTGCTCTGAGATACCTTGAAATACCGTTGTTGAAATAACTGAAACTGAGAACAGGCACATAAGGAATGTTCATACCGAGCCTTACCCAGTTTGTTCCTCCGTTTAAAGAGCGGTAGATTCCAAAGTCGTTACCAACGTACAACTGACCTGCGTTAACAGGGTCTGCAAAAACAGCATTGGTAGAAATTTTCGGAAGGTCAGAACTTATATCACTCCAGTTTGCTCCAAGGTTAGTAGTTTTAATAATCTGACCATCTGTGTATGATGATCTTGCGATATAAAAAGTGTTTCCATTAAAAGGGTCTGCAACGACTCTTTGAATTAATTTACCTGTTAAACCCGAGCCTGTAATATTTGCAGAAATATCCGAAAAGTCCACACCTTCATTTGTTGATATGAATACTTTTGGTGAAGTAGTGTAACTACTGAATACTACCATCATGTTGTTTGTGTTTGCGGGTGAATGAGCAACAGAAGTAAGATGGTTTGCATCTGAAATTGCACCTGAGATATCACTCCAGTTTGTACCAGAATTAGAAGACATATAAATACTCCTGTCGAGTGCGGCATAAATTTTATTTGATTCGGTTGGATGCTGCCAGAAAGGAGCCATCCCTGCAGTATTACTGTAACCCGAAAGAATGCCGCTCCAGTTTACACCGCCGTTGGTAGATCTCTTTAAAGAACCGGTTTGCGTGCTCATAAATACCCTGTCCGGATTAGAATAATCAACAAAGCATTCCATTCCGTCTCCTGTTCCTACAAACAGCCATTCAGTTGCACCTTTATTTACAGTCCTGAAGTTTCCGTTATCCTGTGCGCCTCCATAAAGTACATTTGGGTTTGTAGGATGAGAAGCAAGTCGGGCAAATTGTATTGTGTTTATTCCGTTGTTGACGTGAAAGAAACTTGCACCACCGTTTGTAGATTTATAAGCACCTCCGTCACAGCCAACGTACATAATGTTCGGGTTAGAAGGAGCAAATTTAATAATATGAATATCTGTATGAGTCCAGTCGTCCCAGGCATTAACTCCTCCGTAATATCCTGCAGGATTTCTAATGAAGCTAATAGCTGAACCATCGGATGTTTTGCTTAATTCAACATTGCCGAAGAAAGCAATCTGAGGGTTTACGGGATGAGCTGCTATGCACAGGTCATATCCACCCTGGTCATCAACAGTTGTACCGTTGTAAGACCCTGCGATATTTTCTCCGCCGGATATCTGAACCCAGCTTGCACCTGCATTAGTAGATTTAAATGCTCCTGTTTTCATTCCTGAAATATCAGCATACGCACTGAAGATAATTCCGTAAATAACTGATGGATTATTTTTTGATATATCGAACTGAAATCTTGCTCTTGAAGATGCAGCAGGCAGACCGGTATTGCTTGACGTCCAGTCAACTCCTGCATTTGTAGATATCACGAAACCTAAATCAGTATTATTTCCGAACGATGCATAAGCAATATTTCCGTTCGTAGGATGAAAGGCAACATCAAAAGCTCCTGAATAATCACTAACTCTCGTCCAGTTAATTCCGGCGTCAGTACTTCTCCACAAGCCCACATTATCAGGATTCGGGTTGTTCCAGTATCCCATTCCAATAGTGGCGAGAACGATGTTAGGATTTGTCGGAGAAACTTCTATATCTGAGAATTGTGTTTTTGCGCCGAAACCATTCGTAATTTTAGTCCAGTTATCTCCACCGTTAATCGATTTATAAAGTCCGTCACCTTCATAAGTAGTCATATTAAAACTATATCGCGTTTCACCCGTTCCTGCATAGATGATGGTTGGATTTGCCGGGTCGATTGCAATCGCACCGAATGTAATAAGGTTAAACTCTCCGCTTTTATCTGCCCAGTTTGCACCACCGTTAGTAGTTTTCCAGATACCACCTGCGGCGGCACCAACATACGCTATATCGGGGTTTGTGGGGTGGATAGCAAGACCTCTGATTCTTCCGCTGTTTACACCCCAGTGAGAAGCATGGCTGCCTGCCAAATTAACTCCAATAGGTCCGATATTTGTCCATACATTATTTTTATCCATGCTGTTTACCTTACGCATTTCAATCTGCTTCTGCTCTTCGATAAACTCTTTCGGGAAATCGCCTCTTATATCAAGTCTCGACCTGTAGAACCATTCGAACCTTTTAAACGAATTCTTATTCCTTATTTCAGCGGGTACTTTATCCCATTCAGAAACGAATGGAGCAGATGAAGGATTTTTGAATAATCTCTGGTCAGGGTTATCACTTTTGTTTTGCTGTGAATAAACCTGCAGTGAAACAAGTGTTAGCAGTACAACTGTCAGAAATAATCTTTTCATAATTATTTTATTTAATTTATAAAATATCTTACACTATATATTTATATTTAGTATTACTTTATTAACAATCAGTCCCGTCACGGCGGATCACTTTATC
>JBMOHR010000279.1:0-3762 GCA_049317745.1 Ignavibacteria bacterium
AAGATTTATTTTAAGGATGCGGGAACAGAGAATGAGTGCGGGTTTGTGACGAGTGCGGGAAAGTCTTCGTATGATTTCACGGGACTTGGGTTTATAAGAAGTACGGGTTTGAATGAGAATTTTAAATATTACATAAATAATGATGCCGGGCGCGTCATTTTTACAAAACAAATTTAAATATTAAAACAAATGATTGAGAAGATTAAAGAAATTATCGGAAAAGAAAATGAGGGTTTATTAACTCATAAGTGTACAACCATACCAAAAGAGAATTTACATTTACCGGGAAGCGACTTTGTTGATAGAGTCTGGAAAGATTCAGACAGAACACCGAACGTTCTGAGAAATATGCAGACGATTTTCAATTCAGGAAGACTTGGCAAGACAGGTTACGTTTCGATACTTCCTGTTGACCAGGGTATTGAACATTCGGCAGGTGCATCGTTTGCACCGGAGCCTATTTATTTTGACCCGGGTAACATCGTGAAGCTTGCGATTGAGGGCGGATGTAATGCAGTGGCTTCGACGCTTGGTGTGCTTGGTGCAGTTTCAAGACAGTATGCACACAAGATTCCTTTCATTTTAAAATTAAATCACAATGAGTTTCTTTCGTATCCAAACAAGTACGACCAGATAATGTTTGCGAACATCGACCAGGCATTTGATATGGGAGCGATTGCAGTTGGTGCGACGATTTATTTCGGTTCGGACGAATCAGCAAGACAGATACAGGAAGTAACGGATGCATTCTCGTATGCACACGAACTCGGAATGGTAACAATATTATGGTGCTACTTAAGGAACCCGGAATTCAATGTTAAAGGCGATAAGGATTATCACGTATCGGCAGACTTAACGGGTCAGGCAAATCATTTAGGCGTGACGATTCAGGCAGACATAATTAAACAAAAACTTCCTGAAAACAACGGCGGTTACAATGCACTGAAATTCGGAAAGACACATAAAGATGTTTACACAAAGTTATCATCGGACAATCCGATTGACTTAACAAGATATCAGGTAGCGAATTGCTATATGGGCAGAGCAGGATTAATCAATTCAGGCGGCGCATCGACAGGCAAGGGCGAATCTGATTTACAGGAAGCAGTAAAGACTGCAATCATAAACAAACGCGCAGGCGGAATGGGACTTATCTCAGGAAGAAAAGCATTCCAGAAGCCGATGGTAGAGGGAGTAAAACTTCTTAACGCCATTCAGGATGTTTATATAGACAAAGACGTAACAATTGCATAATTAAATAAACCAAACAAATGAACAAACCAAAGAAAACAGCGATGAAGAAACACAAGAAGGCTAAGGCAAGAGTAAAGAAAGCCAAGAATGTGTTACTCGCAAACAAGAAAACTAAATAGTTTTCGGTTTAATATTTTAAACAAGGGGGCAGATGTCCCCTTGTTTTATTGTACAAACACCATTTAATGAAGAAAGTTTTTATAATTCTGTTTCTGATATTCACTGCGGCATTCACGCCAATTGCAGCAAAGTTTACTGTATCTGAAATCTCACCACTGAGTTTAGCATTCCTGCGTTTCGGGACGGCTACGATACTTTTCAACCTGCTGTTTAACTTCAAGAAGCAATCGTATAAGTTTGACAGAGTTGACTTAAACAGGTTTCTGATACTTGGTGCCTTAGTCATTCCGATAAACCAGTTCTTCTTTTTAAACGGAGTTAATTTATCCTTTGCGTCGCATTCAGGTGTGACGTATGCCTGCACTCCCCTTTTTGCTTACTTCATTGCTATAAAACTGAAGCACGAAACCTTTTCGATGAAAAGACTGATACCAATACTTCTGACAATATTCGGAATCTTCTTTGTGTTTTACGATGCAATAATGAAAAGCAAAGCATCGGACTCAAACGTACTGCTCGGAGATATAATGCTTGTGTTTGCAGTGCTCTCGTGGGCGGCGTACATAACGCTGAGCAAGGATTTAGTATCTAAATACGGAGCTTTGAAAACATCAACGATAGCATTTACGATGGGGATAGTGATGTACATTCCGATATTTTTGTACGACGTGAAGAATCTTTCGTTTGATAAGCTGACGACTTCGGGGATAATTGGTTTTATACATCTGGCATTTCTGGTAGCATTTGCCGGGTACTTTGTGTTTACTTATGCATCGAAGCACATAAACGTAACGGAACTTACAACGACTACGAATATATCGCCTATCGTAACAATCGTTTTTTCTTGGGTTTTATTAAAAGAAGAAATATCTTATTTTTTCATGCTTGGTGCTATAATAACTTTTGCAGGTGTTTTCTTAGCCCAGTTTAAAGGTGAAGAGAAGACAGGAGAATTAATAAATTAATACAATGACAAACACAGTTGATATCAACAATGCGAAGAAAATAAGAGTAGCTAATATATCTCTTATGGCTGCTTTGTTTATTGTACTGCTCAAAGCACTGGCGAGTTACTTCAGCGGCAGTATCGGTGTGCTGTCGGAATTATTCCATTCCTCAACGGACTTAATAGCAACGGTTGCAACGATACTTTCAATAAGATATTCTACAAAACCTCCTGACAAGAATCATCATTACGGACACGAAAAGATAGAAAGTTTCTCTGCATTGTTTCAGGTGTTCATACTTGTACTGATGTGCGCATATCTGATTTATGAATCGATAGACAGAATAATAACCCCGGTAGAGATAAAGCTGAACCTATTTGTGTTTGGTGCGATACTTATCTGCGTGTTCATCGATATACACAGATCAAGAGCATTAATGAAAGTTGCGAAGGAAACACATTCACAGGCGCTTGAGGCGGACTCGCTGCATTTTTCATCTGACGTGCTGAGTTCTATAGTTGTATTGATAGGTATGGTATTCAGTTATTTTAACTGGTTTCATCTTGCCGACCCGATAAGTGCTTTAATTGTTTCTGTGATAATTATATTTACAACGTTAGGACTTTCAAAGAAGGCAATAGGTTCACTGCTTGACAGGGTGCCTGACGGGATTGAAGAAAGCATTAGCGAGAAAATACTTTCGATAAAAGGAATTGAAGGAATAAAGAGTTTAAGGCTGAGAGGAAGCGGCTCGAAGATATTTGTTGATGCGATAATACAGATAGGACGGACGAAGTCGTTCTCGATGACACACGATTTGATGGATATGGCTGAGAGACAGATTAAAGAATCATTTCCGAATGTTGACGTAGTGATACATTCAGAACCGATTGAGACTGAAAGCGAGACGCTGAACGAAAAGATAAGAATGGTAGTGAATGATTCAGGGTTTAAGTGTCACGATATATTTTCTCACAGGATTAAGGAAGAAATATTCAGTGAACTGCACGTGGAGATAGAGAATACGAATGATTTGATAAAGGCTCACGATGTTATTTCTGAACTTGAAGAAAAGATACTTGAGAAGATACCTATAATCAAGAAAGTGAAGATACATCTTGATGAACCGAGCGAGATACTGTTTGACACGATTGACATAACGGAATTATCGAATAATTTAATCGATAACATAAGGAAGATACTGGATAAGGAAGAAAAGATAGAAGATTACGACGACATTAAAGTTGTTAACAGTGCTGGAAAGATAAGGATATCACTGAGCTGTTCGTTCAAGCAGAATTACACTTTCGACGAAGTACACGACGTTGTGACGATACTCGAGAGCAAAATATATTTACACGTAAAAGAGTTATACCCGAATTTAAGCAATGTGATTATACACGCAGAACCATCAAACAAATTATAGAATGAAAATAAAAGC
>JBMOHR010000280.1:0-3761 GCA_049317745.1 Ignavibacteria bacterium
AATTTGCGTAAAAACAATCCCTTAATCTAAAAGAAAATGCAAATTACTAAACTGATTTCTAAGCATAAAGGGGAAAAGAGTTTTATTTATGGTTATTCTCACGTATACAGCATTCCCGTGTGTTTTTGGGCTCTGTATAATCAATCATCTTCAGTTCTTGACGGAATGTTTGTATGATAACTTACTTTGTATAATCTTTCGCATATTTTTCATAAATTGACTCAATGGAATTTTACTCTATATACTTTTTATTGTTTTTTATTCCTGTTTTTCTGCTTAATTATGTAATAGGCGCTAAAGACAGAAAATACCTGTTGTTTGCAGCATCTTCTGTATTTATTCTTTCATTCAACCTTTTATCTCTGGTTCTTGTCTTTGTTCTTTCAGTAATCTTTTATTTTCTGGCTCGTTACATTAATGAAAAGAATCATTCATTCCTGTTGTTTTCAGGAATAATCATTTCAATAGTTGCATTTATAGGCTCTAAATATCTTAATGCTATAGGTGATCTGGATTCCTTGAAATACAGTTTGCTGGTATTTAAAAACTCAAACTATACGAACAGTATAATATTTCCAATCGGATTATCTTTTTATCTTTTTCAGTCATTAAGCTATCTGATTGAAACAGGCAGAAAAAATATAATTCCCGAACGGAATTTCATAAACTTCTTTAACTATTTAATCTATTTTCCGAAGTTTGTTGCAGGACCAATTGAAAGACCGAATAAATTATTAAGCCAGCTTAAGGGTGATGTTGTTTTCGATTATAAGAATGTAACTGACGGATTGAAGTTAATTGCCTTTGGTATGTTTCAGAAGTTTATAATTGCAGATAGTATAAAACGTATTCCTGATGCCGTATTCTACAATCCCGATAAATTTCCCGGTTTTTTTATTCTGATTGGTGTTTTTCTGCTGTCAGTTCAGATATATGCAGACTTTGCAGGCTACACTAATATGGCAATCGGTTTTTCCAAAACACTGGGAATTGAGCTGTCACCAAACTTCCGACAGCCATATTTCTCAACATCAATAAAAGATTTCTGGAGCCGCTGGCATATCACACTATCACTATGGATTCGTGACTATGTATTTTTACCCTTGGCCTATAAAATAACTAAACTTTTTAATCATCAGAAGAAGCATGCTGTTAAACCTGAATCTATTACCTATGTAGTTTCAATACTTATAGCAATGACACTTGTAGGTGTATGGCATGGGATTGGCTGGCCTTTTGTTTTATGGGGTGCTATGCACGGTTCATTGCTTGCTCTTTCTTTCCTGACTAAAAAGCCGAGAGCAAAAATTATAAAGTATTTTAATATTGGTGCATCGTTGCTGAAATCTCTGCGAGTGATATTTACATTCCTGATTATTACTTCGCTCTGGGTCTTCTTTCGTGCGGATACATTCTATACAGCAATGAAAGTATTTACCGGTTTGTTTTCGGGCTGGCATCTGAGTTTGTTTAATGTGATGTCGTTAAAAAGATACATCTATCTCTTCGGCATTTCTCGACTGGATATAGCCGTGATTATTGTATCGGTAATATTAATCTTTATATATGATTTGATAGATTCAAAAGTCGGAGTTCTGAACCTATTATCAAGAACATCGTCATTCAAAAGGTGGGCATTCTATTACATTATACTATTATCCCTTCTTTTCTTCGGTACACTGAATAACATTCAAAACTTTATTTACCAGCAATTCTGATGAAGAAATTATTTTATAAAATATTAATTCTCCTCATCCCGGTAATAATATATCTGGTATTCGTTCTGGTTGTTGACCCTTTTAACTATTTCGGAATTTCAGACTTTATTCCTCTGAACATCAAAAGATCTGTAGCCTACATAGAAAATCCGGCACTATTTAACCTGATTCACTTCAACCGCAACCCGTCTGAAAACATTACTATAAGCGATTCACGTTTTGCTGACAAAGATTTACCTCTTATCGAAAGTCAGACAGGTTTTAAGTTTGCCGAGTTGTACATCTTTGACGGAATGATTAAAGATATGATCAGCGGATTCTGGTTTGCGAATTCAAGAGTTAAACTTAAGAATGTTTATCTGTCAATAAATTTCAATAACTTCTTTATCACTCAGCGTAATGACCTTGTCAAATCCGCCGAAACTATCATTAACGATCCTTTAATGTATGCTGCAAATCTTAACATTATTAAATCTGCTTTTAAATGTCTTAAATATGATAATAATTCTGCAAAAGACACTATTTACAAAATTCCTAGAACAGACTTTGAGAGTAACTGGACAAGATTTCTTTCTGTTACCGAAATGAGATATTATAAAAATTATTCTTATCCGCAGGAGTACTTAAAAGACCTGAAGGAAATTAAATCATATTGCGATAAGCACTCAATAAATTTATGCTTTATAATACCGCCCACTAATGTCGATATGCAAAACCTTATAGACAGTAATAATCTGAAATCTCAGAAGGAAATGTTTGTTCGTAATCTTGCTAAAATATCTGCTACCTACGATATGGATTTTCCAAATACTCTAACTTACAACCGGGAGTTATTCTATGATCCTGTTCACATAGATAAAGCAGATTTAACCCGATTATTTATTAGTATAGTTAATAACCGGGTTAACAATGACTCTGCTTTTATTAAAGAATATAAACTTAAAGATAATTAATCGTTCTTGGTAACAACTTTACTCTTTGGCACTTTCACAACTTTGTCCTTATCCATTTTCTTCAGACAGTCATAGCACACATCCAATGTTAAATCTGAATGTACGTAAATATCGTATTCGTACATTGTGTAAGAGTAATACTCGTCTTCCAGAATAAATTTAAAGTCGTAAGTCCCTTCGTCCAGCACAATGTTATACGATTCCTGAGGTTTCAACTCACTGTACAACTGGTCTCTGCTCCAGATATCAGTTCCATAGCTATAATCTCTGTAGTAAAAGCTCATCATATATTTCGCTTCATTGTTGTTGTACACTTCCACATTATGAGATGGTGTGTACATAAACTGCTGACAACCGTTTATTACTATCATAATTGCGATAGCTGCTAATGTCGTAAATGTCTTTTTCATAATCTTAATCATTTAAAGTTTCTGTTTCTATTTTTATACTGTATTAATAATTATTCTGTTCCCGTATTTTAATATTCTTTTCTAGTATTTAGACAATTATGTTCTATAGTTAGTTTAAATCGGTTTGTGCTCATTTATGGCTCTATTTTATAATTTTGCCCTATCCTTGATTGTAAATTAGCTTCAGAATTTAGAGGTTATTGCTCAAAAATTACTTTAAAATTAATATTCTCAGAACCAGTATGAAAGATAGAATCTGTGTTCAGTTAAGTCGAGGTTATTGACTTCGATTTTCTTGTAAATGCTGTGTCTGTGATAGTATATGAATTCTGCTCCGGCGCCAAGACCTTTGTACACTTTCAGGAAGAGTTTAGGGTTCAAAAATCCCATAGTATGAGTCCCGCTTATACCATCTATTGATTTCATCCAGTATAATTTATACTCTAATTGCAGACTGACTGGCCCGATATCTAAAATTCCTTCTGCAAGTACTTTGTCTCCCATCAGAAAATCGTAATCCCTGTTTTCGCCTCCTATGTAAATAGAGTTTAATGCGGCGAGTACAATAAAGTTATTATGAACGTTTGCGGAAAATGAAATATGTTTACTGATTGGTGCATTTACAATTAATCCGAGCCCTGCACTCTGAGCACCAAGTTTATATATTGAATTGTTGAAAA
>JBMOHR010000281.1:0-3744 GCA_049317745.1 Ignavibacteria bacterium
GTTTACCACCAATTTCTACCATCGGCTTTGGCTTAAATTCTGTTTCCTCCCTTAAACGGGTTCCCATACCACCACAAAGGATTACAACTTTCATTTTTTAATTATAATTATTTAAAAGATATATTATTGAAGAACTAAATAGAAATCTAAATTTATTGAATGGATCTTTAAAGTTTTAATATATTGGTCTGTTACTTTGCAATTTTTCAAAGTGTTGAGTCTTATCCAATGCTATTCTATTTTTAAATATAGACTCCATTCTTCCAAATTTTATAAATTGAGACACTAAAACCATTAAGATAAAAAATTCCTGAGGTTGCGCTCTAATATTAAATATAATAGTCGGGTTTATAAATAAATTCAACAAGAAATAACCACTCATTCCAATTAAAAAAGATTTAATAAAGGCAGTTGTTGTATTGTTCTCTCCAAATCTCTTTACATATTGAATGGATTTTAAGAATATAAATGCAATAAACAATGTTAAAACTGAATATCCAATCGTACCCATTTGCAAAACACCTAATAAAACTCCACCAAGATGACCATCATTATATTGAAAGAATTTATCTGAGAATCCATACCCAAGAAATATGCTCCCTCTTATATTTTCCAAAATTACAGGCAATCTTACACTAAGTCTATAATCTAAAGTATCCTCAGCCTCAATTGATCCTTGCGAAAAATGTACTGCACCAGTTAATCGATCAAAAGACGCATTGATAATTTTACTAATGTTAAATAAATTCAGTGTATCAATAATAAAGAAAGTTACAATTCCTATAAATAGTAACTGAAACATCATACCAGGCTTTACTTTATTCACAAAAATCATATACAACATAAACATAAAAGTAAGCATAATCATAGATTGACGGGTTGCCGATAAAATCATACTCAGAAATGATACGATTATAATAAGTGATAAATAACCTTTAGATGAATATTTATCAGAATTTCCCATCAGAGCAAGTGCAAAAATAAAAGATAAGACAACAATCGAATGTCCATCAGCTATTGCTCTGATATTTTCACCCATTAGTTTATCTATGACAACAAGAGATTTTGCACCAGAATAAAACTCATGAACTAAATTAGATCCGGTCGACAACAAATAAACCTGAGAAAACAATTCGTTGAAAACGAATGGAAAAAACATATACAGGAATAGATAAGTATGTTTCTTGTTAAATACTAATGCAGGGAAAGAATAAAAAAATGTGTAGAAGAAAATCCCTCTTAATGGTAACGCAACAAATGTTTTTAAGGACACTCCATGAAATGCAGTAATAACGAACATATAGATTATAAATATTATTCCATATTTAATATTCAAAACATCTTTGATTCGCAGCTTTCTCCCTTTTATTAAAGCTTTAAACACTGAAATTATCATGAATATATCAAAAATAGAAAATGATGCTTTTGGAATTATGGAATAAATCGGTAATCTTCGCACTGCGTCACCAGAAGTTTCAATAAAAAAGCTACCCGGATAAAACGAAATAATGATGAAGAACGCAAACCAAAAGTAATCTACTTTAGAGAACCAAAATATAAATAATAATATTGCGAAGAATAATTTATCTAATCCTATCGGGAATTTATACACAAATAAAACAGATAACCAAAAGAGCAAATAAATAGATATCGACATTATGAAAATATCATAACCGTTGCTGTAATTACTGAACTTCCCTTTTAAATAATTATTTACTTCCAACCTTTATGAGTGATCTTTCTTAATGAGATTATGCAAATTTGAGATATGTATAAATGAGTAAAATATTAATCAGTTATTTTTGATATTCTTCCTTGCAAATTGAACAATTCGTTTTGAGTTATTTGACATTAAATCTCTTAAATAATATTTATACCATAAATATTTGTTATCATTCCATCTTTCGGGATGAGTCAAAATCGCAATTTTTAATTGAGAATTATGATTAATAAAACTGATTAAACTATCAGTATTAGATAATTTCATTTTCAAGCTTGTTGCAACCTTATCTCTAATATTAATTCCATTGTCGTTCCACGTCCTGCCAGTATCAGAAAAATAATAAATGTCTTTATAATTAATAGTCAAATATGCTTCACCGGTTAATTCGTAATCCAGAATATTATATTTCTTCCATAAATCCCTGTTGTCAAATTTCGACATTGGCCTGCCGTGCATGGATATGGTTCTTACTTCTGAGATTTCTCTTAACCTATTTAAATTATCTTTGAATAAATCTATCGCCTTATTGTGATCTCCGTTTGCATCGGATAAATCTTCATAGTGATAACCAATCTCATGTCCCATTGAACTAATTTCTTTTATTATTTCATGGTTGAAAGAACACTTATTGGCACGAAAATAATATGTGGACTTTATTTCAAGTTCCTTTTCAACAAAAGCAATATGAAGTGAATTCTTTGGGTATCTGTCAACATCATGCCTCATAACTATACCTGTTTCAGGTGTTTCCTCAATCCATTCTTTTAGAGTATAGCATTTATAACCTCTATTCTTGATAGCTTCTAAAAGTTCTCTGTATTTTTTATATGTATAATCGTTACTCATCATTCAATAACAAACTCGCCCACGATATTCATTTCAAAATTACTTTTTCGTGCTTTTCTTTGAATCTGGCTTTGAATAATAATAGTAATAGTTGTAATAATATCCATACGAGCTCTTAAATGCAAAATCGTTTAACACACTTCCTAAAAGATTTCGCCTGTTCAGCTTGTAAAGTTTTCTGTATGTTTTAATAAATGCGTCAATTGGTGTTACATTTGCACGTGATACAAGTATTGTACCATCAGTTATATTAAACAATATTTCCGAATCTGTTACGGAAACAAAAGGCGGAGAGTCTATAATGACTACATCAAATAGTTCTCTGATTTCATTTATGAATTCTATCATTTGCTGGGACCCTAACAATTCAGAGGGATTTGGTGGAATAGTACCGCTCGTAATGTAACTCATATTTGCCAGTTTAGTAGGTCGAATTATTTCTTCCATAGATACATTCTTAAACAATTTGTCACTCAATCCCGGATACCTGTCACTCTGCATAACATTATGAACTCTTGGTTTTCTTAAGTCACAATCAAGAAGTAGAGTCCGGTTACCTGCTTGCGCAAAACTTCCGGCCAGATTGGTTGAAACAATTGTTTTACCTTCCGAAGGTATTGTACTCGTTACTAAAATTACTTTTAATGGCTTATCGGCAATTTTGGAATATTGAATCCTTGTTCTCAATGCTTTAAAAGCTTCTGAAACTGAAGATGATGGTTTTAACTCAACTATAAAATCTGTTTCAGGAGAATGTTCTTCTACCAATTCCTTGAAACTTGGAATCCACGAAAGAACACTTGCTCCCTGCGCTTCGAGTTGTTCAGGTGTTTTTATGGATTTATCCAAATAATTTCTTGTAAATGCAAATATAATACCTATAGCAATACCTATTATTATTCCGGTTAACATTATTAAATTCTTATTAGGCGAAATTGGGCCTACACTGTCAACTCCCGGATCAAGTAATGATGCATAACCTAATCTTGACCTTTCATTTATAGTCGCCTCTTGATATTTTTCTTCCAATGCCAAATATAACTTTTCATTTGATTTTCTTACTCTTTCAAGTTTCGCATACTCTATGCTTTGCGATGGTAACTTATTAAACTCAATTTCATATTTTCCTAAAACATCACCTATACTTCTTATCTTTGTTTTTAAAGAATTTGCTT
>JBMOHR010000282.1:0-3737 GCA_049317745.1 Ignavibacteria bacterium
GTATAGTTACCCGAACCCATTTCTTTACCGCCCTTTTGCATAGTACCAAAATCAAAATCTACAAACTCAACCTCAAGTTCTTCTATCTTCGTCTTCGTGCCTTTTTTCAGGTTGAATGTTGATTCCTGAGGATAAGGTGACGGCTCTTCAAGACTCATAGGTGACAAATACAGGTCTTTATAAGAGAAGTAAGCAATATCCGGGTTTTTCATAACGCCATTTGAAAACTTACTGAAGAACATGACAGGCCTCATCGTCATTTCCTTATTATCTTTTTCTACATTAATATTAAACGCATACATTGTATCACGTTTATTGTTGTCATCCATAAACGGCCTTGCCCCTACATAAGTGAATTTGTAACCAAATGCCTCCTGAGGGATTCCTTCCTGAAGAGAGAGATTCATTTCTTCGCTGTATTTTGCCGAACCGATAACACCAAGAAAGAAAAGTGCTATTCCAATGTGGGCAAACATACCACCTACATTCATTTTTCCGGACTTGAGTATCCTTACTGCCATTCTTGCGTTTATAAAGAAAGCAATCAACGATACAAATGCGAACAATATATAAATTGGATTATGAAGACCGATAACGATTAATACTATCAAAGTAACTACCGAGAGAATACCGGGAAGTATCAGATTGGCTGCGAATTTCTTATAATCTGTCTGCTTCCAGTCTATGTAAAGACTTATTCCCATAGTAATCATCAGACCTATTGCTATTGGAAGGTTCATATTATTATAGAACGTCATATCAACCTTTGCTTTTGAGAAAATCGGAAGCGATGTTCCCACAAAAATAACGAGCGCAGAAGCGCACAACAGTAAAGCACCAATAAAGAGTAATGATTCCTTTGTCATTAACTTTGAAGGCTCTGTTCTTATATCCTTTAAATTTTTGAACCTGAATAATATCATTCCGATAGAAATAACAGAGAATGTGACAATAAACGCAAGTAACGCCGCATAAACTTCCGCACCTGGGTCTGTGAATGAATGAACAGACGAATCACCGAGTATTCCGCTTCGTGTTAAGAAAGTAGAATATAAAACCAGAAGGAAAGCAAGAATGCTTAACAAAAGGTTAATCTTCTTATACCCGCCTGTTTTTTTCTGAGCCAGTATTGTATGTAAACTTGCAACGTTTATAATCCATGGAATAAGCGAAGAATTTTCTACGGGATCCCATGCCCAGTACCCACCCCATCCAAGAATACTGTACGCCCAGTAGCCGCCCATCATAATTCCAAGTCCAAGTATACCACCCGAGAATAATATCCAGGGAACCGAGAATGATGCCCAGCTGTCAAAATCATTTTTTAATAAAGCACCCATCGCAAAAGCAAAAGGAACCGTGAGAGATGCAAAACCTATGAACAAAGTAGGAGGATGTATTGCCATCCAGAAATTCTGAAGCAATGGATTCAATCCTCTTCCTTCTTCCGGCTTGTATCCAAATTCAACATCTTTAGGAAAAGATTCCCAGAGATAGTGGAATGGCGATTTCAATATAAGTATTAATGTAATAAAACTAAGAACAAGTGTAAACATAACCATCACCTGTGCTTCCATTCTTTCACCCTTTGAAACGTAGTTCAGTAAGAATATTCCAATCACTGCTGTAAAAAGTCCCCAGAGCATAAAGCTGCCCTCCTGGCCTGCCCAGAAAGTTGACATCAAAAGTGGTAACTGTAAATCAGTAGAGCTTTGTTCCCAAACGTACGAAAACTGAAACTGATGAGTGAGCACATTATACATCAGGAATAATGCCGCTGTCAACACTCCGATAACTGTTATATGAAAGAATATTCTTCCGACTTTAAGGAAATTTTCCTTACCCATGTGAGCAAGAAAAAATCCAATGATTGAAATTAACGAAGCAATGAATGCTACGTATATAAGGAGTTTCCCGACCATAAACCTTTATTAAATTTTAATTTTAGAGATTTGAAGATTTTTTAACATCTTCACCTTTGCCTTCATACTTTGAAGGGCATTTTGTCAATATTTCCTTTGCATAAAAAACATCATCTTTCACTTTACCTTTTGCAACAATCATAGTGGCAATGTCAAAGTTATTAGGCTTAGCTCCGTCAAGAATAACCTTCATTTCGGTATTTGCTTCATCCTTCATATAAAAAGTAAAAGTACTTTTTTCAGCATCATATTTTGTTTCTTTATCTTTCTGCCAGACACCTTTAACTTCAACTGTTTTTAATCTCTTTTGAGCGTCTGCAAAAGAAGCGTAATCAATTTTGTTATCCATAAAGGACATAAAACCGACGACAACGAAGACGACTACAATTAAGGAAGCAATTATGATTTTAATTTTGCTTGTCATTTTTCTTCTCCTTCGAGTTTCTTTAAATTTCTGTCTATTTTAAATAAATAAATGAATAATCCTGCCCAGATGATTAAAGCAATCAGGAGGACAATATACATAGCATTCTGTTCTAAAAAGTCGTACATAATTTTAAATATTGTTTTTTTGAATTCTATTAAATCTTAATTTTTCCATTCTGATTTTCACGTTTAAAATCCAGAAGAATAATAAAGTGAAACTAAATAACGAGAATAAGAATATTGACAACATAACCGGATTCATTGTAATCTTGCCCCTGGAATCAACTATCGTATCCGCGGGGTGCAGAGATTCAACTATTCTCGGCATAATAAATATAAAGAACGGAACAGTAACAAAAGCGATGATGGCATAAACAGAAGCCAGTTTTGCTTTTTGCTCATAATTATCTATTGCTGAACGTAAAGAGAAATACGCACCATAAATAAGCAGCAGTATAAAAATAGAGGTTTCCCTCGGATCCCAGTTCCAGTAAGACCCCCAGTTAAATTTTGCCCAGAGTGAACCTGTAATGGTTGCAAGGATTGTAAAAAGAAATCCTACTTCGGCGGCAGAGTTTGACCTTATATCGTACACCAAATCCTTTTTTCTGAGATATTGCACAGAGTTTATCATAGATAGAAAAAACGATAAAAATGCAATCCACGAAAGAGGAACGTGAAGATAAATGATTCTTGCCTTATCATACAACCCTGGTATAACAGGTATCGGAACGACAAATGTCCCGATTAATACAAGTGTAATCGCAACAAAGACACCAAATTTATAAATGTTATTCATTATAATGTTTTAATCCTTAGGAATTTCTCTTCCCATACTTGTGTAAATCTCTTCTATCTGGGTTTTATTTCTCACTGCCTCGGCATTTGACGGATCTAATTCAAGCACTCTTCTGTAATGTTTAAGGGCAGGCTTGTATTTCTTTTTAGGACTAAGATTAGCTTCGAACATTAAATAATTACCGGCTGCCATATGTTTTGCTATAAGATCTTTCTTAAGGTTGTTGTCTTTCGTATAATTATTTTCAAAATCGAATGCGGCTTTGGAAAATTCTTCTGCCTTTTTGTCCTGAGCATCATCTCCGGCCATATCTGTTTTATCGCCTTTATTCATATCACCCTGTTCGGTTTGTGACATATTCTGATGAGGGTTTTCTGTACCGGGTTTAACTGGCGGCATAGTTTTATTTTCTGATGTGTTTTTCTTGTCTTCCATTTTGGAACATCCGGCAAGTAATGCCACAAATAGTGTCAATAACAGTAATTTTTTCATTTTATATAATAATTTAGATTAATTTTATCGTACAAATATAGCTAAAAACAACTTTATTTTCTGTAAATAATAACACTTTAAATAATATTTAAGTTACA
>JBMOHR010000283.1:0-3711 GCA_049317745.1 Ignavibacteria bacterium
CGGGGATTTATTCTTATAAAATAATTTCAATTATTTATCATTTCTCGGGAACTTTTCTCACCATACCGTTGTTTAAACATTACAATGTATAATCAAATGTGTATTGTTGATTATTTACTAATCATCTGCTTTAAAAGACTGAAAATGTAAAAAGTACATTTTTGAAGATCTAATACACACCAAATACACGACTAACCCACATCAAATACACATGAAATCCACCTAATTCAGCAATCAATAAGCAAATAACCTGCAAGAGTTTAGCAAAGAACAGGCAGAGGTAATAATCCACAATCTTTTTAGCTGAACTATAGTTATTAAACGGAAATTTGCGATTTTGGTTTACCAAAACTATAATTTAGCGATTTAATACCTAATGACTACTAGAATTCTTTTATCTTATAATCCATACTCTGGTAAACCAGAATTATCTTTTCTTATCTTTAACCCTAAAAAACAATCAGTGAAAATCAGCTCTAATCGTCTTTTATGCTGTGCCATTTCTTCTTTTATCTTTTCTTGCCATCTTGTGCACGTTTTCACTCGTAACTGTATAACTTAAATATTCAGATGTTTTGAACATAAAGAGAATTATTTCATTATTATTTTCTGTTCTTTTGGAATTTATTTTGTGGTATATAATTGTTATTTGTAAATCTATTAAATTTAAAATTAATCAATTATCAATATGAAAGAAGTAGTTATAGTTTCAGCCGTCAGAACTCCAATAGGTTCTTTTCAGGGAGCACTTGCAGGGTTTACTGCACCACAGCTTGGTGCACTTGTCATTAAAGAAGCAGTTAACCGTGCAGGTATTAAACCTGAGGATGTTTCTGAAGTGATTATGGGTAATGTTCTTCCAGCCGGCGAAGGTCAGGCTCCTGCAAGACAGGCAGCAATTTATGCAGGTCTTCCTAAATCTACTCCTTGCATGACAATAAATAAAGTCTGCGGTTCAGGTCTTAAAGCAGTTATGCTTGCCGCACAGGCAATTATTGCCGGCGATGCTGAAATAGTAGTTGCAGGTGGTATGGAATCTATGAGCAATGTCCCCTATTATCTTCCTAAAGCACGTACAGGTTACAGAATGGGTAACGGAACAATAATAGACGGTATGGTTCACGACGGTCTCTGGGACTGCTACAATAACTACCATATGGGAAGTGCGGGCGAACTTTGCGCCAAAGAAATGAATATTCCGAGAAAAGAACAGGATGATTTCTCCGTTGAAAGTTACACACGTGCGCTTAATGCGATTGAAAAAGGATTGTTCAACAAAGAAATAGTTGCAGTTGAGATAAAAGATAAAAAGGGTTCGAAGATTGTTGCAGAAGATGAAGAGCCAAAGAAAACAAACTTCGAAAAAGGTCTTGCTTTAAGACCTGCGTTCGATAAAGAAGGTTCAATAACTGCGTTTAATGCTTCAAAGATTAATGACGGTGCATCAGCACTCGTTATTATGTCCAGAGAAAAAGCAGATTCATTAGGAATTAAACCTCTTGCAAAGATTATTGCACAAACGTCTTTTGCACAGGAACCTGAATGGTTCACAACAGCTCCTGCTTATGCGATAGAGAATGTTGTTAAGAAAGCAAATATGAAACTTGAAGACATCGACATATTCGAAATCAACGAAGCATTTGCAGTACAGGCACTCGCAGTAATAAAGGTTGCAAAACTTGATGCATCGAAAGTAAATTTAAACGGCGGTGCCGTTGCTCTCGGACATCCGATTGGAGCAAGCGGTGCAAGAATATTAACAACATTATTAAGCGTGCTTGAACAGCAGAACAAGAAAATTGGTCTCGCAACTTTATGTATCGGCGGCGGAGAAGCAAGTGCTTTAATAATTGAAAGATTATAACTGAATCGTTATTTTTGTTAACTCATTAAATTTCAAACAGAACAATAAATGGAAATACAACAAATATCTGTTATAGGTGCAGGTACTATGGGAAACGGTATCGCACACGTATTCGCACAGTTTGGTTTTAAAGTAAATCTGATTGATTTATCGGAAGAATTTCTTGATAAGGCAATAAAGACTATTACGGGAAACCTTGACAGACAGGTTAAGAAAGGTACTATTACAGAAGAAGTTAAGAATGCAACTCTTGCAAACATTACAAAGACTACAAAACTTCAGGATGCAAAGACTTCTGATTTAATAGTTGAAGCTGCAACAGAAAATCCTGAGATTAAAAAGCAGATATTCAAGACTCTCGACGGATTGTGCAAGGAAGATGCAATCCTTGCTACTAACACTTCTTCGATTTCCATAACTGAAATCGGTGCAGTTACAAAACGTGCTGATAAAGTAATTGGGATGCACTTTATGAATCCTGTTCCTATGATGAAACTTGTTGAGATTATCCGCGGACTTGCAACGTCGCAGGAGACTTATGATATTGTTAAAGTACTTACCGAAAAGATTGAGAAAGTACCTGTAGAAGTACAAGACTATCCGGGATTTATTTCCAACAGAATACTTATGCCGATGATTAATGAGGCAATATATTGTGTTATGGAAGGTGTTGCAGAACCTGAAGCAATCGATTCGATTATGAAACTTGGTATGAATCATCCGATGGGACCGCTTACGCTTGCAGATTTTATTGGACTTGATGTTTGTCTGTTTATAATGGAAGTTCTTCACAACGGTCTTGGCGATACAAAATACCGTCCGTGTCCCCTTCTGAAGAAAATGGTTGCAGCAGGATACCTTGGCAGAAAAAGCGGAAAAGGTTTTTACGAATACAATAAATAGTATACAAATTAAACTTTAAAAATACTTAAAATGGATTTCAATTTTACAGAAGAACAGATTCAAATCAGAGATGCTGCAAGAGATTTTGCTGAAAATGAAATTGCACCATCTGCTGTTGAAAGAGATATTAATGCAACATTCCCTGCTGATATTGTAAAACAGTTAGGTGAAATGGGTTTTATGGGTATGATGGTTTCGCCTGAATGGGGCGGAGCAGGTCTTGATACTGTAAGTTATGTACTTGCGATGGAGGAAATATCAAAAGTTGACGCATCAGTCGGTGTTATTATGTCAGTAAACAATTCACTCGTTTGTTTTGGTCTGGAAAAATGGGGCACAAACGAACAGAAAGAAAAGTATTTACGTCCGCTTGCCACAGGACAAAAGCTCGGAGCATTCTGCCTCTCAGAACCTGAAGCAGGAAGCGATGCAACAAATCAGAAAACTGTAGCCGATAAAGACGGTGACTTCTTCGTTTTAAACGGAATGAAGAACTGGATTACAAACGGCACTTCAGCCGACTATTATTTAGTTCAGGCACAGACAGATAAGTCAAAAGGATACAAAGGAATTACAACGTTTATAGTAGAGAAAACTTTCGCGGGTGTTGAACTTGGAAAGAAAGAAGATAAACTCGGTATCAGAAGTTCTGATACCTGTACGGTTGGTTTAAATAACGTAAGGGTACCTAAAGAGAACGTTCTTGGAGAAGAAGGTCTTGGCTTTAAAATTGCAATGGAAACTCTCAATGGCGGCAGAATTGGAATTGCATCACAGGCATTAGGAATTGCATCTGCTTCACTCGATGCATCAATAAAATACTCAAAAGAAAGAAAAGCATTCGACGAACCTATCTGCAACTTACAGGCAATTCAGTTTAAACTTGCCGATATGGCAGTTAACGTTGAAACAGCAAGACTGCTTATTGTTCAGTCTGCTTTAAA
>JBMOHR010000284.1:0-3705 GCA_049317745.1 Ignavibacteria bacterium
GAAAATTAAAATAAAGGAATACGAAAATGGGATACATAATTAATTCAAACGGGAAGCACAGTTACGGGTACAGAATAAATGACATATTGAACACAGAAGTTATTGCTCCGCTAAAGGAGCTTGTAAAGAATTACGTGATTACGATGAGACCTTACCTGTTGTTTGTTTCCGGCATTACAGGAATAGCAGGTCTGTCACTTTCACAGAGGGGAGATATTTTATCTTCGCTGATACTTGCTCTGTGTTTCTTCCTCTCGTACGGCTTCGGACAGGCACTGACAGACTGCTTCCAGACCGATACCGACAGCATTTCATCACCGTACCGTCCGCTGGTGAGTGGAAGAATTTCAAAAAAGACTGTTCTGATAATCAGCATAACAGGATTAATGTTCATAGGCGTTACAGTTTTATACTTTTCATTTCCGGGATTTGTACTGGCTATAATCGCATCGCTTGGGCTGGCAACTTACACTTACTTTAAAAGAAGATGGTGGGGCGGACCTTTTTACAATGCGTGGATAGTCGGTGCTTTGTTCACGATTGCATATCTCTGCTTTATGCCATTAAGCATTTCATCTTTCAGTACGGCATACTTCGGAGGACTCTTCGCAGTGTTTTTCGGATATGCTAACTTTGTTCTGACAGGATACTATAAGGACGTTTCGGCAGACAGGGAAACGGGATACAATACACTGCTCGTAAAATACGGCTTTAAGGTTTCGTCTTATGTCTCTGATGTATTCGCACTGCTTATGCTGATATCGTGGTGCGTTGTGATGATGAGTACAGGAGTTCTGAATCACCTGAATATTTATGTGATTATTCTTGCAGTGCCGGGAATTATAACGCTTGTATATTCACAGGTTATGCTTCACAGAGTAAGCGATGAAAAGTTTGCATATAAGGCAATATCTCCTGTCGTGCATTCATACATCTTACTGATAGGTTCGATTGCTGCAAATGCAAGACCCAATTGGGGATTGGCGCTGTGTGTGTTTTACGCGGGATACGTGATTACTTTGAAATTAAGACCAATGAAAGAGCAAATATAAGGAGACAAGACAATGATTATTTATTTAAATAAAAGAGCAAATTCAGGACGCGCCGCTGCTAAATGGGAAAAAGTGGAGAAACACGTAATGAGTTTATTCCCGAATGCAGAAATAATAGAAGCAAATGACTTTGCCTGTACAAATTTCAGCGATGCGATTGCAAAGGGTGAAACGGAATATATATCGGCAGGCGGTGACGGAACATTCAACTCACTAATAAATCTTCTTATATCAAATTCTTTCCATCAGGAGTTTCACAGGTTTAAAGTTGGTGCAATCGGATTGGGTTCGAGCAACGACTTTCATAAACCTTACAAAGAATTTATATGCGGAATACCCGTAAGGATAGATTTTAAAAACACAGAAACCTGCGACGTGGGAGTTATTGAATATTACGACAACAGGGTTTTCCTTCAGACGAGATACTGGATGATAAATGCGAGCATAGGAATTCTTGCAGATGCCAATAAATATTTTAACCACAAAGGAATGATGTGGGATTTCTTTAAAAGACATTTTGTAAATACGGCAATTCTTTATTCGGCATTAAAAACAATATCACAGTATAAAAACAAGAAATGCCGCGTGTCGTCTGATGTTTTCAGCATAAAGGACACGGTGATATCAAACCTTGGAATTGCAAAGAATCCTAACTTTGCAGGTGAGTTTGTTTATCCCGGTACATACAATCCTTCTAACGGTCTTTTCAGTCTGTACCTGATGGAGAATAAAAGTATTACAGAAACACTTTTAACGCTTGCAAAACTATGGAAGAACAAAGGAAAGAACACGTTACAATCAGGTGAATCGGTTACGATTGAGATAAGTTCGGATGTACAATTTAATGTTGAGTTCGACGGTGAAGTGGTATCAACAGATACAGCAAGGTTTTCAATAATCAATAAAGCCATACAACTATGCAGGTAAACAACATCATATCAGAAAACAACTTTGTGGAAACACTCTGCAGAAATTTTAAACGCTCGAATCTGCAAGTGAATAAACTGAACGAAAGCGATGCAGAAATAATTAGCTTACCGAATACATCTTTGAAAATGGCAATAACAACGGATGTCATCTCAGAAGAGATAGAAAAAGGTTTATACACAGACCCATACCAGATTGGGTGGATGGCAGTAATGGTAAACGCGAGTGATATATCTGCTGTTGGTGCAGAGCCGCTGGGATTACTTCTGAACGAGACGTTTAAAGAAAGTGATACGCCCGAATACATCTCAGAAATTCAAAGAGGAATAAACGATGCATGCGAGGCAACAGGGTTTTGTGTACTTGGAGGCGATACTAACTTTTCATCTGTTCGGCAAGTCGGAGCAACTGCAATAGGACTTATAACAGACAATAAGATTGTAACAAGAAAAGGATGCAGAGAAGGTGACATAGTTTACATTTCGGGATATGCAGGAAGAGGAAGTGCTTATGCATTAACAAAGATTTATGAAACTGGAAAAAGTATTGAGTACCTGCCCGAGTCAAGAATCCAACACGGAAAGATTATGCGGAAGTATGCAACCTGCTGTATGGATACAAGCGACGGAGTGATAACAACACTTGACCAACTGATGAGGGTTAATAAAAAGGGGTTTATAATAGAAGCAAAGCCAGAAGAATACATTGACACTGAATCAATTGAGATGGCAACGCTTGTTAATAAGTCACCTCTAATAATGCTTGCAGGACAACACGGAGAGTTTGAACTCGTGTTTACAGTAAACGAAAAAGACAACGATGCATTTCTGGAAGATGCAAAGACAATAGGTTGGAGTCCGATAAGAATTGGAACAGTTTGCAGTGAAATAAAGATTTCCTTGGCAGCGAATGAATTAATATACTACCCTGATTCTGCGAGGATAAGAAATTTACTTACAGAGACAAAAGGCAATACAGAGGAATACATACAAGAACTTTTTAAAATCTTTAGTTTTTAAGGAGAAAGAAAAATGGAAAAGCAAAAACTTTTAATAATAGTACTGTTTCAGAACCTGGCAGGAGAAAACAGGTTCTACTTTGCAAAGAGCCCCGCTCCCCCGCTTTCGGGTGCATTGCTTGCAGGACTGACACCTAATATTGTGGACGTAGAGCTTCTGCACGAAATGGTAAGACCTATAGATTACAACACTGATGCCGACATCGTAGCCCTTAGTTTTATGGATTACTGTTTTGAGCACGCAAAAGAAGTAAGCAGAAAGTTCAGAGAACTCGGAAAGACTGTGATTGCGGGCGGAAGGTATGCAACAAACTTTCCTGAAAAGGTCATTCCTTATTTTGATTCAACCGTTATCGGCGAGGCAGAGGGAGTTTGGGAGAAGGTGGTTAACGATGCAGTAAACGGAAGGCTTGATAAATCTTATAAAGCACCTGTTCTGAAATCGCTTGCAGGTATTCCTCCTCCGAGGTATGACCTTATAGAGTCTGACTTTGCAATGCCGGTTGTGACAGAAGCAACAAGAGGATGTCCGTTTACATGCAGTTACTGTCAGCTGAACATTACTCCGATGCCTTACAGAAAAAGACCTGTTGCAGATGTAATAAACGATTTGAAGTCAGCGTCATCACTTCCGTTTCACAAAAGAAAGTTTGCAATGCTTCTTGATAACAATCTTGGAGGCGACAGGAAATACGCAAAGGAACTGCT
>JBMOHR010000285.1:0-3682 GCA_049317745.1 Ignavibacteria bacterium
AGCAAGATGAGTAAAGAATCGTATCTTCCGTATGATAAAACTTTGCAATCTGTTTCTCAAGCTGCTTATGAATATCCTGTGTTCCGCAAATAAACCTTACTGATGCTAGCCCGAACCCATAAGTGTCCAGTGTTTCGTGAGCGGCTTTTATCAGTGCAGGATGGTTTGCAAGTCCGAGATAATTATTTGCGCAGAAGTTTAAGACTTCACGCTCTTTTGCGTTGTCAGGAAATCTTACGCTTATGCTTGCCTTCTGGTCGGAGAGTATAATTCTTTCGTCTTTGTAAAGACCTTGTTCTTTTATTTCGGATAGCTCTTTTGCTAAATCAAGTTTTGTTCTGATGTACATGTCCGTATAATAATTTAAGCAAAAATACGAAACCTGCCCTTAAAATTAAGTATAAATAAAAAAGCCGGATTAAACAATCCGGCTTTGTATTTCTATGAACTATGTAATCTTACATTCCGTATCTGTCAATTATTTCCTGCTTTGTTTTACCAAGTATTTCATATTTCTTTCCTACTTTTACGAAAGCGTCGAGAGCTTTTTCAAGATGATGCATATCGTGTGCAGCGGAAAGCTGTGTTCTGATTCTTGCCTGTCCCTTTGGTACAACAGGGAAGAAGAATCCAACTGCGTAAATACCTTCAGCGAATAAATCTTTCGAGAAGTCCTGCGATAACTTTGCATTGAACAACATTACAGGTACGATTGCTGTTTCACCCGGTTTAATTATTAATCCTGCTTCTGTTAAAGATTTTCTCCAGAATTCTGTATTCTTTTCGAGTTTATCTCTTCTTTCGGTTGTCTTTGATATAATATCAAGTACCGTCATTGAAGCTTCAACTATTGAAGGAGCAACTGCGTTCGAGAATAAATATGGTCTTCCGCGCTGGCGGCAAAGTTCTACTATTTCTTTTCTTCCTGAAATACAGCCGCCCGATGCACCGCCGAGTGCTTTTCCGAGTGTTGTGGAAATGATATCAATCTTTCCCATTACTCCGAAATGCTCTGCTGTTCCGCGTCCTGTTTTGCCGATGTATCCCGATGTATGAGCTTCGTCCACAAATACCATCGCATTATACTTCTCTGCAAGTTCAACAATCTTATCAAGCTTTGCAAGGTCGCCGTCCATTGAGAATGCGCCGTCAGTGATAATCAAACGTATTCTCTTGTCCTGATGAAGAACCAGTTTTTCTTCAAGGTGTTTCATATCTGAATGCTTGAATGTATCCTGCTGTGCTTTTGCAAGACGGATACCGTCAACGATTGAAGCATGAATTAACCTGTCTGCAATCATAACGTCCTGATCAGTGAGTACTGCTTCAAACACACCTGCGTTTGCATCAAAGCAGGAAGGAAACAGTATAGTATCTTCTGTGCCTAAGAATTTTGTCAGCTTTGCTTCAAGTTCTTTGTGTGTATCCTGTGTACCGCAAATAAATCTTACTGATGACATGCCATAACCTCTGTGGTCAAGTCCTTTATGCGCCGCTGCAACTACGTCAGGATGTGAAGACAGTCCGAGATAGTTGTTCGCACACATATTTATAACTTTCTTTGCTTCCGACCCGATAGGAAATTGAACTTCAATTTCCGCATCCTGCGGATCGCATATCGCTCTTTCTTCTTTGAATAAACCGGCCGTCTTGATTCCTGTTACTTCGTCCGAAAGTGCTTTTCTTACTTCTTCTGAATAAGCCATTTATTACTCCTATGTTAAAAATTAATGTAATGTTTTGTAAAAACGCACACTGATTTCAATGATTCAAACTGATTAACACTGATAAAGCATTTATTTAACAAAAGTCTTTTTGTCATTTGTTAATACTCTTCTCTTGATTTCCGGCTTCTCGCCAAAGTTCAAAAGTAATCCAACTTCTATGTTTGTTGATTTTAAATAATTAATCAATTGAAGCTCGTTTTCCTTTACTAAAGTACTAATTGCTTTTATTTCGATTATAATTTTATCTTCTACAAATATATCTGCATAATATTCACCAACAATCGAATTTTCGTAGTAAACCTTTATAGGATATTGTGGTTCAAAAATTATCCCATTATTCGTTAGTTCTATCTCTAATGATTTCTGATAAATCTTTTCCAAAAACCCAAACCCTAATACATTATATACTTTGTAGAAACATTTTATAATACTATCACTTAATTCGCTGTATAAGTAATCCGGATTTATATTATCCATGTTTAATAAAGATTTAAATCAGTAAAAATCAGTTTTGTTTTAATTCTTCAATTATCTCTGTTCTTAAGCCTAAAAAATAATCAGTGAAAATCATAAGTCAATCAGTAAAATCAGTGTGCCAATCTTTCTTATCTCTGTTCTTAAGCCTAAAAAATAATCAGTGAAAATCATAAGTCAATCAGTAAAATCAGTGTGCCAATCTTTTATTCCACGCCCATTTCTTTTAACAGTGCTATTATATTATCTACACTGTCGAATGCCTCTGGTGTTGCCTTGGCATCAGGAATCGAAACATTATACTTTGTTTCCAGGAATACCTTTAATGATACCATCGAGAATGAATCAACAATTCCGCCTGATATCAAAGGTGTGTTGTACGTTACTTCTCTGTCGTCTCCGTCCTCGAGATATTCATTTCTTACATATTCGAGGATAGTGTCTTTTGTTACTGCCATTAGATTTTACTCCGTTTAAATTATTAAAATTTGATTTCTTTATTCTTACATATCATTTTCGAGTGTTGAAATATCACCGATCTCTTCACCCCATTCTTTTGCTCTTAATACTCTTCTCATTATCTTTCCGCTTCTTGTTTTTGGCAGTGAATCCACAAACTCAATTTCCTGCGGCATTGCTAAAGCTGAAAGTTTCTTCCTTACGAAATTCATAATCTCAAGTTCGAGCATTTTATTCTGGTCATATCCAGGTTTCAAAGCTATGAATGCTTTTACAACTTCCATGTTAACTGGGTCAGGCTTACCGACTACTGCTGATTCTGCAACTGCAGGGTGTTCAAGCAAGGCTGATTCAATTTCGAACGGTCCTACAAGGTGTCCCGCTGTGTTTATAACATCGTCATCTCTTCCTACAAACCAGAAGTATCCGTCTTCGTCAATACTTGCTCTGTCGCCGCTTAAATACCATCCGTTCTTGAATTTGCTCTTGTATATTTCTTCGTTGTTCCAGTAAGTCCTTATCATCGAAGGCCAGTTCGGCTGGAATGCAATCATTCCGACTATGCCTTTTTTAGTAATTGGTTCTGATGTTTTTAAATCCAATACTGTTGCCGTTATTCCGGGGAAAGGTTTTCCCATCGAGCCCGGTTTTATTTTCATTCCGGGATAGTTGCTTACCATTATGCTGCCTGTTTCAGTCTGCCAGAATGTATCGTGAAACATCATTCCGAATGCTTCCTGCGACCAGATAACTGCCTCTGCATTCAAAGGTTCACCAACACTTGCCAGATGACGTAGTGATGACAAATCATGTTTCTTTACCGCCGCCGTTCCTTCTTTCATTAATGAGCGGATTGCTGTTGGTGCAGAATACCAGACTGTTACTTTGTTCTTTTCTGCAAACTTGTACCAGTTGTCCGCAGTAAAACCAATATCAGTCACGCATTGAGTCACACCGTTTGCCCACACACCGATTATACCGTACGATGTTCCTGTAACCCAGCCCGGGTCAGCAGTACACCA
>JBMOHR010000286.1:0-3675 GCA_049317745.1 Ignavibacteria bacterium
ATTATTACAAAATATCTTTTAGGAAAAGTCCAATTTCCGCTGAACCAATACAGTATAAATATAATTCTTTTCGTGGATTTCACAGAAACATTTATCATCTCATAATATTTTAGAGCTTTAAACCCGCTTTTTAGGTTGTTATTGCAGTTTTTGGAATATATAAAATACATATTTAGGTTTTCTAGTTTTCGGTTTTGTTATGAGATTTTAATAGTGTGAAATTTTAAATAAAGAGGGTGGTATTGGAGACTAATGAGAGGCCAAGGAAAGACCAAGGAGTGACCAAGATAAGGAATATAAAAAAACGATTAGGGTTAGACATGTATTAACATGAATTACTCAAATTAGAGTTATTCCAGCAAAAGACACGAAAAGAGATTAAAGAAATGAATCCACGAATTACTCGAATTATTGTATCTTGGGATTTGAATAGTTTAGTAAAGAAATATGTATAATGCAAAGAGCCGGTATCCCTACCGGCTCTTAAAACCCCGAATTGCCTATTGCTTATTTTTAATCCTATTTATACACTAATCCTCATACTAACTAATTCACTTACTTACTTTCTTACTTAATCAGATTCATTTTCTTTGTGATCACTATTTCCTGTCCGTTTGCGCTTGCTACTAAACGATAGAAGTAGATGCCTGTGCTGAGTCCGTTTCCGTCGAATTGGACAGTATGGAAACCTGCACTCTTTACGCCGCTTAATAATGTTACAATTTCTTTTCCTGTGATGTCATATACTTTCATCGTTACTTTTGAGTCCTGCGGTACTTCAAAATCTATCTTTGTTACAGGGTTGAACGGGTTTGGATAGTTTTGTGAAAGAACATACTTTGAAGGATTACCAACTGTTACGTTTCCTGAAAGTGTGAAGTATTCGTAGTTACCGTTGTAATCTGTCTGTTTCAGCCTGTATGAGAACTTTCCTGCTTCAACTTTGCTGTCTGTGTATTTGTAGTTGTTGACGTTGTTTGAATTTCCTTTTCCTGCTACGTATCCAACCTTTGTCCAGTTACCTGTTTCGCTTTTTCTTTCGATATCGAATCCTGCGTTGTTTTCTTCCATTGATGTTGACCAGTTAAGGATTACGTTTCTTCCGTTTACTGAGTAAGTGAATGATTCCAGCTTTACCGGCAATGGGGAAGAGTCGATTAACTTAATAGGTGCTGTTGTGCTTGTAGTACCGAATCCTGTTGCATTGCTGACACCGTTGTAATAAATATCGAAACTGTAAACATCTTTTACCTGTGAAGGTACGGGAATTGATTCCCATGTTGCGCCGTTATCTACTGATTTATAACTCTGTGTACCTGTTGTGTTTGATACCATTAAGTATACTGCGTTTGTTCCTGATACGAAATCTACTGAGCCTGTTCCGGTAATCATTGCGTTGGAAGGGTTGACTGACTGTGAGAACCAGTTTATACCCCCGTTTGTTGTTCTTGCAATTACATTATCGTTTAAGAATGTTGCGATACCGTTTAATTTGTCGTTATTAAAACTAACTGAAGAAACACCTTTATTACTGATTGACGATAAATCTGCGAATGACCAGTTTGTTCCGCCGTTTTTAGTCATCATAATTCCTGTCTTTTCCTGCATACCAAATCCGTAGAAATTTTCGTCAATAAGATATCCTGAATTCATATAACTGGTTGATTTCTGGCTTGGAACTGTGAATGTTGTCCAGTTAAGACCGTTGTTAGTTGTTTTCCACATAGAAAAATCACTGTTGTTGCCTGTGTTCTTTGCGTCTGACATTATTACACCAAAATTAGGGGTTGTCTTTGAGAAAAGAATCCAGTTAAAGAATCCTCTGTCAACTGTTGTGATTATTGCATTCCAGGTTTGTCCGCCATTGGTGCTTCTGTAAACTTTTACCTGACCTGCTGCTGATAATCTGACTCCGCCTTCACCTATATATAATTCGTTTTCGCTTCTTGCGTTGATGGAGTATAATTTTCTTGTCGGGGGATTAATGTTCAATGAACTGAATGTAGTTCCGCCGTCTGTTGACTTATAAATCACACCTTTATCATTCTGATTCTTCTGTGAGCCTGCTACGAATACTATACTGTTTGATGCCATTGACACTACAGGATAAGAATCGAGACTAAGTGTGTTTACCGGTACCCATTGTCCAAAAGACAACTGGCTTGTGAGTGCTACTACTATTACCGCTATTATTATGTTTATATTTTTCATTGTCGTGTCGTAAAATTTACTTTTATTATTACAAATTGTGTGCCATAGAAAAGTGTGCTTTCTGGAAGAAAAAGAGGCTTGAAATAGTATATATGAAGTAACCTCGTAAATAACATAGTAATGTTACTACATTATTCCCGAGAAATTGTTTAAATACTATACAATTAACGTGTTACGGTATTTTGGAACTGGATTAAATACCCACGGATTTATGAGTGTACGAAAATCTTATTACTCCAACGACAAAGAAGGAAATGATAGTGTAATTCTTACAATCTTAATATAGATTAACCGTACATTCTGTAAATCCGCGGGTTAGCTTAATTCCTAACTAAAGATAGCTAAGTTCACGAATACGAATAATACGATACCTAATACGATTGTATACGGATTTAGTAAATTGGTTTTTACTTCTGTTCCCATTGTTTAAATCTCCCTTGATTTAATTTTTTTAATAGTGATTTGTCAATATACATACAATATGCGTGCCAAAGTGATAATATGTAAATATTAATAGTATTTGCACTTTATTGTGAACTGGGATGAGTTAAAAGAGTAGTGACGATACTATTAATGCAGCTTAAATGTTATATTTGTGCAGTTACGGGGGAATAAGTGATTAATATGGCAATGAAGGAGAAAAGATGTACGCTAATTACTCGAATTAAACAAATTACGCGAATTAGTGAAAAAGACTTTTTAGGGTTAAAGATTAAAGAATCTCTGTTTGCCGAGTATGGAATTATAAGGAAGGATTTATACCTGAATCGGGTTGTCGTTATTTTCCAGAGCATCGTAAATTAATTGACGGAAATCATTCACGATGTATGGTTTTGCAATGTAGTAAGAGAAACCGCTGTTTAGAAATCTTTCCTTGTCGCCAAGCATTGCAAATGCAGTAACGGCAATCGAGGGTATATCCCTGTATTGCGGAAGACCTTTTATTGCTTTCAGGACTTCGATTCCGTTTATGTCTTTTAAACCTATATCCAGCAGCAGTAAGTCATATTTGTTCGTTTTAGCTTCTTTAATCCCTTCTAGTCCTGAAAATTTATGAACAATGTCAAAATCATTTTTCATTAACTTTAATACTGTGAATGCACAAAACTCATCATCTTCAACAAGAAGGACTTTCTTCTTCAGAGAAGTACCTGCAACCGAACCGGAGTTCTCAGGTGAGTAATATTCGGAATATTTTTTATACATCATAAAAGGTTTTCCAGAATTTTAAGCTTTCTTAAAGTACCGAATAATTGATCTTTTGTAAACGGTTTAGATATGTATTCATTACATCCGCTTGCCAGAATTTTTTCCATATCGCCCTGCATTGCAAACGCTGTAATGGCGATAATCGGAATATTTTTATATTTGTCAAGCTCCCTTATAATCTTTGCAGCCTCCATACCATTTATTTCTTTTAATCCTATATCCATAAAAATGATATCAAATTGTTTTTCCTTTATC
>JBMOHR010000287.1:0-3672 GCA_049317745.1 Ignavibacteria bacterium
ACTTCAATAGTTGTGGGTATAGTTTAAAATTAAATTAATTAATATTTTCCAAATTATCCCCCATCTGTAACTATAAACTATATAAATCGACATATGCAGATAAACTATTTATATATAATAATGAACAGTGTAGTAAAACTCAAAGGCGAGCTGGGAAAGAGCAGGAAGCTTACTGGGAGTTTGTTAGCGATGAATGGTATTACAAAAAATAACTTGATAATTTAAAGAAATTAGAATAATTTCCATTAAACGGTTATGTGCTTCGTTTTCCTCTGCTTCACACATAGTTGACCGCACTTTGGATTGGGGCCTTTTTGACAATGGGGTATTTAGAAAATTGTTTTGGAAAATATAAATTCATTAAAATATTTTATAAATTTAAATCTTAATCTATGGACGAAGTAAATTTACAAACTGAACAAGTTGTAAAGCAAGATTCACCTCAGAAAGCAACAGGATTAGTAAGCAAACTTCTTACGTTACTTCTAACGTTATTGTTTTTTTTACCATGGTTTACTTTTAAAGCTTGCAATATGACTTATGAATACAGTGGTTATAGTACGGTAGTATTCCAGCCAAGTAATGACATTGGTCAGTTTACAGAAAAAATGTCAGAGTTGGGTAAAAATCTATCTGATAAAAAAGAAGATAAAACAAGTAATAAATCAGGAGGAAATGATTTTACAATCATCTCTGCTATTTCCGCTTTAATCGCTTTTTTATTAGCAATAACTATTTTCATTGCATACTTCATGTATAATGGAAAAACAATAACTATCTTATCCTCAGTAAAATCTCTGCTGTTTCTAATAATCATAGCTGTCCTTCTTTATGATAAGAGTAAAATACCACCAGATTCAAAGGGAATGGTTGGAATAAGCATAGAATTTGGTCTTATTTTATCTTTCATAATATCTGCTATAATAATATTTAGCAATAAAATTGAATCGGGATTAATCATATCCGATCCAAATAGCATTGTAACTAAAATATATAATATATTTCAGAAAAAATTTATTGGACTAATAGGCATTGGTATAATTCTTATTGGCCTTTTACTAGCCTTCGTCGGTTCTGGAAGTGCAGAAAAAACTTCTTCAAAAGACCTTGGACTTGGGGATAAAATGAAATCAGAAAACAACAGTACTGCTGATGACTTAAAGAAGAGAGAACTTGAACTTAAACAGAAGGAATTAGAATTAAAAGAGAAGGAATTAAATAAACAAACCTCGCAAGAACCCAATTTAAACACACCGGATGGGGTTGTTACAAAGTTTATTCAATCTTTAGGGAAACAAGATTGGTCTTCTGCTTATGCATTAATGACAGAAAAGAGACGTGGTAATTATTCAAATTTCACATCGACCAAAGCATACGGAGGTATTATCAGTACTAAAATTTATAGTTGTTCTTATACCGGGGAATCAAACGGGAAAAAAGAGGTCATGGTTGATTATGACTCTATTGATCCAGCCAATAAAAGTGGTAGATTTAAGCAGTATTACTATCTTACTCCTAATGGCAATTCTTATTTAATAACAGATATTAAAAATATAAATATAGAATGGCATTAAATAAAATCGCAAAGTATATAATTATCGTTTTATTATTTGTTGTAGGATGCAAAAAGGAAGAGATAAAAAACGAACCTGTGAAATCGGAAACCTCAAAAGAAGAGAAGAAAGACATTATAAAAAACTATTCTTTAAATGATTTCATTAATAGTGATTCAGTTTTAAACTCTAAGGTCGATAATATTTTTAATTCCTTAAACGACACCGAACGAGTTGCACAAATAATAATGACTTCAACAGGAGTAAATGGTAAACCATTAGAAACCGTTAGAAAACTTGTGCTAAATAAGAAAATAGGCGGTGTTATCATAATGGGTGGTAGTAAAGATTCTTTCAAATCTATAATTCTTAAGTTGGATTCAGCAGTAAAAAAGAACAATTCCATACCGATGTTTTATTCTGTTGATGCCGAACCAGGTTTTGTTGGTTCAAGAATAAGTGGAGCAAAGACATTTCCTCCGCAATCAACCATTAAATCATCTGCGGAATCTGACAGCATTGCTGGAAAAATCTCCAGGATTCTAATGGATATTGGACTTAATATTAACTTCGCACCTGTTTGTGATATATCTGTTAATAAAGAAATCATTAGTGACCGTTCATTTGGTAATGATTCCAAGAAAATTATTGATTATGCCTCAGCATTTATTAAGTCCACTCAGAACAATAATATCATAGCAACGGCTAAACACTTTCCCGGGCACGGCAACGTGAAAGGTGACAGTCATAAGGAAATGGTTTTCATAGATGGCAAACTTACTGAACTTGAGACTTTTAAGGAAATAATTAATAATGGTGTAGATGCAGTTATGGTGGGACATATTGCCGTAAAGAATAATACGGAATATGATACGGAGGGACTTCCAGCGTCTCTTTCGAAGAAAATCGTAACTGATTTATTAAGGAACAAGTTAGGTTTTAAAGGATTAATAATCACCGACGCTTTAAATATGGGTGCGGTTACAAAAATCGATAAACCTGCTTTGAAAGCCGCACTTGCGGGCTGCGATATTCTGTTAATGCCCACAGATGAAGTTAAACTTATTAATTCTATACTTGCAGAGATGAATAAAAATCAAGAATTCAAAAATCAGGTATATGATTCAGTTAAGAGAATAATACGAGCAAAGATATGTCTGGGGATAATAAAATAAGTTATAAACCTATATATTCTGAACGTTAAATAGTATAAAATTTAACAATAAACGTTTAAGTTGATAAAAATAACTTCCTCCGTATGAGCAAAATAGTTATAACTATTTTGTTCTTTAAATACAAAACGGTTAAGAAATATTGTAAGAATTTAGGTTTTTGATATTTTCCGATTATTTAAATATCTACGTAACAACCTAGAAGTCCCGATAAAGAGAATCGGGATGCAAAGTACGCAGTTGCTTTACCTTTTTATAACTGCTTCTCTATTGCCGTCATAAACTCGTCAGATTCAGGCTTCACCTTACTCTTATACCTGCCAACCACGTTTCCATTCTTATCTATCAGGAACTTTTCGAAGTTCCACGGAATATCTCCCGCAGGCTCGAAACCAATTAACTTAGCGTACAGCGGAGCTTTGTCTCCGCCCAAAACTTTCACCTTATCAAACAACGGAAATGTCACGTTGTAAGTTGACTTGCAAAAACTTTGTATCTCCTCGTTTGTTCCCGGCTCCTGTCCGCCGAAGTCATTACACGGAAACGCAAGTATTTCGAATCCTTTGTCTTTATACTTCTCGTAAATCTTTTCCAGTCCTTCGTACTGAGGTGTGTACCCGCACTTGGAAGCTACGTTAACAATAAGCAGAACTTTTCCTTTAAAATCTGAAATAGATTTTTCCTGTCCGTCCATCGTTTTAACTTTCACGTCAGATACGTTTATCGGATCTGATTTCTTGGCTGTAGTCTCTGTTCTTTTTGAGCAGGCGTATGATGTTATTGTGAATGCCGTAATTACCAGCAGTAATAATATTCCTTTTGTCATTTTTGTTGGTTTAATGTTATAGTAATGAAACAAGTAAGGAGAGTGTAAAAATTCCATTTGAAGCATTAATGATTGGATGAGGTTCACAGAGTAGGCACAGAGAGAGAAATATTTTTTACCA
>JBMOHR010000288.1:0-3672 GCA_049317745.1 Ignavibacteria bacterium
GAATAATGTGTATGATTATGTAAATGTATAAATTCTTTCATTCAGGATTGATTTACAAATTGTGCTGTAATTTTCAAAATTTCTTTTACATCTGCAAAGTAATAAATTTAATCTTGCATTAATAATCTAAAATCATTATGATTCGCGAAACAATAAAATGAAAACAATTCTAGCGATAATAGTATTGACATTAATATCTACAACTTGTTATTCACAAAGAATAAAATTATCGGATATTAAAGAGACAAAAGAAATTTCATTTAAAGGCAATAATACCACTAATACTTCCAGCGAAGATGTATTTGTACCTTTTTTAGTTGTATGGCCATTGAATCCTATGTTAGTGGTTGAAAACAAGAAAGCATACTTCGCATTGACCAAAGAGGTTTCTCTTTTGCTTCCACGTGTAACGGGTAAAGTCGGGTTTGAATATTCTTACGTTTTCAGGAGTGACAGGAATCACCATATACGTGTCTTTGCCGATTACATAATTCCTTTGATGGCAGGGGACTTTATGGCAATTGTACTTAATACAGGCGGGGGATATTTCTCGGACACTAAGAAAAACGGTTTATTCCCGCAAGTTTCCATAGGAATGTTGGTACCATTGGGAGATGCGATGGCAATAAACTTATACATTAAAGCCAGGGAAACATTCATGCTCAAGAAAGAAGAAGCAAATATATTCGATGCATCAGTAGGTGTAGGACTTTCATTTTATCCTTACAGATAATTAAACAATTCCTATTTACTGCTAAAGTACAAATTAAACCTGAGTAAATAAAAAAGCAGAGATGCTATGAACACCTCTGCTTTGGTATATATAAATTAATTTTGTTTACTTCATATCTTTTGCCATCATGAATGCATTGTAAGCATCGACGACACCAGAAGTTTTTGATAATTTAGAGAAATCAACTTTCCCGAGTTCTTTGGTTTTAACTGTTAAACCGACATACTTACGGGATGATTTCATCAATATTTCTTTTAACTGAGCTGCATTTAAATTCGGGAAATACCCTTTAATAATTGCTGCTACACCAGCTGCATTAGGAGCTGCCATTGATGTACCGCCCATTCTCTGGTATTTTCCGCCAGGAACGGTTGAGTTTACTTCAACACCAGGTGAATATAAATCAACAACTTTATCAGAGAAATTTGAGAATGACGCTGCAAGGTCGAATTTCCTTGTAAGGTTTGAAGGGTCTTTTTCAGTATTCCATTGTTTCATCCAGGTGCTTGCTCCGACACAAAGAAGGTTAGAGAAGTATTTCATCTGACCATTTTCAGTATAAAATTTTCTTGGATAATTAAGTTTGGTTTCAATGTTTGTACCTTCATTACCGGCTGCTGCGACGAATAAAACACCTTTAGATTCCGCATATTTAATTGCGTCTATGACGTATTGCTCATTATTAGCAAAGTATTTTCCTGCAGAGAGATTAATAATGCTTGCACCATTATCTACTGCGTATTTTATTCCGTTAGCAATGTCTTTATCTCTTTCGTCACCGTCTGCCGGAACGACTCTGATAAACATAAGTTTTACGAACGGAGCCTGTCCGATACCTTTCTTAGTAGCACCTATAGTACCTGCAACGTGAGTACCGTGTGAGCTGACTTTAACTGACGGATCATTGTTTCCATAGTTCTTCTCGTCCAGGACTTTTGAATTATCACCAATTAAAGTTGAAGGGTCGAAATTCAGGTCGTAAGACAGACTTGTCTTCGACTCAAATTCTTTTTCATATTCAAAAATATCATCAGGTGTAACTCCCATAAGCATATAAGAACCGAGAATTGACTCTGCTGCATCTTTTGATTTACCTGTAAGAGTTGATGAAATCTCCTGCAGCTTTTTAGGGTCGGTAGTAACATTATTTGCTTTCAGAACGTCGACTGCATCTTTTGTGGTTTTTGCGAGTGTTTTAATGTATTCATAAGTACCAACATCTTCATCTTTTTTCGAATCGTATTCTTTCTTAACTTTCTGGAAGTATGAATCTGTTTCAGAGACGCCTTCTTTCTTCAATCTTGCATACTCTCTTGTAACTTCGAGGTTCAGTGCGACTGCATTTCCGAGGAAATTCCAGCCGTGAAAATCGTCAACGTATCCGTTGTTGTCATCGTCAACTCCGGCTGCACCGTTTATTTCGGCTTCGTTATTCCAAACATTAGCTTTTAGATCAGGATGGTCCATTTCAAAGCCTGAGTCCATAACTGCAACTATGATTGGTTTCGGGTCGGCGATACCTTTTGATTTAATGTAATCATAAAGTTCAAGCGTTCTGGTACCTTCATATCCGTCTTTCTCAGGAGAAAGTTGTGACCAGTCAGGAAGGTCTGCATTAGCGAACCTGATTTTAATACTGTTAACCAGTGATACCGGAATTTTTACAGTGGTTTTATCGACTGTAACCAGGTTCACAAAATTCTCATCAACATTAGCCGAGAAAGTGAATCCGAGCGAAAGGAATGCAGCAATAAACAAAACTGCCCCTAATTGTTTAAATTTCTTCATATTTGTTCTTTTATGTTATTAGTATTTCTTATTATATCGGTTTTTTAAGAAAAAGTTTCAATAAATTAACATTTATTTAATACAAATAAAGTAATATTAAGATAATTAACAAATATTTTTCCAAATAATTGCCTATCCGTTATATATATTAATGGAGAATCGAAAAACACCTCTGGTGTATGGAATAATTTAATTTTTGTCAGAGGTTTTATTCTTTTTTTCTTGCTTAAACAATATATTTTACGTACATTTGTTTAGGGCAGTTATAGAGGGTTGACAAAACTAAAACTATAACGTGCGATAGCACATTTAAGGAGCCCAAATGTTAGAATTTATATTAATTGCTGTAGCAGTATTTGTTGCGATTTCAATCATAGTGAAATCCAGGGGTATTTTTATACGAAGTATGCCTTACGTACTATACATATATCTTTTTTTACTCTTCTTCGAAGATTCAGTACTGTTTTTAAAAATAATAATATTCTCGACACTTATGGTTCTTTCGGTTGTATTGATTCTTTACAAGGATTTTCAGAAAGACAACATATCTGAAAGTATGGGGTCTCGTTACAATTAGTATTTAATGATTTAAACTATTCATACAAATTCAAACAGGGCTTAACAAAGCCCTTTTTCACTTTATTATAAATCTAATTTACCTATTTTACTCCGACTTAATTAATAATAATGATAAATTACAAAGAACGGTACGAGTTTTACAAGAATTTAATTGAAGATAAGCTTCTTACTTTCACGACAAAGGTAAGTCCTGTTGGCATATACGAACCGATGAAGTATATTCTTGACGGCGGCGGAAAGAGAATCAGACCGATGCTTTTAATACTTTGCTGTGAGGCAGTGGGCGGAAAAGCAGACGATGCACTGAATGCTGCGACGGCGATTGAAATACTTCACAATTTTACACTTGTTCACGACGACATTATGGATAATGCCGATACTCGCAGAGGAAGAGAAACAATTCACAAGAAATGGGACAGGGACACAGCGATACTTGCGGGAGACGGATTGATTGGATATGCATATAAATCTTTACTGCATACGAAATCGGACAGGATACAGGATGTAGCAAAATCATTTACGGAAGCAATAATTGAAGTTTGCGAAGGACAGAGTTACGACAAGGAATTTGA
>JBMOHR010000289.1:0-3665 GCA_049317745.1 Ignavibacteria bacterium
AAAGTCATTAGTCAATTATAAAAATAGTTTATAATTAGTATATTATACCCCGGATGATAATTTATCCGGGGTATTTTTTATGGTAAAAGACGATATTAAAAACAGCTTCATAGATTATTTGAGAACAAATAATCACAGGATTACGAACGAAAGGTTTCTTATTCTCGATTCTGCACTTTCAATGCAAAACCATTTTGATGCGGATGAACTATACAATAAGATGCGAAAGAATTTTATACGTGTATCCAGGGCAACGGTTTACACTACGCTTGAACTTATGAGCGATTGTAAAATCCTTACCAAACACAACTTCAAGGGTGACCGTGCAAGGTACGAAACCAAATTCGGCAGAAATAACCACTACCACATTATCTGCGTAAGCTGTAACAAAATACTCGAGTTTGAGAATAATTCGATAGAAAAGACACTCTCTAAACTCTGTAATGACAAGGATTTGAAGCTTATTGACCATTCCATACAGGTTTTTGCCTCATGCAGCGATTCAGACATATGCAAATATCCTGAGCACGAATGCCTGAAGAAATAGGGCCGTGGTAATATTATTTCATTTTTATGTATAAATACCTTGAAAATATTCGAAAATAAGGTTATTTTGATGATTATCTGAATTTTAAAAATATAACTATATATAATGAAAAGAACGTATCAACCAAGTAACACGAAGAGAAAAAACAAACACGGATTTCGTGAAAGAATGGCTACTAAAAATGGCAGAAAAGTACTTGCCAGCAGAAGAGCAAAAGGCCGTAAAAAGCTTACTGTCAGCGACGAATTCACAAGATCGTAGTTTTTTAAATAGCATAGATGTCAAACGATACGATATTTGACTGTACATTAGGAAAAGATGAAATAATCAGAGGTTATGAATCGTTTAAAAGAATCTTCATAAAATCTAAAGTTATTGAAACACGATATTTAAAATGCTATTTACAGTTTGACGATAAAATTATAAGCCCACAATTAATCAAAGTGGGCTTTACTGTTTCTAAAAAGAAGGTTAAGAAAGCATACGTCAGGAACAGAATAAAAAGACTTATGAAAGAAGCATACAGGATGGAGAAACATTTACTTACTTCATTTAACATAAGTAAGAAGTTCTCGTTTATTGTAACAATAAACGATTCTCAGTCTAAATCAATTGACCTTTTGTATAAGAACGGGTTTCAGCTTTTTACGGAAGATATGAAATTGCTCTTTGATAAAATCAGGATAGTTGCGGGAAGAGGATGAAATATATTATGATAGGTATAATTAAAATATACCAGTACGCTATATCCCCTTTGTTTCCACCTTCTTGCAGGTTCTATCCTACCTGTTCAAACTATTTTATCGATGCCCTTAAATTACATGGTTTTTTCAAAGGAAGTTTTATCGGCATTAAAAGAATATTAAAGTGTAATCCGTTCTTCGAAGGAGGAATAGATAACGTTCCTGAAAAAGGATTCAGGATTTTCAAAATTAATAAAAAACAATAAAGATAATATTAGATGGATAAAAAATCTGTTATAGGATTTGTAGTAATAGGTATAATCTTAATAGGCTGGATGATGTATACATCCAAGATGCAGAAGCCCCAGCAGCCTCCGAAACAAAACACAGAAAACGTTGCAGATTCAAACTCTGCAAAACTCAACAATAATAAAGGTGTAACCGAGAAAAAAGATTCCGTTATCTCTAAAAGTACTTCTGAGGAGTTCGGGAATCTTTTCCATAAGAATACAGTCCCCTACGTTACAGATTCTTTGAAAGGGTATGAAAGATTCTTTACCGTAGAGAATGAAAAGTATAAGTTTGAATTTACGAGTTATGGAGGTGCACTGAAGAAAGCCTTCATGAAAGAGTTTAAAACATGGGACGGCAAACCTGTACAGTTAGTTGACTGGCAGAAGGAAAGAGAACTCAACCTTATGTTTACTTCTAAGGAAGGTAAACTTATTAACACAAAGGATTTAGTTTTTACTCAGGTTAATACAGAAATCAGTCCTGTAGATGTATCAAAACAAAAGATTTTTACGTTAAAATATACACTTAACGTAAGCGGTGATTCCACTTCAAAGATAACAAAGATTTATACATTCGAACCTGACACTTATGAATTTAAAGTTGATTTTGAGTTTAACAATCCAATTAAGTTTATTGCAGACAGTAAATACCAGGTAGTCTGGGGTTCTTCATTAAACCTTACCGAACGCCGTTCAGACGAAGAAGCACAGTTTTCAGAGGCATTCTCGTATATGGGTGGTGAACTTGAGCAGATGACACCATCAGATTTCAGCAAGGAACTTAAATTTGACGCAAACGGTAATCTTGATTTCGTTTCTACAAGAAATAAGTATTTTGGTGTCTTCTTAATCCCATCGTCACGCAAAGGAGACGGTGCATATTTAACGGGTAACAAGATTCACCTTCCGGATGAAGGTTCTAAAGGTATATTCTCAGTTGCAGTTAAAATGGATATTAAGAATGATGTTCTCGAAAAATCATCATTTAAAATACTGTTAACTCCAATCGATTATAAGATTCTGAAAGCCTACGATATGAACCTCGAAAAGACAATGAGGTTCTCTCTCGACTGGCTCGTAAGACCTATTGCTCAGTATGCTATAATTCCGTTCTTTAATTTCTTACACATGTTCATACCGAACTGGGGACTGGTAATTATCATATTCGCAATAGTGTTAAAGATAGTTTTAAATCCGCTTACTAAGAAGCAGATGACTTCAATGCGCAAGATGTCTACATTGAACCCTAAGATGACAGAGTTAAAAGCAAAGTATAAAGATGACCCGACTAAACTGAACACGGCGATGATGAAACTTTATAAGGATGAAGGCATAAACCCTATGGGTGGATGTCTGCCTCTGCTTCTGCAGATGCCAATACTTTATGCGTTGTTCGGAGTGTTCCGTTCAACCATCGAGTTAAGACAGGCAGAATTCATCTGGTGGATAAAGGACCTTGCAGCACCTGATATACTTTTCAATCTGCCATTTAAGATTCCAATATTCGGAATAGACCAGATTTCAGGTCTTGCAACACTTATGGGTATCACAATGTTCATTCAGCAAAAGATGACAATAACAGACCCGAAACAAAAGAGCATGGTTTACATTATGCCTGTAATGATGACTTTATTATTCTTCAGTTTCCCCGCAGGACTGAACCTTTATTATTTCATCTTTAACTTATTATCGATAGGTCAGCAGTATTATACCACACATATAAGACCGCCTAAAGAAGAAGATAAGAAACCTGCTAAACCGGGAATAATCTCAAAGTTTATGACAAGAATGCAGGAACAGCAGAAACAAATGGGTAAAAGAAAAAGATAACAATCAAATAGGATATTTAAAAAGGGGACGCAAGTCCCCTTTTTTTATTATACAATTCTTTATACTTTCTCACATAAATTATACGTCTCATCAACTTACCACAATCCGGCTCTTTTTGTGTTTTAGTGTTATGGTTGTAAATCTCTTTGCCTGAAAAACATCTGTGTTAATCTGTCAAATCCGTGAATATCCGCGTTCTATTTCTTTAATCAGTGGTGATCAGTTCTTTCATTTTTTATCAGTGTGCAATATTTTGGTAATAACGCAAAAAGGGAACCAAAGTTCCCTTTTAATATAACCAGTGGAAATGCC
>JBMOHR010000290.1:0-3661 GCA_049317745.1 Ignavibacteria bacterium
TAAAAATATTCAATTCTTAGTTATTATACAATATTAAACCGTGAAATGTTCCGAAAGTTGCTAATTCTGTATTAGAAATCCGTAATGATTATTCAAATAATCTCATTTTAACAAAACCATTTTCCTAGTTTGGACAAATTCATCACCTATTAATTTATAGAAATAGATACCGCTTGTTAACGAATTACCGATAAATGCAGATTTATAATTTCCGGGTTGTAACACCTCACTCACAAGCGTTCTTACTTCTCTTCCAAGTACATCATAGACGATTAATTTTATTAATGATACTTTGGGAATTGAATATTCAATATTGGTTGATGGATTAAAAGGATTTGGGTAGTTTTGTTTTAAATTAAAATTTAATGGAACTTCCAAATTAGATTGCAATGCACTTGTAATCAATGACCCATTTTGAGTATAGTAGATTATCCCACCACCCCCACATACCCAACCATTTTCAATATTAGAAAACGAAACGGCATTCATTTTATTTACACCAATTTTTTTCTGAACTAGCCAATCACTTCCAGATGTTTTTGTGCCGAGAAGATATCCATTATCACCTGCAATCCAACCCCTATTAGCATTCAAAAAATAAACCTGATTTAAATTAGATGTAACCAAACTATTTTGTACAAACCAGTTAACACCTCCGTTAATAGTTTTTAATACTAAACCACTTTGGCCAACAACCCATCCATTTATACTATCAGTAAAAGTTATTGAATTCAGTGTTGAAGTTATATTTGTTTGTAATACAGACCAATTTTCACCACCATTTATAGTTTTGAGAACAGTTCCAGATTCACCACAAATCCATCCTATAAATGGATTGATAAATTTAACTGAATTAATATTTGTTATTATTCCTATATTTTTCGCTTCCCAGTTAAAACCTGCATTAGTACTTCTGAATAGTTTTCCATCACTACCAGCTATCCAACCTGTATCGTTAGACACAAAAGTAATAGCCTTGAGCTTTTCAGTAATTGGCAAAGACAAATTTGTCCATGAATTACCACCGTTCGTTGTTTTAACGATAGCACCACTATCACCAACTGACCATCCCGTATTGTAATTAAGAAAGTATATTGAGTTTAAATTCTTAGAAAGTACTGACACTTGAGGATACCAACAATCTCCACCCGATTCTGTTTTTAGTATTTTTCCTTTTTCTCCAGCAATCCAGCCCTTTAATGAATCCACCATAAAAACGGAATTATTACTTGTTGTATCGGGACCGAGTTGCTGATTCCAGCCGGTGAAAGTATTTTTAGTGGTGAACTTATAAATTTGAGACCATTCCCCTGCACCAACAAAATTAATTGACCGCACTCTCCAATAATATGTTGAACCTCTGTACAACACGCAAGATCCAAGTTGCATATTTGAAACAGTAACAACATTTGTGTTTAACGCAAGAGTGTCAAATCCAATAGACTTAGATATTTGAATATTGTATGAATCTGCATATTGAACATCTGACCAGTCCATGTTTGGATACAAAGAGACAAATGTTGAATTATTATAAGGGGATAAAAGGTTCGGTGCATTTGGAACTGAATATCCCTGAGTGTTATTATACAAAACTCTACCACTGTTACCGACTGCAATTATTCTACTTGGATTAACGAATGCAATATCTTTTAAATTACTCGTAATATTAGACACATAATTCCAACTCCCGCCTCCATTGCTAGTAAGATAAGTAAGAACCGAATCTGAATTATATACTCCTACTGCAACACCCGTATTTTGGTTTATAAAATTTAAACCGTTAATATAGATATTGTTACTAGCATCATATAATTGTATAACCCAATTATTTCCGCCATTAGTTGTTTTTATTATAGTACCTGAAGAACCATAAGCCCATCCCGTATTTGAATTAAGAAATTGCATTCTAAACAAACTACTTAAAGTTCCACTTTGCAATGCGAACCAATTTACTCCCGCATTCGTAGATTTATATAACTGCCCCGCTCTTCCACAAACATAACCTGTTACGAAATCAGTAAATCTAATACCATATTGTTGTTCTGTAAATGATTGCATTAATGCCCAATTACTACCACCGTTGACAGACCGATAGACATTACCATAACGAGTGGCCACACTTCTTGATATAAAAAACACTGTATCTTTTGATATCGCTGTAACTCCATCAAAATTACCGTATATCGGATAATCAATAACCGATGTCCAGTTCGTCCCGCCATTTGTTGTCCTGTAATAGTTCATTAAATAATCATTTTCATTGTAGTATCCTATTGCAAACCCTGTTGTTTTGTTAATAAAATACAAATCCTTTATTCCATGCGCTGTCATATTAACTTGTTTAAACCAGTTGACCCCACCATTTGTTGTTTTCAAAATACTTTCTCCTGCCATCCATCCTGTAAGCGAATCCACAAAAGTTACTCTATTAATATAACCGCTAATGCTTTTTGATATTGTATCCCAATTTGATCCGCTATTCGTGCTTTTAAACATTTTTCCGTCATCTCCCACAGCAAAAACCGAAGTGCTATTAATAAAGTCTACGGAATTTACCTGATATCCAATTTTAGGGTTACCTATCCAGTTTATACCTCCATTTGTTGTTTGCAAAATACCTCCAAACGAAGAGTATCCGTATACAACACCTGTGTTTTGATTTAAAAACTTAATTCCCGAATAAAAACCACCAACTTCATTTAAAATTGTATTCCAGTTATTACCTCCGTTAACTGTAGAAAGAATTTTTCCGTAGCCTTCAGCTATAAATCCATTGATAGAATCAGCAAAGGCAATTCCTTGATAATCATCACCTAAATAAACGTAATTAATTAAATTCCAATTATTACCACCGTTTATTGTTTTTATTATTTGAGCATTACCACCAACAGCAAAACCGGTATTTGAATTTATAAAACAAATTGCCTCAAATAATCCTGCCCCTGATCCAGACATTTTCGATGTCCAATTTTTTCCTCCATTTGAAGTATAATACAGATTGGGACCTGCTGCGAAACCGGTATTTTCATTTATGAAATACAAATCATTGAAAACAGCATGTGCATAACTTGTTTCATTGAACCAGTTTAATCCGGAATTAGTAGTTTTTAAGAACCATGCGCTTGCTGAAATATATCCGGTACTTGAATTTATAAAACACATAGAATTTATACGAAGTGGGGTTATTTTTCTGCAAGTCCAGTTAAGTCCTCCATTAGTCGTCCTTAAAAATGAACCGTTTGCTCCGTAAGAGAAACCGGTATTTTCATCGACAAATTTTACTACGGTGAGATTATTTCCTTGAGGTGTTGGATTTGCCCAATACCATCCTGTTTGTGAAATTGCTAATTTGCCCATCATAAATAGAATGAGGAAAGTACGTTTTTTCATTTTCTGAATTTATATGTTTTAAAAAAGTACATCATTTTCAAAAACACTTTATACGAACTTAAACCAGAAACAATAATCTTATAAATTATCCGATTTTATTACTTTTCAATCATAAATAATCTAAATTTAATTTAATTAAAATCTTTAATATATTTAATACATAAATGAAGTATTTAAAAACTATTTTAAGAGATAAGACCTAATTCTTTTCCAAGCAGAAATCCAGAAATGCTAATCAGAAATCCCGGCTTCTGAATGGAATGTACCCGAG
>JBMOHR010000291.1:0-3651 GCA_049317745.1 Ignavibacteria bacterium
CAGTGTGCAATCTCTTCTTCTAATCCGCTCTTTCAGCGTCATCCGCGTTCCATTCCTAAGTTTCTTGCTTTTCTAATTCCGATTCATTGGTATTTTTGCTTATCTCTTTCTTATCCACTCAGATTTATTTAATTTTACTCAAACAATATTATCAGCATGAAAAAGTTTATCTTTGCCGTTTGCATAGTTCTCATACCCGTTCTATATTTCTCTTTCAATTATAACATCGAAAGTGAGGAACAGGAATTAGCCCCCGGTTACGATTGGTTCGAAATGCAGCGTGCATACCCCTTTGACGAAATCCCCTATTCCGAACGTCTTCAATCACTCGAATACGTAAAGAATTACATGCCCAGAGATAAATCAATTAACTCTAACTGGACACTCGCAGGACCCATTAACATAGAAGGAAGAATCACTACTATTGCAATCGACCCGGCTAATCCGCAGATAGTTTATGCAGGTTCCGCCAACGGCGGCGTATGGAAATCGACAAACTTTTGCCTTACGTGGACGAGCATCTTCGATAATCAGAATACTTCGTCAATCGGAGCACTGGCAATCGACCCAACCAACACAAATATAATATACTGCGGTACAGGTGAAGCTAATTCTTTAAGAAGCCACTATCCCGGTACTGGTATGTATAAGTCAACGAACGGAGGCACGTCGTGGACTTTTATCGGACTGCCGAATTCATTTAATATAGGAAATATTGCAATCAACCCAACCAACACTCAGGAAATATACTCAGCCGTTCTCGGCGCTACAAGAAGAAAGACTTTAGAACGCGGATTGTACAAATCAACAAACGGAGGACTTAACTGGACGAATACATTGTTCATTTCAGATTCAGTTGGAGTAGTTGATGTTGCGATAGACCCTACGAATCCTAACAAACTTTTTGCCGCTGCCTGGGAAAGACTCAGACGCGAGGATTACATTAAATACGGCGGAGTGAAGTCTGCTCTTTATGTTTCAAGCAATTCAGGCGTCAACTGGACTGCCGTCAATAACGGTTTTCCATACAACGACCCAACTCTTGGAAGAATCTCAATAGACATCGCAAGAAGCAATACAAACACTGTCTATGCACTTCTCGCAGACGCAAACGGAAACAGCAAAGGGCTTTATAAATCCACAGACGGCGGGAATATATGGAGTATAAAAAGCACCACTGTTGCTCCATCCAGCAATTACGCATGGTTCAACCGTATATGTAAAGTTCATCCAACTAATCCCGATATAGTTTATTGCGGCGGACTCGACATGATGTACTCAATAAACGGTGGAACTAGCTTTAACTATGCTGGTGAATCTCACGTAGACCAGCACGCAGTTGCTTTCTCATTATCAAACCCGAATTACGTTGTTGTCGGAAACGATGGCGGAATTGACTGGTCAACAAACGGAGGTTCTACCTGGGGTGCAAGCCTCACGCTTCCAATAACTCAATTCTATGCAGGTGATATAAATTATCAGAATCCAGTTGACTTAATGGGCGGTGCACAGGATAACGGCTGCATTCGTACGAGCAATGGCGGAATGAACTGGTTTCAGGAAAATGGAGGCGACGGATTTTATACAATGTACGACTACGTAAATCCTTTAAACATGTATGCTGCTTCCCAAAACGGTTACCTTGTCCGTTCAACAAACGGTGGTGCTTCATTCCTCAGCGGAACATCAGGATTAGACCTCACATACACAAACTGGTCAACACCATACATTATGGATAAAACAAATCCGTTAATTATGTACTGCGGTACTTATAAAATATTCAAATCTACAAACGGAATGGCTTCCTGGTTGGCTATCAGTCCTGATATGGCAAATGCTCACGTAGCAAACCTCGGAACTGTAACCACACTCGATGTATCGAAATCAAACCCAAACGTTCTATACTGCGGCACAGACGACGCAAACGTATGGGTAACTACAAACGGAGGAACGAACTGGACAAAAGTAAACGCAGGTCTTCCAAACAGATGGGTAACCCGTCTTGCTGTTCATCCAGACTCTGCAAACATTTGTTACGTCACTCTTTCAGGTTATAAAATTGACTCTACAGGAGCTCATATTTATAAAACCACAAACTACGGAAATACCTGGATATCTAAAAAAGGCAACCTGCCCGACGCACCCGTAAACGATATAATAATTGACCCGAGAAAATATTCTAACCTTTATGCAGGAACAGATTACGGAGTAATGGTATCAACAAACGACGGCACTGACTGGGCAATACTCGGAGGAGGACTTCCCTCTTCCGTACCAGTTCACGACCTCACGTTCCATCTGCCAAGTTTGAAATTAGTCGCGTGGACACACGGACGATCTGCGATGGCAATGACACTCCCACCAATCACAAACATAATAAAGACAGGCGAAACAGCCGAAACTTACCGACTAAGCGAATGTTATCCAAACCCGTTTAATTCGCAGACTGTTATTAAATATTCGCTTCCAAAGAGTACTAATATCAGCATTAATATATATGATGTAACAGGCAGGAAAATAAGCACGTTATTGTCAGGAAATCAAAGTAAAGGTGAGTATAGAGTAAACTGGGATGCGGGTAACCTTGCCAGTGGGATATATTATATAAATATGAGTTCAGCAGAGTATTCGAGAACTGTTAAGGCATTGCTGGTGAAGTAGGAATGAGGGGTATTAACCCTCTCAAAACTGCCCGCTCCTTCCACAAGCTCCAGCTTGGGAAGGCGTTTAGCAGGTTGTTATAAATAGTAAATATTATGAGAACAACTTATAAAGTTAAAGATAATGAGCACTGTTATTTTATCACGTCTACAATAATTGGCTGGATACCTGCCTTTAATATTTCACAAAATACGGATGCATTAATAGAAGCATTAGTATATTCTCAGAAGAATAAGGATTTAAAGATATACAATTATGTGATTATGCCTGAACATTTTCACCTTATATGTTATTGCGATAAATTAGTAAAGGTCATTCAATCTATTAAATCTTTCACTGCGAAAAGGATAATACAAACATACCAGGATCTTCAACGCAATGATATATTAGAGCAGTTTCAGGTAAATAAGAAAGATTATAAGTATTATTCAAAATATCAGGTCTGGCAGGAAGGATTTATGCCGAAGGCTATTATTTCTGATGATATGTTCAGGCAGAAAAGTGATTATATACATTTCAATCCTGTTAAGAGAGGGCTGGCTAATGATGTTGAGAAATATGAATTAAGTTCTGCGAGAGATTATTATCTTAGGATAAAAGGACGAATTGTTATAGATGATTTGGATTATGAGAATTGATTGTTCGGATGCCTTCCCAAGCTGGAGCTTGAGGAAGGAGGGCGGGGGTTTTGTACTTTATTACAAGTGCTGATTGTATTCTTTAGATAACAGGAAAACTCACTACAAACTCGCTTCCTTTGCCTTCTTCGCTGTTTATGGTTATTCTTCCATTGTTTTTTTCCACAAACTCCTTGCACAGAATTAATCCTAATCCTGTACTTGGTTCGTTTCCCGTACCTTTTCTGCCGGTCTTCCTATCTATTCTGAATATTTCGCTCTTCAATTCGTCATCCATACCTATACCCGTATCCTTCACAGAAATACTAACTTCCTTTTTATTACTTTTAGCGGATATAGTTACACTGTCCCC